>NZ_VDMS01000005.1:0-300000 GCF_006346395.1 Nocardioides plantarum
ACGACGAGAACGACACGGGACGACTCCAGGCAGCAGGGACCCCGAGACGGGGGTCGGCGGGTGCTGCCCGGGGAGTGGGACCACCGGGACCTCTGCAAGAGGGACTGCTCGGGGACCGGCGAGCCCAAGGAGGCTGAGGACGAGGCACGCACCCGCCGAAGTGTCCGGGACCGAGAGGGAGCTGATCGCGTGCAGTCCAATCATAGTACAGGTGTTCGACTAAATGCACAACCTCTGACGTGGAGGTCGCCGTGGGCTCACACGATTGCTGCTGCGACCCTGACGTTCAGGACGCGCGCCTGAGTCTGCCGGTCGAGGGCCTGCGGAACCTCGTGTGTGGGGCCATCTCGGACGCGCGGTCCCAGGTGGTTGACCTGCGCAAGCCCCTCGGTCGGCAGGCCTCGATCATCGCGTGACGTCGAGCGTTCACCGCGTCGTACGAGTGCCGAGAGCCCTGACCTCCGTCACGCGCTACCCGTGCGCGGGGCGACCCGGCTCCGCAGCAGGGAACCCCGGCACGGGCAACCTCTCCTGGTCGACGACGAGCAACCATCGGAATCCGGCTCGGCGGCGTCAGGCCACCAGGGCGATCAACAGCACCGGCGGCAACGAGACCAGCGACGCGATGGCGGTCACCGTCGTCATCGACTTGAGCGCGCCCTTGGTGGTGACGCCCATCAGCGACTTGAACATCCAGAAGAAGTTGGAGTTCACCGTCAGGGAGAACATCGACCCCGAGGCGATGGCCAGGCCCACGGCGATCGGGGCGACGTCGATCGAGCCGAGCGCCGGGGCGATGATGCCGGCGGCGGTGATGGCCGCGACCGAGACCGAGCCGATGGCCAGGTGGAGCACGGCGGCGATGACCCAGGCGAGCAGGATGCTCGTGACCACGGCCGCCCCCTCGCTGGCCGAGAACAGGCCGGCCAGCGTGCCGTCGAGGCCCGTGGCCTCGATGACCGCGCCGAGCGAGCCGCCGATGCCGGTGATCAGGAGGATCTCGCCGGTGGTGTGGAAGCCCGTCTTGAGGGCCTTCTCGGTGCGCTCGAGACCGCTGGCGCCGCGGGCGAGGGCGTAGGCGCCGAGCAGGCCGACGAACAGCGCCACGTTGGCGTCGCCCACGAACGCGATGACGGAGTTGGAGAACCCCGCCACGTCGGCGACGGCGCCGAACGCGATCATCAGCAGCGGCACCAGGATCGGCAGCAGCGAGACGGGCAGGGGGACGTCGACGTCGCTCAGGTTGTCGTCCTCGTCGGGACCGGTCCCCGCGGTACCGGCCTCGAGGTCGCTCGCCGTCGCGAGCGGGTCGTCCTCGGCCTCGTCGGTCTCGGGGTTCCACCAGCCGGCGCGCAGCATCAACCCGAAGACGAACGTCGTGACCAGTGCGGTCAGGGGGCCGAGCACGATCCCGTAGAGCATCCAGGTGCCGAGCGGGACGTCGAGGAGGCCGGCGATCGAGACCGCAGCCAGCCCGGGGACCACGAAGACGTAGCCGGCGAAGATGCCGGTGCCCACGGCTCCGGCCAGGTGGGCGAGCCCGCGCGGGCCGACGTGGGGCGCGGAGGAGCGGGCGATGGGGGCCGCCAGGACGACCTGCACGTCGACGTAGATCGAGGGGAAGACGGTGGAGAGCGCCGCGGTGAGGGCGTACGGGAGCCGCTTGGCCCCCAGCGCCCGCAGCAGCACGCCCACGAGCTTGCGGAAGGTGCCGAGGGAGTGCAGCAGCGCCCCGATCAGCACACCGAACCCGATCAGCAGGCCGACCTCGGCCATGATCGACCCGAAGCCCTCGGTGATGGCCGTGATCGTGTCGGCGAGCCCGACCCCGGCCGCCAGTCCGAGGTAGAGCGAGGCGATCACCAACGAGATGACGGGGTCGACCTTGACCCAGATGATCAGACCCACCACCAGGACGATGGCGATGGCGGTGTGGACGACCTCCATGGCGGTGCTCCCTCCGTCGGGGAGCCCACCCTAGGTCGTGTCATCCGGTCCCGGGCGGCGCCCGGCCGAGCGACACCCACCGGTCACCCGTTCGGGTCGGGCTCTGGCACCACAGGGGTGAACCCCTCCGGTGGAGGGGGCTGACAGCCTTCGAGGCCACGCGTCGAGTGACCACCGGCCATCCCGCACGCGCTGCCAGGGCGAGTCCTCACGCCCGGCTCCCTGCCCCGGCAGCCCCCTGCAGCCGCGGCAGTCCCTGCACCCCATGCAGCGCGACGACGCGCGGAACGGACCACCCATGACCGCCCTCCTCTTCGGCTCGATCAGCACCCTCGCCGACACCTCCGAGATCCAGCGCGACTCGTTCAACCAGGCCTTCAAGGAGCACGGGCTCGACTGGGACTGGGACCAGCAGGAGTACGCCGGCCTGCTCGGCTCCAACGGCGGCCAGGACCGCGTCGCGGCGTACGCCGAGGCGCGCGGCGAGACCGTCGACGCCGCGGCCGTGCACGCGACCAAGTCGCGGATCTACCAGGAGACGTTGCGCTCCTCGACCATCACCGCGCGCGACGGGGTCGCCGAGACCTTCCGCGCGGCGAAGGAGCAGGGCCTCAAGGTCGGTCTGGTCACCACCACCTCCGCCGACAACCTCGCGGCGCTGAGCGACGCGCTGGGCGACACCGTGCCGTTCGACCAGTTCGACGTCGTCGTCGACCAGTCCAAGGTCGCCGCCCGCAAGCCCGACGCCGAGGCCTACACCTTCGCGCTGCAGCAGCTCGGCGAGGACGCCTCCGACGTCGTCGCGATCGAGGACAACCTCGGCGGGGTCCAGTCGGCCAAGGCGGCCGGTGTCAAGGTCGTCGCCTTCCCCAACGGCAACACGACCGGGCAGGACTTCGGTGACACCCGTCGCGTCGACAGCGTCGACCTCGCGGACCTGCGCCAGTGACGACGACCCAGACTCCGCAGTCGGTGCAGACCGCGCCCGCAGCCCGCCTGACGGCCACCGAGACGGCCTTCCACGTCGAGGCCTACGAGAAGATCGACTACACGCTCGAGTACGTCGCCGGCGTCTTCGACGACGCCAACCCCGACCTGGCGCGGGCCTTCGGGGCGCAGGGCCGGTGCCTCATGGTGATCGACGAGAACGTGCTGCGGCTGCACGGCGCGGCCGCCGAGGCCTACTTCGCGGCGTACGGCATCGAGCTCACGGTGGTGCCGGTGCGCATCGCCGAGACGGCGAAGTCCCTGCGCACGTTGGAGAGGATCGTCGACGCCTTCGCCGAGTTCGGGCTCAACCGCAAGGAGCGGGTGCTCGTCGTCGGCGGTGGCCTGACCACCGACGTGGCCGGCTTCGCGTGCGCGACGTACAAGCGGACCACCGACTACGTGCGCATCCCGACGACCCTCATCGGGCTCATCGACGCGAGCGTGTCGATCAAGGTCGGCGCCAACCACGGCAAGCACAAGAACCGCCTCGGCGCCTACCACGCCTCGAAGCAGGTCTTCCTGGACTTCTCGCTGCTGCGCACGCTGCCGATCGACCAGGTGCGCAACGGGATCGCCGAGATCATCAAGATCGCGGTGGTCTCCAACCTCGGGATCTTCGAGGCCCTCGAGAAGTACGCCGACGACCTGCTGCACACCGCGTTCGGCCACGCCGAGGGGTCCGAGCACCTGCGCGAGGTCGCCGACCGGATCACCTACGACGCGATCCACACCATGCTCGAGCTCGAGGTGCCCAACCTGCACGAGCTCGACCTCGACCGGGTCATCGCCTACGGCCACACGTGGAGCCCGACGCTCGAGCTGACCCCCGACCCGCCGCTCTTCCACGGCCACGCGATCAGTGTCGACATGGCGTTCTCCGCGACGCTCGCCGAGCACCTGGGCCACATCACGCTCGCGGAGCGCGACCGGGTGCTCGGGCTGTTCAGCGCGGTGGGTCTGGCCATCGACAGCCCCTACTTCACGCCCGAGCTGATCGAGCGGGCGACGCCGTCGATCATGCAGACGCGCGACGGGCTGCTGCGGGCCGCCGTGCCGAGGCCCATCGGCACCTGCCACTTCGTCAACGACCTCACCGTCGCCGACCTCGTGCGGGTCCTCGCCGAGCACAAGAGGGTCTGCGCGGGCTATCCGCGCGGCGGCGAGGGCGTCGACCAGTACACGGCCCGGGAGTCGTGACGGACGGGCCGACGGCGGCCCGCCCGGTCACCCCGGTCGGGATCGCCGCCGAGCTGCTCGCCTCGGTCGTGGGGCGGCTCGACGGCGGCACCGTGGACCCCGACGTGCTCGCCGACCTCGCCCGGGCGCATTCGCTCGTGGCCGGGCTCGACGACTACGTCGCACGGTGCACGTCGCCGGCCTCGCCGGCGCTGGTGGCGCTCGAGGAGCGGACCCGCGCCGAGCCGTGGGGCGACGGTCCGCTCGAGCAGGAGATGCTGTCGGGTCACGTCGAGGGCGCCTTCCTGCGGATGCTGGTGGCGGTGACCGGGGCGCGGCGGGTGCTCGAGATCGGCATGTTCACCGGCTACTCGGCCCTCGCGATGGCCGAGGCCATGCCCGACGGCTCCCGACTCGTCGCCTGCGAGGTCGACGAGCGCGCGGTCGCGATCGCGCGGGAGGCCTTCGCAGCCTCGTCACGAGGGGCGGTCGTCGACGTCCGTGTCGGGCCGGCTGCCGAGACCCTCTACCGGCTGGCCCTGGACGGCGAGAGCTTCGACCTGGTCTTCCTCGACGCCGACAAGGCCGGGTACGCCGCCTACCTCGACCGCCTGCTTGACCTCGACCTGCTGGCCCCGGACGGGGTGGTCGTCGTCGACAACACGTTGCTGCAGGGCGAGCCGTGGGCGCCGGCGTCCGGGACCCCGACGCCCCCCGGTGCCGCGATCGCCGACTTCAACGCGCGCGTCGCCGCCGACGACCGCGTCGAGCAGGTGCTGCTGCCGCTGCGCGACGGCGTGACGCTGATCCGGCGGGTCGCGTGAGCGACCAGACGTCGGCTGAGGTGCGAGGAGCCCCGGCGACGAGCCTCGAAGCCACCGCAGCGAAGGGCCGACTCGCCCTCAAGACCGTGGCGACGATCGCACTGCTCGAGGCGACGCTGCCGCTCAACCTGACGCTGGTCGGGGTGGCGGTGGTGCGACGTGGTCTCGGGGCTCGCCCGCTCGCACCTCGACCGACGTCGGCATCGACGTCGACGTCGGCGCGGCAGACGGTGCTGATCAGCGGCGGCAAGATGACCAAGGCACTGGTGCTGGCCCGGCTGTTCCACGCCGCCGGGCACCGCGTGGTGCTGGTCGAGACCGCGCGCTACCGGCTCACCGGGCACCGCTTCTCGAACGCCGTCGACGCGTTCCACGTCGTGCCCGACCCGACATCGCCGGACTACGCCGACGCCCTGCTGCGGATCGTCGAGGACGAGGGCGTCGACGTGTGGGTGCCCGTATCCAGCCCGGCATCGAGCCTGCCGGAGGCGCAGGCCGCCGAGCGGCTCGAGGAGCACTGCGAGGTCGTCCACCTCGACACCGACACCCTGCGCCGCGTCGACGACAAGCACGCCTTCGCCGAGATGGCCGCCGCCATCGACCTCCCGGTCCCGGCCACCCACCGGATCACCGATCCCCAGCAGGTGCTGGACTTCGACTTCGCGAGCCACCCGGGTCCGTGGGTCCTCAAGAGCATCCCCTACGACCCCGTGCGCCGCCTCGACCTCACGCCGCTGCCTCGCCCCACGCCCGCCGAGACCGCCGCGTTCGTCGCCGACCTGCCCATCTCGCCCGAGCAGCCCTGGATCCTGCAGGAGCTGCTCGTCGGCACCGAGTGGTGCACCCACGGCACCGCCCGCGCCGGCCGCGTGCAGGTATGGGCGTGCTGCCGCTCCTCGGCCTGGCAGCTGACCTACGAGCAGGTCGAGCACCCCGCGATCCGCGCCTGGGTGGAAGCCTTCGTGGCGGCGTACGACCTGACCGGGCAGGTGTCGTTCGACTTCATGGAGGACGCCGACGGCGTCGTGCGCGCCATCGAGTGCAACCCGCGCACGCACTCGGCGATCACCCTGCTGGCCGGGCGTCCCGAGGTCGCGGCGGCCTACCTCGACGACGACGCGGAGCCGGTCGCGCCACCGGTCGGCGGGAGGCCGACGTACTGGCTGCACCACGAGCTCTGGCAGGCGCTGCGCCACCCGGCCACCGCCCCTGGGCGGCTGCGGACGATCGCCCGCGGCACCGAGGCCGTCCTCGACGGCCGCGACCCGCTGCCGTTCCTGGCCCTGCACCACCTGCACCTGCCGTCGCTGCTCTGGCAGAACCTCCGGACCGGCCGGCCGTGGACGAAGGTCGACGTCAACATCGGCAAGCTCGTCGAGCCGGGCGGCGACTGATGACCCGCTACCTCCACCTCACCGGCTCGGCCGTCGACCCGCTGCTCGACGACGTCTCGCGGCTCTACGCCCGGGGCTGCCTCGCGGCGGTCCGGGCCGCCGGTGGCCGTGACGAGCACGTCGTCGCCCACGTGTCGCCCGGCGGCGCCTGGCGCTTCCCCGCCGACCTCGACGACGCGAGCCTCGCGGCCGCGCCGACCCTCACGCTGGCCGAGGCGGTCACCCACCTGGCCGCGCTCGAGGTCGACGTCGCCCTGCCGCAGATGTTCTGCCGGCCGGGGATGACGGCGTACCGCGCGCTGCTCGACCTGCTCGAGATCCCCTACGTCGGCAACCGGCCCGAGGTGATGGCGCTCGGTGCCGACAAGCCACGGGCCTCGGCGGTGGTCGCCGCCGCGGGCGTTGTCGTGCCCGCCTCGCAGGTGGTGCGTCCCGGGGACCCGTTGCGTCTCGACCTCCCGGTGGTCGTCAAGCCGGCCGACGCCGACAACTCGCTCGGCGTCACGCTGGTGCGCGAGCCCTCGTCGTACGACGCCGCCGTGCGCTCGGCCGCCGAGCACAGCGACCGCGTCCTGGTCGAGACCTACGTCGAGCTCGGCCGCGAGGTGCGCTGTGCCGTCGTCGAGCAGGGCGGCGAGGGCGACGAGGGGCTGGTCTGCCTGCCCCTCGAGGAGTACGTCGTCGACGCCACCACCAAGCCGGTGCGCGACCACGCCGACAAGCTGGCCCGCGACGACGGCGGCGAGCTCGGCCTGGTCGCCAAGGACGCCGCGCACGCCTGGATCGTCGACCCGACCGACCCGGTCACCGGGCCCGTGCAGCGAGCGGCGAGGCTGGCCTACGAGGCGCTCGGCTGCCGGCACCACGGGCTGTTCGACTTCCGGGTCGACCCAGCGGGCACGCCGTACTTCCTCGAGGCCTCCCTCTACTGCTCGTTCGCCCCGACCTCGGTGGTCGTGGTGATGGCCGAGGCCGCGGGGATCCCGCTGCCCGACCTGCTCCGTTCGTCCGTGTCCCGAGTCCTCGTCCCCGCCCACGTCCCCGAGAGGTGACCTCCGTGCAGATCCCCGAGCTGACCGTCCTCGACCCGGTCGGCGTCCGCGTCGGCGGCGTCCAGGTCGCCGACGACCCGACCGCGCTGGTGCCGGTGCTGCGCGAGCTCCTCGCCGAGCACGGCGTCGCGGTGCTGCCCGGCCAGGTGCTCGACGACGACCGGTTCCTGGCGTTCCTCCAAGGGTTCGGCGAGCTGACCTTCACCGCCGGCGAGACGCCGCTGGCGGGCTACCCCGACCTCAACGTGATCAGCAACGTCGGTCGCTGGGACTCCGAGGCGCCGCCCCGGAGCTCCTTCCACGTCGACACCAGCTACGTCAGCCGACCGCCGGCCTACACGGCGCTGCGCGCGGTGACCGTGCCCGAGCACGGCGGCGCGACCCAGTTCACCAACCAGTACCGCGCCGCCGAGACCCTGCCCGACGACCTGCGTCGCCGGGTCGAGGGCCGGACGATCACGCACGTCGTGACCGGCGTCGACCTCGACGCCGTGGGCGACGGCGAGACCTCGGCCGCCCACCCGATCCTGCGCCGTCACCCGGTCACCGGTCGCGAGTCGCTCTACCTGACGACGCCCGCGCGCTGCGCGTCGGTCAGTGGCCTCGACCAGGCCGCGTCCGACGAGCTCGTGCAGCTGTTGCTCGAGCACTCCACGCGTCCGGACAACACCCTCGACCACGCCTGGGCGCACGAGGACCTCGTGGTGTGGGACAACGCGTGCGTCCTGCACCGCGCCGACCACACCGGCGTCGTGGGCGACCGGGTCATGCACCGCGGCATGGTGGCGTCGTACGGGTGAGCCAGGCACTCGAGCGTCGTCTCGACGCACTCACCCACGTCGTCACGGCCCGGACCGACCCGGCCCCGTCGCACCTGGTCCTGGGCGACCCCCACCACGGCGTCTCCCGGTACGCCGCCCAGCTCGCCGACGCGTGCGGGGCGACGGTCGTCCGCGACCTGCCGACCGCGGCCGGGACGGGGGGCCCCGTCCACCTCCACGTCACCGACCGGCTGCTGTCCACGGACCCGGGCCTCGCCGCCGACGAGGTCGAGCGGCTCGCGCAGGCCGTGCCGCTGACGCTGACCCTGCACGACGTGCCGCAGCCCACGGACGGGCCGTCGTTCCCCGCCCGCGCGGCGGCGTACGCCCGGATGGTGCGCGCGGCGCGCGGCTGGGCGACCAGCTCGGAGCACGAGCGCGCCCTGGTCGAGCGCTGGTGCGAGCCGACCGCGTCCGGCGAGGTCATCCCGTTGCCGGTGATGCGCACGCCCGGAGCGACCGGGCCGCAGCCCGACCAGGCGCCGGTGCTGGGCATCTTCGGCTTCGTCTACCCGGGCAAGGGACACCGTCAGGTGCTGCGGACCGCTGGCGCCCTGCGTCGGGCCGGCACCCCGGCACGGATGCTCGTCGTGGGGGGAGCGGCGCGCGGCCACGAGGACGAGGTCGACGAGCTGCTGCGGCTGGGCGAGGCGCGCGGGGTGCCCGTCGAGGTCACCGGCCACCTGCCCGACCACCGGGTCGCCGACGTGCTGCGCAGCGTCGCGGTGCCGATCGTGGCGCACCGCAACGTCTCGGCCTCCGGGAGCCTCAACTCCTGGCTCGCGGCCGGGCGCCGCCCGCTGGTGCGCGACGGCGTCTACGCCCGGGAGATGGCGGCGCTGCGCGAGGGGAGCATCACGCTCTTCGCCGACGACACGCTCGTGGACCTGGTCGCCGACGCCCTGGAGCGTCCGGGGACGACCTGGACCGACCCCGCGGTCGACCTGCGGCCCCACCTCGACGACGTCGCGAGCAGCTACCTCGCCTGGTGGCGTACGACGTGGGACCGGTGACGGATCGAGGCGGGGCCGATGATGGGCCGATGACGCCCCCCTTCGGCAGCACGGTCCCCGGCAACCGCTGGGACCTCGCCGAGGCGCTCACCCCCGAGCCCGACCTGCGGGTCTCGGTGGTGGTCAGCCACTACGAGCAGCCGCGCGAGCTCGCCCGGACCCTCGCCGCGCTCGCGCACCAGACGCGGGTGCCGGACGAGATCGTGGTGACCGACGACGGCTCGGCCGTCGCGCCGACGGTGCCCGACGGCGTCCGGCTGGTGCGTCAGGAGGACCACGGGTTCCGCGTCGCGGCGGCCCGCAACCACGGGGTCGAGGCGACGACGGGCGACCTGCTCGTGCTGCTGGACGCCGACACCGCCCCGGAGCCGGACTGCGTCGCGGCCCTGGTCGACCTGCCGTCGCGGCTGCCGGAGTGCCTGGTCGTCGGACGGCGCCGCTACGCGTCGTACGACGAGGGCGGCGGCTCGCGCCGGGAGCTGCCCGAGCCGGCCTGGCTGGCCGACGCCTACGTCGCCAGCCGCGACCTGCTCGACGCCGACGAGACCAGCCACCGCTTCGTGATCGGTGCGGTGCTCGCGTGCTCACGCTGGTGGTGGGACGAGGTGGCCGGCTTCGACGAGTCGTTCAGCTCCTACGGCGGCGAGGACTGGGACCTCGCGCACCGGTCCTGGGTGCGCGGCGGGCTGCTGGCGCACCGGCCGGACGCGGTCGCCTGGCACGACGGCCCCGACGCCGGCCCGCGCGGCGACGCCGGCTCGCTCGTCGAGTCCGTCGCCGTGGCCGACCGCGTCGCGGCCCCCGGGACCGGGTGGCGCGGGCTGCTGCGCGGCCCGGCCGACGTCGTCGTGGCGTGCGCCCCGGTGATGACTCCGACCGAGCTGCTGGTCACCGTCGACAGCCTCTGGTCGTCCGTGCCGACGGCGCGGGTGCAGCTGTCGGCCGAGCACCGGCGCCTGGTGGGCGAGGACCCGCGGCTCGTCGACGTCGTCGGCGACGACGTACGGCTGCTGCTCGACCTGCGCCACGGGGCGATGGGCGACTGGGTCTCGGCCCTCCGGGGGCTCGACGGCCCCGACGGGTACGCCGCCCGGGACGTCGGGGTCGGCACGCTCACCGACCTGCGGCTGCGGCGCCGGGCCGAGCGCTGGGGCCGTGCCGCGCTGGCCCCCCTCCATCCCGAGGTCGACCGGTCGCTCACCCCGTGGGCGCCGCGGCACACGCTCGAGGCATGGGTCGGCGGGTGGGCGCGGTGACCGGCTCGGGCCAGGCCACGCTCGTGGTGATCGGCAACTGCCAGGCGGAGTCGCTGCGGCTGCTGCTCGACGCCGACGACGTCGTCACCCACCGGCTGCCGGCGGTGCACGAGCTGACCGCGGCCGACGTCGTCCCGCTGCAGCGGCTGCTGGCCCGCACGGACCTGTTCGTGGGCCAGCCGGTCGGCGACGACTACCGCGGCCTGCCCGTCGGCACCGCACAGCTCGTCGCCTGCCTGCCACCCGGCGCCCGCACCGCGCTGGTCCCGACCGTGCGCTACGCCGGTCTGCACCCCTATCACCTGCTGGTGCACCCACCCGGGCTCGAGAAGCCCGATCCGCCGGCGGTGCCCTACCACGACGTGCGCACCGTCCTGGCCGCTGCGGGGCGCTCCGCCCTGCCCCCGTTGACGATCGAGGCCGTCCAGGCCGTCGCCGACGCGTCGGTGGCCGAGCTCGACCGCCGCGAGCGGCAGCACGACACCGTCCGGGTCAGCGACCTGCTCGCCCGCCCGGTCGCCGGCTCCATGCGCACCATCAACCACCCCGGCAACGCCGTCCTCGAGCCGCTCGCCGCGCGTCTGCGCGCCGCCCTCGGCCTCGACCCGCGCCCGCCCGGCGTACGACGGGAGTTGTTGATGTCGATCCACGCGCCGCTGCTGCGCGAGGTGGTCGCCGCGCACGGCCTCGACGTCGACCCGACTGCCGACTGGACGGTCGAGGGCGAGGCCGTCCCGGTGGAGACGGTCACGGCCGCCCACCTCGCCTGGTACGCCGCCCGCCCCGAGATGCTTGCCGCGGCCCTGGAGCGGGCCGAGCCGATCGCGGCGCTGCTGCGCGGCGCCTGAGCCACCTCCCGAGGCGAGGTGTTAGATCGTCACGGCCCGCCACCGCGGCGGTCCGGACGAAGGGGGAACCACATGGCTGGCATCGAGGACAAGCTCGACAAGGCGTACGAGACCAAGCCGCTGACCGAGCTGGCGAGCGCGCCGGTGGCCGCGCTGCAGGGCATCAGCGACGCCAAGGCGGAGCTGCTGACGCAGGCGCTCGGCATCAAGACCATCGGCGACCTCGGCACCAACAAGTACTTCCTGTGGGCGCAGGCGATCGCCAAGCTCGCCGAGTAGCACGGCACCACCACCCCTCCGGGGGCTCGCTCTCGGGGTGAGCCTCCGGAGGTCGTCGGCGTGGCACCGTCGGCGACCTGATGCCAGCCCTACCCGCGCCACCTCGCCCGGCCGGTCAGTCGGTCGCGCAGCCGTCCACCGGGCGTCCAGCCGCCGCGCACCCCCTCCTCGTGGGGGACCGGCGCGAAGACGTTGCCCGCGTCGTCGGCGGACTCGGGTCCGCGCAGGACCACCTGGTCGACGAGCGTCGAGGCGACCCGGTCGTAGATCGCCGGGACCAGCCGGAAGCCAGCGACCGCGGGCCAGTTGGCCGGACCGACGTGGTCGCGGCGTCGCGGCCGGTCGAGGCGGCGTACGCACGCGGCGGCGACGGCCTCGGGCGTGACGACCGGCGGCGGCGCGGAGCCCAGGCGGCCGGCGTACGTGGCGGCCTGGCGGTAGATCGGGGTGTCGACGGCGCCGGGGAGCACCAGGCTCACGCCGATGCCGCGTTCGTTGGCGATCTCGGCCTGCAGCGCGTGCACGAGGCCGAGCTGACCCCACTTGGCGGCGCAGTAGCCGCCCATCGAGGGCACCGCCACCTCGGCCAGCAGCGAGCTCACCACGACGAGGTTGCCGCCGCCCGCCTCGCGGAAGCGGGGCAGCACGGCGCGGGCCACGTGGTGGGTGCCGCCGACGGCGACGTCGACCAGCTCGTGCAGCACCTCGGGGGGCAGGTCCTCGACCCGGCCGTAGGCCATGGTCTGCGCGGTGGTCACCGCCCCGTCGAGCCGCCCGTACGCCGTCACGGCCGCCGCCGCGGCCCGCTCGACGGACGCGGCGTCGGTGACGTCACCGGCGACCACCATGGCCGGACCGGGGAGCCGATCGGCGACGTACTGCAGGCGGGCCTGGTCGCGGGCCATCAGCACGAGCTGGTCGCCCCGCTCGCTGAGCGCACGGGCCACGCACAGGCCGATGCCGCTGCTGGCACCGACGACGAGGACGGAGCGGGGGCCGGATCGCGTCACGACTCAGCCCTTCTCGAGCGAGGACTCCTTGTGGGCCGCCGTCGCTCCCGTCTTGTCGGACTCGACGATCCAGTACGGGTCGTCGTCGCTGGCCTTGAACGTCTGGCCGTCGTGCTGGAACTCCGTCGTCCTCTTCTCCACCGCCCTGCCCACCGTCTTCCCCTGAGAGGTGTTCCAGTGGACCTTGTCACCCTTGCTGAGACTCATGATCGCGACGCTAGTGCCGCGGCCCCGGTGCCCGTCTCCACCCGCAGGGGGTCGTCGTGCTGACGCGGCTGCTCCGCCTCCTGCCGGGCGCCACCCCCACCGAGCAGGTCGTCGTGGTCACCGGTGCCTCCAGCGGCATCGGTGAGGCGACCGCCCTGCGCGCCGCCGGCGACGGCCACCACGTCGTGCTCGTCGCCCGTCGCGCCGAGGTGCTCGAGGAGGTCGCCGTGCGGTGCCGCGAGGCCGGCGCCGCCTCGGCCGAGGTGGCCGCCGTCGACGTCGCGGACGACGACGCGGTGGCCGCGATGGTCGCGCGGGTCAGGGAGCGGCACGGGCGGATCGACGCGGTCCTGCACTGCGCCGGCGTCGTCAGCTACGGGCGCGTCGAGGACACCACGGCCGACGACTTCGCCCAGGTCGTCTCCACCAACCTGCTCGGTACGGCGTCCGTGGCCCGGCACGTCGTGCCCGTGTTCCGCGAGCAGGAGCGCGGTGACCTGATCATCGTGGGCTCGCTCCTCGGCCACATCGCCGTGCCGGAGATGACGCCGTACGTCGTCAGCAAGTGGGGCGTGCGGGCGCTCGCCCGCCAGCTGGTCATCGAGAACGTCGACAAGCCGCACGTCCACATCACCCACGTCGCGCCCGGCAGCGTCGACACCCCCATCTACGACAGCGCCCTCGACGACGCCGGTGGGGTCAACGCCCCGCCGCCGCCGACGATCAGCCCCGAGCGGGTCGCGCGCGTCGTGCTCGACCAGCTCGGCGGCCGCGGGCTGCGCTCGGGCGAGGTGCAGACGGCCTACCTCAACTACGGGGTGATGGCGGCCTTCAAGCTGGCGCCGCGCAGCTACGACCACCTGATCGGGCCGCTGTTCGACGTGGTGTCCCGCAAGCGCGGCGCGTAGGCGCTCAATCACACCTGCGGGTGGGGGCACGGTGCCGCCACCGCCGTTAACGTCATAGGTGTCGTCGTACCCCACGGGCTCACGCAGCTCCCGGATCGTGCGCGGCATCCGATCCCAGGTAGTCGTCACCGGCTCCCGGGGTTCGTCTGAGGCTCCTCCGCCGCTCCCCGGCCGGTGGGGCCTCAGTCGTTTTTCACCCCTGTCCTGATGACTTTCCGGCTCTACGCAAGGAGATACCCATGTCCGACGCCACTACCGACGCCACTACCGACGCCACGCCCGGGGGCACCCAGAAGGTCGCCGAGCTCGTCGACCAGGCCCGCATCTGCATGCTCACCACGATGACCGCCGACGGCGCCCACGTGAGCCGGCCGATGGCGCTGCAGGACGTCGAGTTCGCCGGCGACCTGTGGTTCTTCGCGATGGACGACTCCGCCAAGGCGGCCGAGATCACGGCGCACCCGCAGGTCAACGTCGCCTTCAGCGACGACAAGCACCAGGCCTGGACCTCGGTCTCCGGCACCGCGACGCTGGTGCACGACCGCACCAAGATGGAGGAGCTGTGGGCCCCGCCGCTGAAGGTGTGGTTCGCCGACGGCATCGACACCCCCGGCATCACCCTGATCAAGGTGCACGCCGAGACCGCCGAGTGGTGGGAGGCCAGCAGCTCGCGGGTCAAGCGGCTCATCGGAGCGGTGACCGCGGCGGTCACCGGCGACCCCGACAAGTTCCCGGCCGACAACCGGACCGAGACGCTGGCGTGAGCACGCGCGTGGGCGAGGCGGACGTCGACGAGGACGAGCGGGAGCCCGACTCACCCACCGACCTCACGCGCCGCTCGAAGAAGTTCGTCCTGAGGAAGACCCTGTCGGAGTTCAGCGACGACCAGTGCACCGACCTGGCCGCCGCGCTGACCTACTACGCCGTGCTGGCGCTGTTCCCCGCCGCGATCGCGCTGACGTCGATCCTCGGTCTGGTCGGCCAGGGCACCTCGGCCGTCGACGAGGTGCTCGAGATCCTGGGCCAGGTCGGCGCCGGCGGCGTCGCGGACTCCATCGGCCCGACGCTGCGCGAGCTCAGTGGCTCGCAGGGTGCGGGCCTGGCGTTCGTGGTCGGCCTGGCCGGCGCGCTCTGGTCGGCCAGCGGGTACGTCGGGGCCTTCGGTCGCGCGATGAACCGCATCTACGAGAAGGGCGAGGGGCGGCCGGTCTGGAAGCTGCGGCCCGCGATGCTGCTGCTCACCGCCGTGCTCGTCGTGCTGGTGGCCGTGGTCCTGGCGGCCCTGGTGCTGACCGGCCCGGCGGCCCAGGCCGTCGGTGACTCGATCGGCCTCGGCGACACCGCCGTCCTGGTCTGGAACATCGCCAAGTGGCCGGTCCTGCTGGTGATCGTCGCCCTCATCGTGGCGCTGCTCTACTACTTCACCCCCAACGTGAAGCCCACGTCGTTCCGCTGGATCAGCGTCGGCGCGGTCCTCGCCATCGGCGTGTGGGTGCTGGCCAGCGTCGCGTTCGGCTTCTACGTGGCCAACTTCTCCTCCTACGACAAGACGTACGGCGCCCTCGCCGGCGTCGTCGTGTTCCTGCTCTGGCTCTGGATCACCAACATCGCGCTGCTGCTGGGCGGTGAGCTCGACGCCGAGCTCGAGCGCGGACGCGAGCTGCAGCGCGGCGAGCCGGCCGAGGACGACATCCTGCTGCCGCCGCGCGACACCCGGCAGCTGGACAAGAAGGCGAAGAAGGAGCGCAAGCAGGCCGTCGAGGCCGACGCGATCCGCCGCGGCGAGCACTGACCCCCCTGGTCGGCCGGCCCGACCGCGTGGGGTCTGCCGGCGTCGTACGACCGCTCCGACTCCGGGGCCGGCTCATCCGGTTCTGGGGTGTTGCAACGGGCCCGGAGTGCAGGAATCCCCGGGTACCCGGGGATCCATGCCACCGGCCACCCACCCCAGAAAAAGCCCTACGCCGAGCCGCCCCCAGCACGACTCGGGCAGTCCGGGTTGGTGCAGACGCGCTCGTCGACGGTGGGGTCGCCGCTGCCGACGACGCCGTCGGCCGGGCCGACGGGGGTGTCGAGGTCGGGCTCGTCGACCTCGCGGGGGCGCAGCTCCACGGGGGAGTCGCAGACCGTGCAGGGTTTGGTGTCGGCGTACATCTCAGGTCCTCATTCGTGGGGGTCGGGGAGCAGGCCGGGGTCGGCCAGCACCAGCAGCTCGACGTCGCGGTCGGCGTACTCGGCGACGACGGGTGGGAGGCCCGCCGAGCGCAGCGTCGCATGGACCGTGGCGCCGTCGAGCGGCCAGCCGACGACCGGGTGGCGCCAGTGGCACAGCACGACCACGCCGTCGGGGGTCAGCGTCGACAGGATCCGGGTGGCGAGGCCCTCGAGCGCGAGGGGACTGAGGAAGTAGCCGACCTCGCTCACGACGACCAGGTCGGCCTCGCCCTCGGGCCACTCGTCCGGCACCGCGGCGAGGCGTACGTCGGCCCGCGGCAGGCGCTCGCGGGCCGCCGCCACCGCGGTGGGGCTGGCGTCGAGGGCGACGAGGTCGTCGCTCCGCTCGGCGAGGACGGCGGCGAGCGCGCCGGTCGAGGAGCCCACCTCGATCGTCCGCCGGAACCGCTCGCGGGGCAGCATCGCCAGCAGCAGGTCGCGCTTGCGCCGCTCGTACCACCGCCGGTCGACGCCCCACGGGTCGGCCGCGGCCTCGTGCAGCTGGTCGAGGGCGCCGTCGGACGCGGCGCCCTCCCAGAAGATCTCGTACGGCGCCGCGAAGTGCTCCAGGAAGGCCGGCGACAGCAGCGTCTCGTCGCCGGGCGCGGGCGACAGGGGAGCCACCTGCGAGCGGTGCGTCGCGATGGCGGCCTGCTTGGTCACGGACGTGGCGCGGTCGAGGCCGAGCCGGACCGCCGAGCTCCACGGCGCGGCATCAGGTGTGCCCCAGTGCCAGAACCAGACCGGGTACTCCAGCAGCCGGGCGCCGGTTGCGCGCCGCCGCGGTGGCCGCGGCGCGGCCGACCGCCTCGTGGTCGGGATGGCCGTCGCCGCGCCACGGTGCCACGAGCAGCGTGTGCCGCCCGTCGCCGACGAGGTCGACGACGCGGGCGACCAGGTCGGCCTCATGGTCGCTCACGCCGCCGTCGGCCAGGCCGAGCTGCTCGGCCCGGGTGCCGGGCGAGAGCACGTCGAGCGCGTCCTCGAGCTCGCGCTCGCGCAGCGCGCCGAGCTGCTCCGGGCTATGGGTCGGGGAGCGCGGGTGGCAGCGCTCGCCGCGGGTCGCCACGACGACCGCGACCTCGAGCCCGGCCAGGTGGGCGCGGGCGACCAGCCCCCCGGCGCCGAGCGTCTCGTCGTCCGGGTGGGCCGCCAGGACCACGACGCGGGTCGTCGGCGCGGCCACCTCGAGCACGGGCAGGTCGAGCACGGGCAGGTCGAGGCCGAGCAGCGCGTGGCGCCAGGTCTCGGCCGGGGTGCCGGCCTCGTCGTGGGCGAAGCTCACCACGGCAGGACCCCGGTCCCGTCGCCCAGGGCCTGCACCACCAGGCGGCCCGAGGCCGCGGCGTCGCGCGTGGCGTGGTGCTGACGCAGGTAGAGGGTGAGGTCGGCGACGCGGGCGGCGTGGTCGCTCTCCTGGCTCAACGGAGCGGGTCCCAGCGCGTGGCCGACCTCGGTGAGCACGGTCTCCGCGGCCGCGGCGACCACGTTGCGCACCCGCCCGGCCAGCAGCGCGGCCGCCGCGCCGGTGACGTCGCCGGCGTCCACGACGGCCGCCGCCTCGCGCAGCACGGCGCGGGCCGAGGTGAGGGCGGTGTCGACGACGCCGAGGTGCATCAGGCCGACCTGGTCGGGCTCGCGCCGCTGCGCGGCGCCGAGCAGGCGGCGGGCGACGCCGACGGCACCGCCGTACCAGACCGCGGCCACGCCGATGCCGCCCCAGGCGAAGCCGGGCCGCTCGAGGTACCACCCCGGGCCGCCCACCGCCCGGGCCGGCACGTCGTCGACGAGCAGGGCGGTCGAGGTGATCGCCGTCAGCCCACGGGGGGCCCAGACGCCGTCCTCGACCACGATCCCGGGGGCCCGCAGGTCGACCGCGAACAGGCCGCGACGGGTGGGCTCGACCCATGCCGTCACCAGCGCGTGGGAGACGACCCCGGCCAGGGAGCACCACGGCTTGCGTCCCGAGAGCACCCAGCCCCCGTCGGTCGAGTGGGTCGCGCCGACCGCCTCGAGCCGCGGTGGCGGCCCCTCGGCGGCGTAGACGCCCCACGTGCTGCCCGTCGGGGTCGGGTCGCCGTGCTCGTGCAGGATCGCGATCGCGTCGAGGTGCGGCTCGACGGCCCGGGCCACGGTGAGGTCCTGCGCCGCGACGGAGGCCAGCACCTCCCAGCGCAGCAGGGTCCGACCCGATCCGGGGTCGGGCACCCAGGCGCCGAGCTCGGCCCCCCACGCGACCGCGGCGCGGACGTCGGCCCCGATCAGGTCGTGGGCCGCGGCGGCGACACCGGGAAGCCGGTCCGACGCAGGGCGCCCGGACGAGAGGAGCACGGGGGCAGCCACGGGGTCGGCCACGGGCTCAGGCCGGGTCGGTGGCCGCGGCGGCCTGCACGTCGCCGCGCTCGGAGGTGCCGGGGGCGCCGTGGTCGTCGAGGGAGCGCCGCAGCGCCTCGGCCACGCCGGTGTAGCGGTAGCCGTCCTCGAGCAGGTCGCGGCGTACGTCGTCCTCGCCGCAGACCATGTCGTGGCGCAGGCTCTCGACGAGCGACGACACCTCGCTGACCGGCAGTCGGCTGATCCAGGCGCACGCCCGGCCGACGACCCACCGCGGGATGCCGGGGACCAGCACGCGCCGTCGCCACAGACCGGCGACACCGGCGAAGGTGCCCAGCAGCTGCGGGTAGGTGAGGACCTCGTCGCCACCGACGTCGTAGTGCCGGTTGAGCTCGGGCGCCCCGAGGGCGCGGACGACGAGGTGGACGACGTCCTCGATGGCGATCGGCTGGATCGAGCTGCGCATCCAGCGCGGCACCGGGGTGAGCAGCGGGACGCGCTCGCTGAGCCGGCGGAGGAGCTCGTACGACGTCGACCCGGCGCCGATCACCATGGAGGCGCGCAGCACGATCGCGGGCACGTCGCCGTCGAGGAAGATCTGCTCGACCTCGAGGCGCGAGCGCAGGTGGTCGGAGAGCTCGCCCTCGGGCACGAGCCCGGACAGGTAGACGATCTGCGAGACGCCGGCGTCGGCGCAGGCCGACGCCATCCGCTGGGCGGCCTCGCGGTCCTGCTGCACGAAGTCGTCGGACTCCATCGAGTGCACGAGGTAGACGACCGTGTCGATCCCCTCGACGGCGCGGCGGACCAGCTCGTCGTCGTCGATGTCGAGCTCGCGCGTCTCGACCTCGTCGTCCCACGGGTAGTCCTCGGTGCCGGACTCGCTGCGGCTGGCCGCGAAGACGCGGTGACCGGCCTCGACGAGCTCGGGGACGAGCCGGGAGCCGACGTAGCCCGTCGCTCCGGTGACCAGGACGCGCTTGCTGTCGTGCTCGTCCATGGAACTCCTCAGGTCGCTCGGACTGTCAACGTAGAGCGTCCGCGCCCGGACCCCGCCCTTCCCCACCCCGCGAGGTGGGGCTGGGCCGGGTGGCCCCGGGTCGCGGCCCCGGGCCGTGGCACTAGGTTGCGGCCATGCCCGACGCCGTCACGGTGGTCCACGTGGTGGTCCCGGCCCGCGACGAGGCAGCGCTGCTGCCCGGCTGCCTGCGGTCCGTGGCCCGCGCGCTGGAGCACGGACGCCGGGTCCGTCCCGACGTGACAGCGCGGCTGACCGTGGTGCTCGACGCGTGCGTCGACGAGAGCGCCACCGTGTGCCGCGAGCACGGCGTGGACGCCCTGGAGGTGAGCGCGGGCAACGTGGGGGTGGCCCGGGCGGCGGGCGTCGCGCACGCCGCCGCGCTCGCCGCGGCCCACGGCGTGACCGCCGAGCAGACCTGGATCCTGTGCACCGACGCCGACTCGCTGGTCCCGGTCGACTGGGTCACCGACCAGCTCGAGGTCGCCGAGGGGGGCAGCGAGGGGGGCAGCGAGGGGGGCAGCGAGGGGGAGGGGGCCGACGTCGTCCTCGGCCGCGTCGAGCCCGACGACACCGCGCCGCCCGAGGTCGTCGCCCGGTGGCACGTGCTGCACGACGACGGCCGGGTGGGGGTGCACGGCGCCCACCTCGGCTTCCGGCTGTCGGCGTACGACGCCGTGGGCGGGCTGGCTCCGCTCGCCGAGCGTGAGGACCTCGACCTGGTCAGGCGGTTGCTCGCCGCCGGGGCCCGGTACGGCGCCGCGCGGGCGCCCGTGACCACCTCGTCGCGCCTCGACGGACGCACGCCGGGCGGGTTCGCGGCGTTCCTCACCGGCCTCGATCACCCCCTGGGGTAGGCCCCGTCACCCACGTGGATGTGGGTCCGGGACGCCCGGAGTCCCTACCGTCGGATCAGGCGAGGGCTCCACCCGCGGCCCCGCCCTTCCTCTTCGTCGAACCCAGCGACGACCCTGGTCTCCGGAGTGTGTGCCATCGAAGCCTGCGACGTCATGCCACCGCCTGCCGACCTGCGTCTCGTCCCGTCACCGGCCCGTCCCGGCGCCGACCAGCAGACCTCGCGCGCCGAGCGGTCCCGGCTGACCGCCGAGCTCCTGGGTCGTGTCTTCGCCACCGCGGACGCGGCTGAGCGCGCCGACCTGCTCGACCGGGTCGTGGTCCTCAACTGCCGGGTCGCCGACGCCGTCGCCTCGCGCTACCGCGACCGCGGAGTTCCCCTGGAGGACCTGCAGCAGGCGGCGTACGAGGGGCTGGTCAAGGCCGTCCACCGCTTCGACCCGGCGCACGCCGACGACCTGCTCACCTTCGCCGTGCCGACGATCCGCGGCGAGGTGCAGCGCCACTTCCGCGACCGGTCGTGGATGGTGCGCCCGCCCCGCCGCGTCCAGGAGCTGCAGTCGCAGACCAACAGCGTCATCCCCGCGATGCGCGACGAGCTCGGCCGGGAGCCCACCGACGCCGAGGTGCGGGTCCGGCTCGGCATCGGCGCCGCGGAGTACGCCGAGGTGGTGACGGCGTTCGGGTGCTTCTCCCCGTCGTCCCTCGACCGCCAGGTCGGCGACGACGCCGGCTCGGCGACCATGGGCGACCTGCTCGCCGACGACGGCGACGAGCACGACGCCCTCGAGGCCCGCGTGCTGCTCGAGCCCGCCGTGCGCGACCTGGGCGAGCGCGACCAGCGGATGCTGTTCCTGCGGTTCTACGAGGAGCGCAGCCAGCGCGAGATCGCCGACGAGCTCGGCCTCACGCAGGCGCAGGTGTCGCGCCTGCTCGAGCGGGTGCTGCGCACGCTGCGCTGGGCCGTCGAGCCCGACAGCCGCCCGCGCAGCCACCAGGGCCGCAGCGCCTGAGCCGGCGCACGTAGGCGTCGCCCGTCGGTGCGAGGTCAAGGTCGGGTATCTAAAAGCATCGTTAGATATACTATTAGATATGGACCTAACTGATCCGACACGCGCCGTGACACCCACCTTGGATGGCACGGTGCTGGCGGTGCTGGCAGCTGCCGGCCGGCCGCTCACGGTGGGCCAGGTCGCGTCCGAGGCGGCTCGGGGCTCCGAGATCGGCATCCGACGCAGTCTCGCGCGGCTCGTCGATCAGGGCACGGTCCGGGCCACGCTGATGGGACGAAATCAGGTCCATGAGCTCAACCGCGAGCACGTTGCTGCTCAGGTCGCCGTGCTGCTGGCCGGACTGAGAGTCGAGCTGTGGGAGCGGTTCCGGGCCGAGTTGCGGTCCTGGAAGGTCGCTCCGCTCTACGCCGCCGTCTTCGGGTCCGCAGCGCGCGGCGACGGCGACGTCGACAGCGACATCGACCTGCTGGTGGTGCACCAGGTGTTCCCCGGCGAGAGGAGACCGACGACCGCGCGTGGCGACCTGCGAGCCCAGGTCGCTGACGCGGCCGGTGCGGTGACCCTGAGCGCGGCTGATCGAGACGCGGACAAGCGTTGGGAGGGCCAGCTCGCTGAGCTGCACGACCGGGTCGCGCGGTGGACCGGGAACCCCCTGCAGATCGTCGACCTGTCCTTCTACGAATGGCGCCACCCGCCTCAGGAGTATCAGCCGCTGCTGTCCGACGTCCGGCGTGACGGGATCGAGCTGGTCAAGATGCGCGGCCTCAAGATCTGGCCCACAACCTCGCCCGCCGATGGCTAGGCCTCGGACCCGAGCAGCCGACAAGGAGAACGCACGGACGCGCGCTCGAGCGGCCGCTGCCTACCTCGAGGTCGCCGAGCTCATCCTCGATGACGATTCGGCCGCGATGCCCGGAGTCGCGGCGGGCCTCGCTGTGCTTGCGGGTATCGCAGCGTCCGATGCGATCTGTGCTCGGCGACTTGGTCTGATCCACCGCGGCGATGACCATCGGGCAGCGTCTGAGCTCCTGGCCACTGCCACCCCCGATGGGGCCAGGCTGTCGCAGACGTTTCGTCGTCTCATCGACATCAAGGATGAAGCCCACTACGGGCTGACGCTCGTGTCCTCGCGCAAGGCGCACGACTCCGTCCGCTGGGCGCAGGCCCTGGTGGCTCGAGCGGCCGAGGAGCTCGAGCGCTGAGCCAATGACGGCAGGCGGTCGGCTACCCCGACCTCGCGAGGTCGGCCGTCGACGGTGAGGCGCAGCGAGGGCACGGCCGCTACTGCGCGAACGCGGCGGCGGCGGCCTCGACGAAGGCGTCGAGGTCGTCGGGGTCACGGCTGGTGACAAGGGTCCAGTCGTTGGCCGGGCAGGTGAACGACTCCTCGTCGACCCAGGTGCCGCCGGCGTTGCGTACGTCGGTCTCGAGGGAGGCGTAGGACGTCAGCGTCTTGCCGTCGAGGACGGCGGCCTCGACCAGGAGCCAGGGGCCGTGGCAGATCGCCGCGATCGGCTTGCCGGCGTCGACGAACGCCTTGACCAGCGCGACCGCGTCCTCGTCGAGGCGCAGGGCGTCGGCGTTGGTGGTGCCGCCGGGGATGACCAGCCCGTCGTAGTCGGCGACGTCGGCGTCGGCCACCGCCAGCTCGGCGGTGAAGGTGTCGGCCTTCTCGACGTCGTTGGTGAACGCCTGCACCTCACCCGTCTCGGGTGCGATCAGCGTGGTGGCCGCGCCAGCCCGGCCGAGGTCGTTCCACGGCTGCTCGAGCTCGGGCTGCTCGACGCCGGAGTTGTGGACGAGGAATGCGATCTTCTTGCCGGTGAGGTCCGTAGCCATGATCCGACGTTGTCAGCCGACGCGGTCCCGTCCTCCACCCCCAGGGAGAGGAAGCGTCCCGGACTATCCACCCGCGGGGGTGATCGTGACCCCCGCGGCGCGGAGCAGGGCGGTCGGGCCCGGGTGGTCGGCGAGCTCGTCGACCGGCACCGGCAGCGGCACCCGCCAGTTGTCGCGCTCGGTGGTGCCCGGCACGTTGGGCCGGCGCTGCTCGCCGACGGCGTCCTCCAGCGAGAACGAGAGCAGCAGCGACGGCGCCCGCCCCAGCTGGGCGTACGCCGCCGCGACCGCCTCCTGCCCCCCGGCGCCGGTCGCGAGACCGTCGCGGCGCAGTCGGCCGAGCAGCTCCTCGCGTCCCGCGCGGACGTCGTCCTCGGCCATGTCGGACGACTCGAGCTGGTCGTCGACGTCGGAGCCGTTCCACAGGCCGGTGACGGTGGGCAGGTCGTGGGTCGTCACGGTGGCCAGCGACCCCGGCAGCCACGCGGCGGGGTCGTCGTCCTCGAACCACAGCACGCGATAGCTGAGGATGCCCCGCTCGGCGAGCGCCTCGGCGACCCCGTCCTCGACGGTGCCGAGGTCCTCGCCGACCACGACCGCCTGCGCGCGGTGCGACTCCAGGCAGACGATGTCGAGCAGGTCGTCGGCCGGGTAGCGGACGTAGCAGCCCTCCTGCGGCCCGCCACCGTCCGGGATCCACCAGAGGCGGAACAGGCCCATCACGTGGTCGATCCGCAGCCCGCCGGCGCCGGCGATGGTGGCGCGCACCGACTGCACGAACGGCTCGTAGTCGGCGGCGCGCAGCCGCCACGGCACGAACGGCGGCGAGCCCCAGTCCTGGCCGACCGAGTTGAGTGCGTCGGGCGGGCACCCGACGGTGATGCCGTCGGCCATCACGCCCTGCCAGGCCCACGCGTCGGCGCCGCCCCCGGAGACACCGATCGGCAGGTCCTGGATCACGGTGAGGTCGCCGGTCGCCGCGCGCAGCTGCTCCGACAGCAGCCACTGCAGCCAGGCCTGGAAGGTGACCTCGTCGGCCCGCTCGTCGGCGAGGCGTCGTACGGCGTCACCGCGCGGGTCGTGCAGCGGCTCGGGCCAGTCGTGCCAGTCGGCGCCGTGGTCGGCGGCCAGCACCATCCAGGTCGCGAACTCCTCGAGGGCTCGACCCTGCTCGGCGCGCCACGCGTCGAAGAGGTCGTCGTCGGCCCGCTCGTCGAACCGGGCGCGTAGCACCCGCAGCGTGTGGGTCCAGGCCGCGTCGCGGTCGATGCCGACCACCGGGACCGCGGGCGGCTCGTCGACGTGGAGGTAGACGGGGTTGCGGAAGCGCCGGGTGGCCGGCAGGTAGGGGCTCGTCTCCAGGGGCAGCACCGGCGCCACGGCGTGCAGCGGGTTGACGACCAGGAACCCCCCGCCGAGCGACTCGGTCCACTCGCGCAGCGTGCGCAGGTCGGCGAGGTCGCCGACGCCGGCGCTGTGCGTCGAGCGGGCGGCGTACAGCTGCACGGCCCAGCCCCACCGCTGCTCGGGCGGCACCCAGCACCGGCCGGGCGACACCACGAGGCGCCGCTCGACGCCGGCGTCGGTGACCAGCACGTGGTAGCCGAACGGCAGGTCGTCGGGCACGAGGTCGTCGAGCCGCGCGGTGCCGCCGTCCTCGAGCCGGACCTCGCCCACCAGGCCCGTACGACGTCCGCGCCGGGTCACCACCGGCGCGGTGGTCTCGAGGTCGGCAGGCGGCTCGCCCATCACGGACAGCACCCGCGCGACGGTCTCGTCGGGGGAGTGCTGGGGCTGGTCGTCGGCGTCGACCCAGTCCTGCTGGACGATCTGGCGCTGGTCGGTCATGGCGACATGGCTACCACGGCCACCTCCGGGATGGTTCGGGACCGGCCCCGGCCTGCGCACCCTGGGGGCATGACCCCACGCGAGCCCGGAGACATGTTCGACCACGACGAGCGCCCCACGGTCGACCAGCCGCTCCACGGCGAGCGACGGTCCACGATCAAGCCGCTGGCGCTCACGGTCGCGGTCTTCCTGGTCCTGGGGGTCCTCTACTGGCTCGGGACCTTCCTGATCAACGCCAAGTGAGCGGCGCGCGTCGCCCTGCGGGGTGAGGGTGGTGCCCTCGGCAACGGGCACCGGTCCCTGTCACTGGACGGGACCTCGAGCTCCATCCACGCTGACCGGGGTCGGCTCGGCATCGCTCCCCCAGAGCGGTGGCCGGGCTGGCACCTGGGGCGGGAGTCGTCGGTCGAGGGGACGCCACCTCAGCGGAGGAGCCGCCCGGAGGGGCTGGTGGGGCAGGCTCGAGGACATGCCCTCTCCGCACCGCATCGCGTCGCGCGACCTTCCTCCCGGTGCCGTCCGCCGGGCCGGACCCTGGGCGGTGGGCAACCGCGACGGCGAGGTCTTCGCGGTCTCCCGGCGGTGCCGGCACCAGCTCGCGGACCTGTCCGGCGGCAGCATCGATGCCGACGGCTGCTTGGTGTGCCCGTGGCACCAGAGCACCTACGACGTCGAGACCGGCGCGATGGTCCGGGGGCCGCAGGGCTTCCTGGGCCTGCACCGTCGGATCCCGGGCTACGACCGGGCGGTCCGGGCCTACGCCCAGGTGCTGCGGCTGAGGGTCGGCCGGGCCCGCCACGACGGCGACGACGTCGTCGTCGACTGAGCCGACCGAGAAGAGACCCGACATGCGCATCGTCATCACCGGAGCCAGCGGCAACGTGGGCACCGCCCTGGTCCGCCGCCTCGCCGGCCACCACGACCTCGTGGGCGTCGTACGCCGTCCGCCGACCGACCCGGAGGGCTCGCTCGCCGAGGTGGAGTGGGTGGCGGCCGACCTGGCCGACGACACGGCCGTGGCCGTGCTGCGCCGGGCGTGCGCCGGCGCGGACGCCGTCGTCCACCTGGCGTGGGGGTTCCAGCCCTCCCACCGTCTCGACCTGATGGCCGAGACCGGCGTCGGCGGCACGGACCGCGTGCTGACCGCGGTGGGGGCCGAGTCCGTGCCGCACCTGGTCCACATGTCGTCGGTCGGTGCCTACTCGCCACGCCAGGACTCCCGTCCCGTGACCGAGGAGTGGCCCACCGCGGGCGTGCCGTCGTCGCCGTACAGCAGCCACAAGGCCGCCGCCGAGCGGCTGCTCGACCGGTTCGAGAGCGACCACGCCGCCACGGTCGTCACCCGCCTGCGTCCTGGCATCATCGGTCAGCGAGCGGCCGGCAGCGCCCTGCTGCGCTACGGGCTCCCGGCCCTGGCGCCGGCGGCGCTCGTGCGGCTGCTGCCGTTGCTGCCGGTCGACCGCACCCTCGAGATCCCGTTCGTGCACGCCGACGACGTCGCCGACGCGGTCGCGCGCGCCCTCGAGGCCGGAGCGCCCGGGGCGTTCAACCTCGCAGCCGAGCCCGTGCTGACCGTCGAGCACATCGCCGCGGCGCTGGGCGCGCGCCACGTGCACGTGCCGGCCCCGGTGGTGCGGGCCGCGGTGGCGGGCAGCTGGCACGCCCGCCTGCAGCCGCTCGACCCCGGCTGGATCGACCTCGCGTTCAGCGTCCCGCTGCTCGACTGCTCGCGCGCCCGCAGCGAGCTGGGCTGGGAGCCGACCGTCGACGCCGTCACGGTGCTCGACGAGGTGGTGGCGGGCATGGCCGACCGGTCGAGCCGTCCCACGCCGGCCCTGCGGCCGCGGACCCTCGTCGACCTGGCGCGCCGGTTCGTCACCGACGGTCCCGTCAGCTCGCGACGCCTCCCCTGAACTGGTGAGAGCGAGTCGGGGCGACCGGGTACCGGGCGGCGTACACCCACCCCCGCCCCCTGGGAGCACCCATGACCCCGCCCAAGCCCGCCGACGTCGCCCGCAAGGCCAAGGACGCCGTCGAAGGCGCCGTCGACAAGACCATCGACAAGGCGCACGAGCTGGTCGACCCGCTCGCGCCCGGCGTACCCGGCCCCGAGGCACCGTCGCTGGAGGAGCCCACCGAGCCGCGCGAGCCACTGCCGCCCAAGCCCGACCAGGGCACGCCCCTGCCGGCCACCCCGACCGGCGAGCCCCTGGCCGCCGAGCCGACCGACTTCGCGCAGCGCGGCGCGTTCCTGACCACCTCGTCGGGCACCCGGCTCGCCGACACCGACCACTCGCTCAAGGCCGGGCCCCGCGGTCCGACGCTGCTGCAGGACCACCACCTGCGCGAGAAGATGACCCACTTCGACCACGAGCGCATCCCCGAGCGGGTCGTGCACGCCCGCGGCGCCGCGGCCCACGGCACGTTCGTCGGCTACGGCACCGCGACGCCCGTCTCGCACGCCGGGCTGTTCGCCGAGGGCAAGGAGACCGACGTCTTCGTGCGGTTCTCGACCGTGCTGGGCTCCAAGGGATCGGCCGACACGGTCCGCGACACCCGCGGCTTCGCGACGAAGTTCTACACCGACGAGGGCACCTGGGACCTGGTGGGCAACAACATCCCGGTCTTCTTCATCCAGGACGGCATCAAGTTCCCCGACGTCATCCACGCCGCCAAGCCGCACCCCGACCGGGAGATCCCGCAGGCCCAGAGCGCCCACGACACCTTCTGGGACTTCGTGTCGCTGCACACCGAGGCCCAGCACCACACGATCTGGAACATGTCCGACCGGGGCATCCCGCGCTCCTACCGCACCATGGAGGGCTTCGGCGTCCACACCTTCCGGCTCACCAACGCCGAAGGCGCCACGTCGCTGGTCAAGTTCCACTGGAAGCCCGTGCTCGGCGTCCACTCGCTGGTGTGGGAGGAGGCCCAGCTGCTCAACGGCATCGACCCCGACTTCCACCGTCGCGACCTCGCCGACGCCATCGAGGCGGGTGCGTTCCCCCAGTGGGAGCTGGGGATCCAGGTCTTCGAGGACAACCCGGAGCAGACCTTCGACGGCATCGACCTCCTCGACTCGACCAAGCTCGTCCCCGAGGAGCTCGCTCCCGTGCAGCCCATCGGGCGGCTGACGCTCGACCGCAACGTGACCAACTACTTCGCCGAGACCGAGCAGGTCGCCTTCCACCTCGGCCACCAGGTGCCCGGCATCGACGTCACCGACGACCCGCTCCTGCAGGCCCGTCTCTTCTCGTACGTCGACACGCAGCTCAGCCGGCTCGGCGGCCCCAACTACAACCAGCTGCCGATCAACCGGCCGCACGCGCCGGTCAACGACCAGCTGCGCGACGGACACGGCCAGCAGGCCGTGCACGGCGGCGTGGCGCCGTACAAGCCCAACTCGATGGACGGCGGCTGCCCGTTCTTCGCCGGCGCCGAGGACCGCGGGTTCATCGACAGCCCGGTGCGCGTCGCCGAGGGCAGCAAGGTCCGTGCCAACCCGGCGTCGTACGACGACCACTTCAGCCAGGCCCGGCAGTTCTGGCTGAGCATGAGCCCGGTCGAGAAGGACCACATCATCAGCGCCTACACGTTCGAGCTGAGCAAGGTCTACGAGCAGACGATCAAGGAGCGGCAGCTGCTCTCGCTGGCCAACATCGACCCGGTGCTGTGCCAGGAGGTCGCGACCGGTCTCGGCCTGCCCGCACCCGAGGCGAGTCTCGAGCTCGTCGACCTGCCGCCCAGCCCCGTGCTGTCGCAGGTCGGTGGCGAGTGGCCCGCCGACGGGCGGATGGTCGGCATCGTCGTCGACGTCGAGGACCCGAGCAGCCTCGAGGGCCTGCGCTCGTTGCGCCAGGCGGTGGACGCTGCGGGCATGGTGCCGCTCGTGGTCGCCGTACGCGGGGGCGAGATCGACGGCCAGCCCGTGCAGCGGACCTTCGCCGCCGGCCGCTCGGTCGAGCTCGACGCGCTGCTCCTCGCCGGGTGCCCGGCCCCCGGGCCGGACGCCCTCGTGGCCCGCGACGTCAAGGCCGGCGGCACCGGTGCGCCCGGGCTCGACCCGCGGGTCGCGCTCCTGGTGCAGGAGTGCTTCCGCCACGTGAAGGTCATCGGTGCCTGGGGTGCCGGGTCCGACGCGGTCGTCGCGGCCGGCGTCGACGCCGACGCGGCCGGCATCGTCACCGGTGACGGACCCGAGGACGTGCTGGCCGGGGTCCAGGCCCTGATGGCCGGTCACCGGGTCTGGGAGCGGTTCGCGACGTCGCCCGCCGTGACAGGCTCACCCGCATGAGCACCAAGAACCGCGTGATCCAGGCGACCCCCGCCCAGGTGTGGGACGTGCTGTCCGACGGCTGGCTCTACCCCGTGTGGGTGGTGGGCGCGTCCCGGATGCGTGACGTCGAGGAGCACTGGCCCTCGGAGGGGGCCAAGTTGCACCACTCGGTGGGGGTGTGGCCCGCCCTGATCGACGACGACACCGAGGTGCTCGAGTCGAGCCCGCCCGCCCTGCTACGGCTCCGGGCACGGGGGTGGCCGGCGGGTGAGGCCGAGGTGGTGCTGCGCATCCAGGCCAGCGGCGAGGGCTCCGAGGTGTCCATCACCGAGGACGTCGTCGCCGGCCCCGGGCTCGCCATGCCCAAGCCGCTGCGCGACCTGCAGATCGGCCTGCGCAACACCGAGACCCTGCAGCGCCTGGCCTACATCGCGGAGAACCGGCGCCAGGCGCCGTGACCGTCCGATGACGAAGCACGACGCGGTGGTGGTCGGCGGCGGGCCCAACGGGCTCGTCGCCGCCAACCACCTCGCCGACGCCGGCTGGTCGGTGCTGCTCCTCGAGGCCCAGGACGAGGTCGGCGGGGGTGTGGCCAGCGACCGCGAGCTGCACCCCGACTTCGTGCACGACACGTTCAGCGCGTTCTACCCGCTGTCGGCGGCCTCGGTGGCGCTGACGTCGCTGGAGCTCGAGAGGCACGGGCTGCGGTGGTCGCACGCCCCGGCGGTCCTGGGCCACCCGCTGCCCGACGGCCGGTGGGCGATGCTGCACCGCGACCGCGAGGTGACGGCTCGGCTGATGGACGACCAGCACCGTGGCGACGGCCAGGCCTGGCTCGACCTGTGCGGCACCTGGGACCGGATCGGCGACCCCCTGGTCGCCGGTCTCACCGGGCCCTTCCCGCCGGTCCGGGCCGGGGTCCGCGTGCTCGCAGCCCTGCGCGGCGCCGGCGGGCTCGACCTGGTCCGGACCCTGCTCACCCCTGCCAGCTCGCTGGGGCGGCACCGCTTCGGCGGGGACGCCGCCGGCCTGCTCGTCAGCGGCAACGCCGGGCACGCCGACATCCCGGTCGGCGCACCGGGATCGGGACTGTTCGGCCTGCTGCTCACGATGCTCGGCCAGACCGTCGGCTTCCCGGTGCCGGTCGGCGGTGCCGGCGAGCTCGCCGCGGCGCTGCGCCGCCGCTTCGAGGCCGCCGGCGGCGAGGTCGTCACCGGCGCGACGGTCACCTCGGTGGTCGTGGAGCACGGTCGCGCCAGCGGCGTGCGCACGCAGCAGGGGGATCGCCACGACGCCCGCCACGCGGTCGTCGCCGACGTCTCGGCCCTGCACCTGTTCGGCGCCGACGGGTGGGAGGGGCTGCTCCCCGAGCCGCACGTGCCGGCCCGCATCCGCCGCGGGATGAGGTCCTTCGAGCTCGATCCCGGCACCGTCAAGGTCGACTGGGCACTGTCCGGGCCGGTCCCGTGGGCCAGCCCCCCGCCGTACGCCGCCGGCACGGTGCACGTCGCCGACTCGGTCGACGAGATAGCCCTGTCCCTGGCGCAGGTCGCCGCCCACGCGATCCCCGCGGAGCCGTTCCTGCTGACCGGCCAGATGACGACCAGCGACCCGACGCGGTCACCGGCCGGCACCGAGTCGTTCTGGGCCTACACCCACGTGCCGCAGTCGGATGCTCCCGTGACCGACGCCGGCGACGGCTCGGTGCGCGGGGTCTGGGACCGCGACGACTGCGAGCGGTTCGCCGATCGCATGCAGGCCCGCATCGAACGCCTCGCCCCGGGGTTCGGCTCCCGTGTCATCTCCCGCCGGGTCCTCGGGCCCCGCGAGCTCGAGGCCCGCAACGCCAACCTGGTCGGCGGCTCCCTCAACGGGGGCACGGCCCAGCTCCACCAGGAGCTGGTGCTGCGTCCGGTCGCCGCGATGTGGGGGCGCCCCGAGACGGGGGTGCCCGGGCTCTACCTGGGCTCGGCCTCGGCCCACCCGGGCGGCGGGGTCCACGGTGCCCCCGGGCACAACGCCGCCCGCGCTGCCCAGCTGCACCGGCGGGCTCGCCTGCGCCGGTGATTCCTGCGTGGCTGCCACCCGCAGGGACACCCCTTGGGGTGAGTGATCTGTCATGGCCCGCGACCCGGCATAGGTTATTTCGACTGCGCACCCGCGTGGTGGAGTGCGAGGAGAGTCGATGTCAGCAGGTCTGCAGGCCGAGACCGTACGTCGCCAGGCACCGGCTGCGGTGCTGATGGTCGACCTGACGACTCGTCAGGTCGTGCACGTCAACGGTGTGGCGACCGAGCTCGCTCCCGGGGTGACCCTCCCGGTCCACCTCGACGAGTGGTCGGACGCGGCGTCCCTGCGTGACCTCGACGGCGCCGAGCTGTCCGAGACCTCACACCCCCTGTCGCGGGTGGCCCGCGACGAGCCGGTGCTGGGCCAGGCGGTCTCGGCCGCACGTCGCAGCGCCCTGGGCGAGCGGCGCGAGCCGCTGTGGGTCGTCGCCCTCCCTCTCGTCGACGCCCCGGTGCTCCACGACCACGCGCTGGTGGTGCTGATCCCGCTGGTCGAGGCCGCCATCGACTCCCTCCCCTCCGACCTGGCGGCGGTGGCCGACGACGCGGTCGGTCTCGCGGCCGCCGGCCTGGAGGCCAGCGACCTGGGTGGCGACCTGCGCGACCGGGCCCTCGGCGCGACCGCCCTGGCGTTCACCGTCGCCGACGCCCTCGACCCCGAGCAGCCCCTGCTGTGGGTCAACTCGGCCTTCACCGCCACCACCGGCTACGGGCGCGACGAGGTGCTCGGCCGCAACTGCCGCTTCCTGCAGGGACCCGAGACCGATCCGGTCAGCCGCGGCCATCTGCGTGACGCCATCGACCGCGGGGTGTCGGCGTCCATCACGCTGCTCAACTACCGCAAGGACGGCTCGGAGTTCTGGAACCAGGTCGACCTCAGCCCGGTGCGCGACGCCGAGGGCCGGGTCGCCCACTTCGTCGGCATCCAGACCGACGTGACCGTGCGGGTCGAGGCCGAGCTCGAGGCACGCCGCGCGCTGGCCGCCGAGCAGGAGGCCCGCGCCGACGCCGAGGCGACCCGGACCCGGCTCTCCTTCCTGGTCGAGGCGGTCAACCGGCTCAGCGGCACCCTCGACGTCGCCGAGTGCGCCGACCGGCTGCTCGGGCTCGTCGTCCCCTACCTGGCCGACTGGGCCCTGCTGGTCCACGACGACCTCAGCGGGGCGCCGGCCTCGACGGTGAAGGGCCGGCACCGCGACCAGCGCCGTCAGGGCGAGGTCGACGCCCTCGCCGCCGTCCTGCCGCGGGCGCTGCTCGACGGCGGGGTGGCCGACGTCCTGCTGGGTGAGAGCCAGGTGCGGATCATCGGCGGCCTCGACTCGACCGACAGCCTCGAGGAGCGGGCGGGCTACCTGAGCGACCTGTCCGTCACCGACCTCACCCGTGCGCTCGGCGGACGGGAGGCCCTCCTCGTCGCCCTGCCCGGTCGCTCGACCAACCGTGACGTGCTGATCCTGGTGCGCACCGGCGAGCGCAAGGCCTTCGACGACACCGACACGACGACCGCCCTCGACCTGGGTCGTCGGGCCGGGCTGATCCTCGACAACGCCGCGCTCTACCAGGCCCAGGCACGGATCGCCGAGGTGCTGCAGCGCAGCCTGCTGCCCGAGCTCCAGCCGGTCGCCGGTGTCGACGCGGCCGCGCGCTACCAGGCCAACGAGCGGGGGGCCGAGGTCGGCGGCGACTTCTACGAGCTCCTCGACCTGGGCGAGGCCGGGCTGGCGATCGCCGTCGGCGACGTCACCGGCCACGACATCCTCGCCGCGGCGGCCATGGGCCACCTCAAGGGTCTGCTGCGGGCGGCCGCCCACGAGCGTCACCAGCGCCCGGCGGCCGTCCTCGAGCACGTCGACCACCTGATGCTGGGGCTGGGCATGCCCACGCTGGCCACCGCCGTCTTCGCCCACGTCGCCCCGCTCGCCGACGGGTGGCGCCTGACCTGGAGCAGCGCCGGACACCCCCCGCTCATCGTGCGTGACGCCGACGGGTCGGTCACCGCGCTCGACGTCCACCACAACGACCAGCTCCTCGGGCTCGCCGAGACCGCGCGCACCCAGCACTCGGTCGACCTCGGCCGCGGCGCCACCGTGCTCGCCTACACCGACGGCCTGATGGAGCGACGTGGCGAGATCTTCGACGTCGGCCTGGGCCGGCTGGTCGACCTGGTCACCAGCGGACCCGACGACGCCGAGGAGCTGTGCGACCACCTGATCGCCGGCACGGCCGACGGCCCCCGCGACGACGACACCGCCCTGCTCGTGGTGCGGCTGCCGTAGGTCCGCTAGGTCACCGCTCTCGGGGCGGTGAGCTGGCGACCGTTGCGGGTCGGCTGCGGGGGTCTCGAGGCTCAGGCCTGGCGGCCTTCGCACCTCGACCGACGTGGGGGCGAGGCGGCTGGCCCGGGTCGGCGGGCGGTCAGCCGGCGCGGTGGGGGAGGGCGCAGACCTGCAGCACCCGCTGGGCGATGGTGCCGTCGGCGGCGACCAGCTCGAGGGGGTGCTCGCCCGTGCCGCTCTTCTGCAGGGCCTGGGCGAGCACGCCCACGGCGGCGCTCGGCAGGTAGTCGACCGCGCTGAGGTCTACGGCGAGCGGTCGCGCGTAGGACCCGGTGTGCGTCTCGATGGCGTCCCGCAGCTCCAGCGAGGTCTCCTCGTCGAGCTCGCCGGTCACGATCAGTGCCTGCCGGGTGCCGTCGTACGTCGCGGCGAAGGATGCGTTCTCCACGGCAGCACACTAGTGGGAAGCCCTATCGCCTGAGGGGTGAGCCCACGCAATCCACCCCTTGACACCGTGAGAGAGTTCGCGTCGCCCCGGCGCTCTCACCCACCCCCGCACGTCAGGAAGCCCGTGACCGACGACATCGACGACTTCACCGCGGCCTTGCAGGACCTCGTCCTGCCCGCGAGCGTTCCGGTGCTGCCCGGGATCGACCTCGCCGCCCGCTTCTCGGTGCCGGCGGCACCGGGTGAGGCCACCGGCGCCTGGTTCGACGTGGTCGTCCTGCGACAGGGTCGCGTCGCGCTGACGATGGGCCAGGTCCCCGGCAGCGGGCTCGCCGTCGTCGCCTCCGCCGCGGCCGTCAGCGCCGTGCTGCGGGCCGGCCTGCTCGACCAGGAGGACGTCGAGGCCGCGCTCCGGCTCGCCGACGCCTACGCCCGCGCCTCCACCGACGTGCGCGGCACCTCGGCCGTCGTGGTCGTCCTCGACCCCACGGGCGGGCGCCTGTGCTACGGCACGGCCGGACACTCGGCCCCGCTCATGGCGGTCTCCGCCGGCCCCACCCACCGACTCCCGCGCACCGGCACCGGCCCCCTCGGATCGGCGGCCCGGATCGTCTCCGCCGAGCTCGCCATGACCCCGGGTGCCCTGCTCGTGCTCGACTCCACCACCGAGGCCGACGGGACGGCCACCGCGATGGCCGACGTCCTCGACCGCAGCCGGGTGGAGGGCGACGTGTCGGCCACCTGCGAGAAGTTCACCCGGCTCGCCGAGGTCGACGTCGTACGCGGCCCGCTGGCCGTCGTGCTGGCCGAGGCGCGGGCCGCCGACGTGGCCGACCTCGATCTCGAGGTGCCCCTCGGTGAGGGCGCCACCCTGCGCGCCCGGCGTGCCCTCGAGGCCTGGCTCGGCTCGCTCGGCGTCGTGGCGATGGACCGGCTCTCGCTGTCCCACGCGACCACCGAGCTGGTCGCCAACGCCGTGGAGCACGCCTACGCCCACCACGACGAGCCGACCGCAGCGGTCCGGGTGACCGGTCGGCAGGACGACACCGGCGAGGTGGTGGTCGAGGTGATCGACCACGGCCAGTGGCGCATCCCCAGCGACGACGTCACCCGGGGCCGCGGCCTCGCGATGGCGTCCGGGCTCGTCGACGACCTGACCGTCTCCAGCGACGCCGACGGCACCCGTGCCCGGCTGCGGCACCGCGTGTCCCGGTCGGTCCCGGTCGACCGGGTGCCGTTGACCTCGGACCTGCCCTTCGCGGAGCCCCTCGCGGTCACCCACACGGCCCTGGGCTCGCTGCGCCTGAGCGGCGTCGTCGGACACGACGACCTCGACGAGATCACCTACGCGCTGCTCCTGGCCTCACGCGGACGCACCCAGCCCGTCGACCTCGACCTCACCGAGGTCTCCGACATCTCCACCGGCGGGCTGCGGGTGCTCGACGAGCTGGTCCGCACCTCGGCGGACGAGAGCGCTGCTCGCGCCCCCGTCGTCCTGCACGTACGCCGCGGGTCGACACCCCAGGCCGCGCTCGAGCGGGCGGGGATCGACCACCGTGCCTCCTGAGCCCGTGACCCGCGCAGCGGCGCCGGTGCGGATCGCCCTGGCCCCGGATGCCCCGATCGTGGCCGCGGGCCTGGCCGCCATCGTCGCCGGCGAGCTCGACATCGCCCTCGTCGAGCTGCCGACCGAGGGCGCCGGGTTCGCCGAGGTCGACCTGGTCCTCTACGACCCCGTCCACGAGGTGCCCGAGTCCCTGCGCGGCGTCGCCGCCTGGAACCGCCCGCCCCTCGTCGCGTTCTCGTGGTCGGTGCGGGCCGACACCGTCACCCGGGCGCGCGCCCAGGGGGCGATCGCGCTGCTCAGCAAGGACCTCGAGCCCTGGCGGCTGCTCCGGGCCCTGCGTGCCGTGCACCGCGGCGACCTCGCCGGCTTCACGGTGACCGTCGACGACGACCTGCCGGCGCGGCGCCGCAGCCGGCGCCCCGACGGCCTCACCGCACGCGAGCTCGAGATGCTCGAGCTGATCACCCGAGGACTCAGCAACGAGGAGATCGCGAGCAGCCTCTACCTCAGCATCAACTCGGTGAAGACCTACATCCGCACGGCCTACCGCAAGATCGGGGTCAACCGTCGCCCCCAGGCCGTGCTGTGGGGCGTCCACCACGGCTTCGGCGCCGACGCGTCGGTCGGCGCCCGGCGCTGAGGGCTCAGGCCCCGTCGGTGCCGTCGGCACCGTCCGTCCGGTTCGGCTTCTCCTCCGGCTCCTGCTCGAGGTCGTCCTCGATGCTCGCCGTGTCGATCCCCTCCTCGGTCGGGACACCGGGGGCATCGATCCGGGCGTTCTCCACGTCACGCGGGTTCGGGCTCATCGTCGGAGTATCCGCCCGCCCGGTGGGCCGGCCCGCCACCCGCGTGGGTGAGGGTGGCTCGCGCCGAGGCGGATACCAGGTGACGTGACCTCGACCCCTCTCGCGCGCGCCCGCGCGACCACCGTCGCCTCGGTGCCCTCGGGCCACGTCTACGTGCGCCACCTGGCGCCCGAGTCCGGCGACGGGCCGGTGCGCCTGCCGGACCCGCCGCCCCTCGGCGTACGCCGCCCCCCGAGCCAGCAGTGGTGGCCGCCGGCCATGCTCGACGAGGCCTGGGTCGACGCCCACGCGCACGAGATCGACGTGTTCCACCTGCACTTCGGCTTCGACGCCCTCGACCCCGCGCGCCTGGACCGGATCGCCTCCGCTCTGCGCCGCCACGGCGTGCCGCTCGTCTACACCGTGCACGACCTGCGCAACCCCCACCACACGGACCGCACCGCCCACGACGCCCAGCTCGACGTCCTGGTCGCGGCGGCCGACGCGCTCGTCACGCTCACCCCCGGCGCCGCGGCCGAGATCGAGCGCCGCTGGGGCCGCACGGCCCGAGTGGTGCCGCACCCCCACGTCGTCCCCCTGGCGGCGATGCGTGCCGCCCGCACGGCCCGGGACGTGCGCAGCCGGGCCCGCACGGACCAGCCGTTCCGGGTGGGCCTGCACCTCAAGAGCCTGCGTGCCTCGATGGCTCCGGAGCTGGTCCTGCCGACGCTCGTCGAGACGGTCGCCGACCTGCCCGGCGCCGTGCTGCAGGTCAACGCCCACCGCGACGTCCTGGGGAGCGACGGTCCCCGGCACGACGCCGACCTCGCCCGGCTGGTCCGCGGGTACGCCGACGCCGGCCGGCTCGAGCTGCGCGTGCACGACTACCTGTCCGACGACGACCTGCACGCCTACCTGGGCGGTCTCGACCTGTCGGTGCTGCCCTACCGCTTCGGCACCCACTCGGGCTGGCTGGAGGCCTGCCGCGACCTCGGCACCACGGTCGTGGCCCCGAGCTGCGGCTACTTCGCCGAGCAGGGCCCGGTGCTGGGCTACCGGCTCGACGAGGACGGCTACGACCCCGAGACCCTCGCCGCCGCCGTACGACGCGGACACGCGGAGCGGCCCGACTGGGGCGCTAGCGTGGCCCAGCGGCGTCGTCAGCGCGCCGACGTCGCAGCCGCGCACGACGACCTCTACCGCCGGCTCGTCGAGGAGGCACGGTGAGGATCTGCCTGGTCGCCTCGAGCCGGTTCCCGATCAGCGAGCCGTTCGCCGGTGGGCTGGAGGCGATGACGCACGGCCTGGCCGCCGAGCTCGTACGCCGGGGGCACGAGGTCACGCTCTTCGCGGCGCCCGGGTCCGACCCGGCCCTGCCGGTCTCGCACCTGGCCCCGGCCGCGTTCTCGGTCAGCGACCTCGCGATGACCGACGTCAACGCGCCCTCGGCGACCTGGCTCGCCGAGCACCACGCCTACCTGGACCTGATGCTGCGCCTGTCACGCGGGGGCGCCGCGGAGTTCGACGTCGTGCACAACAACAGCCTGCACCACCTGCCGGTCGCGATGGCGTCCTCGCTGGGCGTCCCGGTGGTCACCACCCTGCACACCCCGCCGCTGCCCTTCGTGGAGTCGGCGATCCACCTGGGGCCCGGCGCCGGGGCCTCGTCGTTCGTCGCGGTCAGCGACTTCACCTCGCGCTCCTGGGCGCACGTCGTCGGCAGCGAGGTCATCCACAACGGCGTCGACCTCGACCGGTGGCGCTTCGGTCACGGCGGTGGCCCGGCGGTGTGGTCCGGGCGCCTGGTGCCCGAGAAGGCCCCGCACGAGGCGATGGACGCCTGCCGGCTCGCCGGGGTCCCCCTCGTCCTGGTCGGCCCGGTCCACGACCGCGACTACTACCGCACCGAGGTCGAGCCGCGGCTGGGCCGCGGCATCGAGTACCGCGGGCACCTCGACCACCGCGAGCTCGCCCGGCTGCTGCGCACCGCGTCGGTCGCGGTCATCACCCCGGCCTGGGACGAGCCCTACGGGCTGGTCGCCTCCGAGGCGATGGCCTCGGGCACGCCGGTCGCGGGCTACGCGCGCGGCGCGCTGCCCGAGGTGGTCGGCCCCGACGGCGGGGTGCTCGTCACGCCCGGCGACGTCGAGGCGCTGGCCGCTGCCGTGCGCACCGCTCGCCGCCTCGACCGGGCCGCCTGCCGTCGCCACGCCGAGCTCACCTGCTCCATCGAGCGGATGGTCGACGACTACGAGCGCTGCTACCGCGCGGTCGTGGACGGACCGGTGGCCGCGTGAGCGCCGGCGCGGGCACCCGCCCCGGGGACGTCGTCGGCTACTACGTCCACCACGTCGGGCGGGGCCACCTGCACCGCGCCACCGCGCTCGCCGAGCACCTGGCCGCCACCGGAGGCCCGGCCCTGACCGGGCTGTCGTCGCTGCCGCGGCCCGCTCGATGGCCCGGCGACTGGGTCGAGCTGCCCCTCGACGACGGCGACGAGCCCGCCAGCCCCACCGCGCGCGGACGGCTGCACTGGGCGCCGCTGCACCACGACGGCCTGCGGGATCGCAGCGCGGCGGTGTCGGCGTGGATCGCCCGGGCCCGGCCGCGGGCCGTCGTCGTGGACGTCTCGGTCGAGATGGTGCTCCTGGTCCGGCTGCACGGCGTGCCCGTGGTGTCGGTGGTGCTGCCGGGCCGGCGGGACGACGCCCCGCACCTGCTGGGCTTCGAGGCCGCCGACGAGCTCGTCGGCTTCTGGCCCGCGCAGGCCCACGACATGCTGCACGGGGTGCCGTTCGAGACGAAGGACCGGCTGCACTGCGTCGGCGCGCTGTCGCGCTTCGCGGTGGCCGAGTCGTCGCAGGACGCGCCACGCCGGACCGGACGGCACGCCGTGCTGCTGGCCGGCGCCGGCGGCCACGCGCCGCTGCCCGCCGCACCCGGGGCCTGGACCTGGACGGTGCTGGCGGGGGACGGCTGGGTCGAGGACCCCTTCTCCCTGCTGCTGTCGGCCGACGTGGTGGTGACCCACGCCGGTCAGAACGCCCTGGCCGAGACGGCGGCGGCGAGACGGCCCGCGGTCGTCGTACCCCAGGCGCGGCCGCACGACGAGCAAGCCACCACCGGCAGCGTCCTGCGTGAGGGCGGCTGGCCCGCCGTGGTGCTCGACGCCTGGCCGACCGACGACGAGGCGCTGGAGAAGGCGGCCGTGCTCGACGGTCGCGACTGGGCGGGCTGGTGCGACGGGCGGGCCGTGGACCGGTTCGCCGAGGTCGTCCTCGGGGTCGTCGCCCGATGAGGGTCGCCGTCGTCACCATCGCGCACGGCCGCCGGCACCACCTGGCCGGGCAGCACCGGATGCTGGCCCTCGGCAGCCGCCGTCCCGACCTCTACACCGTCGTCGCGATGGGCGACGAGGCCATCGTGCCGCTCGAGGACCACGGCCTGGCCCGCGACGTCGTCCGGATCGAGGTCGGCGCCCACGGCCTGCCGCTGTCGGCCGCGCGCAACCTCGGCGTCGCGCACGTCGTCGCGCAGGGCGCCGACGTGGTGATCCTGCTCGACGTCGACTGCCTGCCCGGGTTCGACCTCGTGGCGGCGTACGCCGACGCCGCGCTCGCAATGCCCGGTCGACTGTGGTCCGGCCCGGTCACCTACCTGCGCCCCGGTGCCGCCGTCGACCACCCCGCCGAGCTGGCGGCGCTCGACCGTCCCCATGCCGCCCGGCCGGCCCCACGACCCGGCGAGATGCTCGTGGCGACCCGTCCCGAGCTGTTCTGGTCGCTGTCCTTCGCCCTGACCCCCGCGACGTGGCAGCGCACCGGTGGGTTCGACGAGGCCTACGTCGGCTACGGCGGCGAGGACACCGACCTGGCCCGACGGGCCACCGCGGCGGGCGTGGAGCTGTGGTGGCTGGGCTCGGCCCGCGCCTACCACCAGCACCACGCGGTGAGCTCCCCGCCCGTGGAGCACCTCGACGCGATCCTGCGCAACGGCCGGCTCTTCCGCGACCGCTGGGGGGAGTGGCCGATGCTGGGGTGGCTCACGGCCTTCGAGGAGCGCGGCCTGGTCCGCCGCGAGGGCGACGACTGGGCACGGGCCTGACGTCGGCTCAGACGTCAGCCCAGGCCCTTGACGACCGCGTCGGTGAAGCCGGGCAGCGTGGTGAGCTGGACGGCGAACTTCTTCGCACCCGACGGCGCGAGGTGGATCGCGTCGCGGCTGTCGCCGTCGCTCCACCACGCCGAGAAGTCCTTGACCTCGAACAGCGGCACGTCCTTGTCGCCGGCGAGCTCGCGCGCCATGGCCTGGCGGCGGGCGTCGTAGTTCCTGCCGGCCTTCTCGAGGTTGGCCTGGTGGACCGGGCTGTAGGGCAGCTCGAACGCGAGCACCGTGGTGCCGGCGTCGCGCAGGATCTTGACGGCCTCGTCGAACTGCTGCTGGCCGTCGGGCACCACGGTCGGGAACCCGGGGAAGCCACGCCGCATCCGCTCGTCGGAGACCGCCTTGGCCTTGGCCTTGGTCACGCCGGGGTGGATCATGAAGCCGTCGGAGCGCAGCCGGCTGCCGGGATCGATGTAGAGGCTGGTCTGGGGCTTCTTGCCCTCGAGGGCCCGGGCGACCTGGTCGCCGCCGGAGCGGAAGCGGGTGCGCAGGTCGGACCGGTCCTTCTCGCAGGCCGCCGCGTCGGCGGCGGACCAGTTGCTGCTGGCCGGCCGGTCGCATCCCTCGACCATCGAGGAGAACGGCGAGTGGGCGCCCTCGGTGTTGTAGAACGAGTCGTGCTCGCCGGCGCGGGTGGTGATGCCGAGCAGTGCGACCTTGGGCACGTGGTCGATCTTGACGAGGTAGCGCGCCAGCATGGCGTTCATGCCCCAGCGCGCGCGGCTGCTGGCCCCGTTGAAGGTGACCACGTCGCGCCCGGCCTTCTTCGACAGCAGCGCGCCCAGCACCTGGGGGTCGACCCCCTGCTGGACCATCGAGTCGCCGAAGAGGACGACGTCGGGCACGGGCCCGGCCTTGACGGCGTTGGTCATCGTCTCGAACGCGCCACCGTGGGCGGGGGCGGTCGGCAGCATGCCCTCGTCGACGAGGCGCTGGAGCTGGTCGTCGGTGACGCCGGCGGCCAGCGGCACGTCGAACTCCATCTTGGGGAAGTCGTCCTTCGGCGGCGTCGTCTCGGGGACGTCGGTGTCGACGACCTCCGGGTCGGGGCTCGCCGCAGCGCCCGAGGAGGGGCCGTCGGAGGGGTCGGGCCGCGATGATCCGTCGCCGGAGCAGGCGGCCAGGGACAGGGCGAGGGCCAGCCCGGATGTCGCTGCGACGAGGCGACGCGTCGTGGGCGTACGAAGCAGGCGCATGGGCGCGACCCTAACCTCGGCGGGCGACGAATCCGTGATCGCGGACGCCGTGCGGCGGGGCCGCACGGCCCGCCCGGGGGGACGGTCGCGGTGTGGGACCACCCGGGATGGGACCCTGGGCGGATGCAGAGTCGAGGTGGCGGTCTGGTCGGTCTGGTCGTGGTGGTGTGGTTGGTGATCGGGGTGCTCGCCGCCTACCAGCGCGGCTACTTCGGCGAGGACCGCGACGTGTCGTGCAAGACCTTCGGTGACACCGCCCTGACCATCGTCGCCGGTCCGCTCAACTACGTCGGGGTCAACCCCAAGGTCTCCTGCACGCTGCCGAAGCCGTCGCGCTAGGGGTGCCTGTCCCAGGGGGCGCGCGCAGGCCCCCCGGTCGGGTGAGGGTGCCGCGCCGCTGATCGGGCACCGGGTGTGGATCGCACGAACAGCCGCACCACGAGGGAGAACCCATGAGAGCCGTCACCTGGCAGGGCCGCAACGACATGCAGGTCATCGACGTACCCGACCCGCGGATCGAGGAGTCGACCGACGTCGTGGTCCAGATCACCTCGACCGGGCTGTGCGGGTCCGACCTGCACCTCTACGACCCGCTCACGCCGTTCATGACCCCCGGCGACGTCGTCGGCCACGAGCCGATGGGCATCGTCCGGGACGTCGGCGCCGACGTCACCGCGCTGAAGCCGGGCGACCGGGTGGTCGTCCCGTTCAACATCTCGTGCGGCACCTGCTGGATGTGCGAGCGCGGGCTGCACAGCCAGTGCGAGACCACCCAGAACCGCGACCAGGGCACGGGCGCGTCGCTGTTCGGCTACTCCAAGCTGTACGGCGCGGTGCCCGGCGGGCAGGCCGAGGCCCTGCGCGTGCCGTTCGGCAACACGCTGCCGATCAAGGTGCCCCAGGGCCCGCCGGACGACCGGTTCCTCTACCTGTCCGACGTGATCCCCACGGCCTGGCAGGCCGTCGACTACGCCAACACGCCCGAGGGCGGCACCCTGCTCGTCGTCGGCGCCGGCCCGATCGGCGACATGTGCGCCCGGATCGCGAAGCACCGGGGGCTGCGCGTCATCGTCGTCGACAGCGTCGCCGAGCGGCTGGCCCGGGTCACCGAGCGCGGTGGCGAGACCATCGACACCACCGAGATCGACCCCGACGACGTGCCCGACCGCGTGCGTGACCTCACCGACGGCCGGGGCTCCGACTCGGTCATCGACGCCGTCGGCATGGAGGCACACGGCTCGCCGGTCGCCGAGACCGCCCAGAAGGCCCTGCGGATCCTGCCCAAGAAGCTGCAGGAGATCGCCATGCAGCACGCCGGCTCGGACCGTCTCGACGCGCTCTACACCGCCTTCGAGTCGGTCCGTCGCGGCGGCACCGTCTCGATCTCCGGCGTGTACGGCGGCGCCGCGTCGCCCATGCCGATGCTGCAGCTCTTCGACAAGCAGCTGACGCTCAAGATGGGCCAGGCCAACGTGCACCGTTGGAGCGACGACATCCTCGAGGTGCTGCAGCGCGACGAGGACGTGCTCGGCGTGGAGGGCTTCGCCACCCACCACCTCTCGCTCGAGGAGGCCCCGGCGGCCTACAAGTCCTTCCGCGACAAGGAGGACGGCATGGTCAAGGTGGTCTTCCGCCCCTGAGAGCAGCGGTGGAGGCAGGATGGGCGCCATGTCCGACCTGCCTCCACCCCCGCCGTCCGGTCCGCCTCCCTCCGGTCCGCCGCCCTCCGGTCCGCCGCCTGCTGGTCCGCCGCCTGCTGGTCCGCCGGCTGCTGGTCCGTCGGCTGCCGGCGGGCCGACGTCCGGTCGTAGCAAGGCGCCGTGGATCGTCGGCCTCGCCCTCGTGGCGGTGCTGGCGGTCGTCGTGGTCCTCGTGGTGACCCTCACCGGCAGCAAGGCCGCCGAGGACGCCCGCTCCGTGCAGGACGTCGCCGACATCGCCGTGGACGCCGCCCAGGACCTCGACGTCGACGCCGGCGTCGACCTGCTGTGCGAGGCGCCGGGCGCCTCGGACCGCGACCAGCTCGAGAGCCTCATCGACGAGGCCCGCGACCGCGCCGGGACCGACGACCCCGACGTCGACTACGAGATCAGCGACGTCGAGGGCGACAAGTCCGGCTCCTTCCGCGTCCACGTCACCAGCGACGAGCAGGGGCTCGAGGACCAGGAGCTCGACTTCGTGGTCCGGGTCGACGTCCGTGGCGAACGGTCCTGCATCGCGGGGCTCCAGCCCGAGTGAGTGTCGGGCGGCTGCTCGCCGTCATCGCCTGGGTCGTGGCCGCCGTCCTGTCCGCGAGCTGCTGGAGCCTCGGCGGCCTCGGGCTGGCGGGGATCCTGGCCGACGACGCCCCGGCGTACGCCGCCGCCCTGGCCTGGGTCTGCGTCGCGCCGCTCCTGCTCGGCCTGGCCCTCGTCGCCCTGGCCCGCACCCCTTGGCCCTGGGTCGCGGCGACCTCGGTGCACCTGGTCGTCGTGGTCGCGGTGGCCGCCCGCCTGCGGCACCTGGTGCCGGACTGGGCGTGGGTGGGCGTCGGCGCGAGCGTGGTGCTCGGGGTGGCGTCGGCGGTGGTCGTCGTCGCGAGCGCTGACCCATCGAGCTCATCAGGGTCGAAGGATCGTGCCGCCTGGTGACCCGGACCTTCGACCTCGTTCAGGCCGCCCACGCGTCGGAGGCGGTGCATCCCGGTTCGCACGCGGACGGGGTGCCGGGCCAGCCCCGGTTGGCCAGCACCCGGCCGACCTTGCCGGCCGTCCGGCAGGGACGGTCGAACACCTGGCTCCAGCCCAGTCGCACCGAGACCCGCTCCTGCGCGACGAGGTCCAGGTCGCGATCGAGGTCGTCGCCCCGCTGGCGGTTGCGGGCGTGGAACATCTCGCCGTCGAGCTCGAGCGTCACCTTCCATTCCGTGTACTCGGCGTCGCGGTAGACGCTCCGTCCGCCGGCTCGCTCGTGGAACTGCCGCTCGGGCGGCGGCAGTCCGTGTCGGCGCTCGACGTGCTCGAGGTAGCCGTGCTCGAGGGCGGAGCAGGTGCCGTCCCGTAGGTCGGTCAGGAGCAGGACGAGCTCGGCGCGGCCGGTCACGCGCGACCGCCCACCCAGGGTGACCAGGAGCCGCCCCGCGGTGGTGCACCGTGCGCGCACGGCCGAGGCGAGCGCCTCCACGGTGTCCAGGACGCCGTCAGCGGCGATCGCCACGTCGAGGACCGCCTCCTCGACGCGCATGCGTGGCGGGCTGAAGTTCCACCGGACCTTGGCGTCCAGACCCGCGACCCGGCGGACCCTCACCCCGGCTGGAGCGACCACGGTCCGCGCGGCGTCGACCGCCACCTCGATGGGCCCGGCCTCGTCGTGCCCCCGCCATCCCGGACCGGCTTCGGCGCGCAGCGCACACGATCCGGCGAGCGCGGCCGGCCACACCGCGAGCACCGCGGCCCACGCGCGCTGGACCCAGGTCGGCTCGCCGGTGTGGTCGACGCAGACTCCGGCACAGATCGGCGCCCCGCGACGCACCATGCGACGAAAGTCGGCGGCGGTGCCCTCGAGGTCCACCACCTGCCAGCGGGCGATCACGCCCGACTGGCGCGATCTGAGCTCGTCCAGCTCACCGTGCTCCATGACCATGTCGACGATGGTCGGAGCCTCTGCGCCCTGCGGCAAGGGGCTCCCGGTCGGCCTGTGGACGGGCGCCTGGCATGGTCGAAGGTTCGTGCCGTGTGGCGGCACGATCCTTCGACCATGTTGTCCGTAAGGTCGGGCAGCGCGCTCACGTCGCCCGCAGCACCACCACGTCGACCTGGGGCGGCGACAGCACCCGCACCGGCGGCCCCGAGGTGCCCACGCCGCGGCTGACGAGCAGCGGGACCCCGTCGGCGACGCCGTACCCCTGGACGACGGGGGCGGCGAGGCGGGAGAGCAGGCCGACCGGCCAGAGCTGGCCGCCGTGGGTGTGGCCGGCCAGCATCAGGTCGACCCCGGCGCCGTCGGGCAGGTCGTGGACCTGGCGGGGCTCGTGGGCGAGGTAGAGCACGAAGTCGTCGGGGTCGACGCCGGCCAGCGCGGCGGCCGGGTCGGGGGCGAGGTCGCCGGTGGCGGTGGCGTCGGGCACGCCGGCCAGCATGAGCCCGGGACCGAGCTCGACCGACTCGTTGGTCAGGACGTCGAGGCCGAGCGACTCGTACGCCGCGACCCAGCGCGGCCCGTCGGCGGCCCCGGTGATCAGCTCGTGGTTGCCGATGACCGCGTGCACGCCGAGCGGGGTGGCGAGGTCGGCGAGGGGCGCGACGTCGGCGGCGATGTCCTCGGGACGCCCGTCGACGAGGTCGCCGCCGAGCAGCACCAGGTCGGGGTCCTGGGTCATCACGAGGTCGACGACGCGCCGGGTCCACGAGGCGTCGTGCAGGGCGCCGACGTGGAGGTCGGTCATGAGCACCACCCGCAACCCGTCGTACGACGCCGGCAGCGCGTCACTCGTGACGACCGTCGTGCGCACCGACGGCCGGGTGGCGGCCACCACGCCGTAGCCGGTCACGGCGAGCGCGAGGGCGACCACGGCCGGGGTGCCGACGCGCAGCACCCGGCGTCGGGCATCGGTGCGTCCGCGCAGCCGCAGCGCGAGCGCGACCAGGGCGAGCAACGCGAGTCCGAGGGTCAGGTAGAGCGCGACGGCCAGTGACGTCATCGCGGGCCAGACCACCGGTCGCACCGGGGCGGGGTCGCCGCGGCGCAGCAGCACGGCACCGACCACGAAGACCCCCAGTCCGAGGCCGAGCGCGACCGCCACGCCCCGGCGCCACCGAGGCGACAGGTCGGGTGCCACGGCGAGGCGGCGGTACAGCCACCCGACGTAGGCGCCGAGCACGACCAGGCCGACCAGCCCGCCCAGCACCGCGACGACGGTGTGGCCCACGGGTCAGGCCGGGCAGGTCGCGCTGAGGTAGGCCGCGAGCGCGTCGGGGTCCGCGGGCGCTGCGCCCGGAGCGGCGGTCGGGTCACCCGCCTGGCTCAGCGAGCTGTCGACGAGCACCTCGAGGCTGGTCAGCCCGCCGGGGCTCAGGCCGAGCGGCTGGCCGAGGGCGAGCAGTGCGTCGGCCTCGGACTGCAGGGCCTCCTCGGCGGCCGGGTCGTCGGGCGCCGCGACGTACTGCGCCTGGGCGTCGGTGAAGGCCACGAACGCGGTGCACCAGGTGGCGGGGTCGATCTTGGTCGTCGGCACCGACGGGGAGGGCGTGGCGGAGGACGACGCGGGCGGGCGGGGGCCGGAGGCGTCGGGGCCGTCTGCTCCGCCGGTCCCGTCGAGGAGGAGCACGGCGGCGACGACCGCGACCACGAGCACGGCCGGCGCCCCCCAGACGACGCTGCGATGTCCTCGGAGATCGGCCACGCCCGCGAGCCTAACGAGCGGCGGTGACCGCCACGGCCGACGGGCTGGTCCGCTCGTTCCCGTCTCCGGCGTCGTCGGTGTCCCCGGTGTCGTGCGTGGGTGGCGTCCCGCGGCGGTCGGGCCGCCCGAGCAGCCGTGCGAGGAGGTAGGTCGCGAACGAGATCGTCGTGACGTAGGGGCTGATCGGGATGGAGGTGCCGAGGGCCAGGAACGTCCCGCCGAGCATCGCGGTCAGGGCGAACAGCGACGACAGCAGCGGCAGCAGCACCGGTGACGTGGTGAGGCGCAGGGCCGCGGCCGTGGGGGTGCAGAGCAGGGCCAGCACCAGCAGTGCGCCGACCACCTGCACGGCCACGGCGATCGTGCAGCCGAGCAGCAGCATGAAGACCCAGTGCAGGAGGCCGACGGGGACACCGCGGGCGGCGGCGACATCGGCATCGACACTGGCGAACATCAGCGGCCGCCAGATCACCGCGAGCACCAGGACGACGGCGACGGCGGTGCCGGCCATCAGGGTGAGACGCGCGTCGTCGACGGCGACGATCTGCCCGGTCAGCAGCCCGAACTTGTTGGCCGCGCGCCCCTCGTAGAGCGCGAGGAAGAGGATGCCGAGCCCGAGGCCGAAGGGCATCAGCACCCCGATCACCGAGTTGCGGTCGCGGGCGCGGGCGCCCATCGCGGCGATCAGGGCCGCGGCGATGATCGAGCCCGCGAAGGACCCGGCCACGACGCTGCCGCCGAGCAGCAGGGCGCCCGCGGCGCCGGCGAAGGACAGCTCGCTGATGCCGTGGACCGCGAACGGCAGGTCGCGGGCGATGACGAACACCCCGACCAGCCCGCCGAGCAGGCCGAGCGCGGCGCCGGCGTACAGGCTGTTCTGCACGAGCGGGAGCAGCTCGGAGTAGTGGGAGAAGTCGACGAAGTCGGAGAAGGCCACCTGGGCCAGGGGGACGCCGGTCATCAGCCCGCCAGCTCCTCGGGTCCGCAGTCGCACAGCACCGCGATGCGGTCGCGGCGCCGGACGACCTCGACCGGGGCGCCGTAGAGGGAGGTGAGCACGTCGCTGCGCAGCACCTCGTCGGGCGTGCCGAGCACGAAGCGCCCGTTGCGGAGGTAGAGGACCAGGTCGGTCACGCCGAGCACCGGGTTGATCTCGTGGGTCACGAACACCACCGCCGTGCCGTGCTCGCGACGCCGCCGGTCGAGCAGGTCGACGACCCGGGCCTGGTGGCGGGGGTCGAGCGAGAGCAGCGGCTCGTCGCAGAGCAGCAGGGTGGGGTCGGTGGCGAGCGCCTGGGCGATCCGGACCCGCTGCTGCTCGCCGCCCGACATCCGGCCCAGGCGTACGCCGCCGAGGTGCTCGGCCTCGACCTGCTGCAGCCGGTCGGCCACGACGTCGCTGCGGCGCCACGACGGCAGCCCCCAGCGGTGGCCGTCGACACCGAGCTGCACGAGGTCGCGTCCCCGCAGCGGGGTGTCGGTGTCGTACCCCTGGTGCTGGGGGACGTAGCCGACGCGGCGGTCGCCCCGGCGTACGGCGCGCCCGCCGACCCGGGCGGTGCCGCCGGTCAGGCCGCGCAGTCCGAGGACCACCTTGAGCAGGCTCGACTTGCCCGACCCGTTGGGGCCCAGGACGGTCACGAACGTGCCGGGCTCGACGTCGAGGTCGAGCCCGCGCCACAGCTCGCGGCCGCCGAGCGCGAGGGTCGCGTCACGCAGCGATAGCACCGGGCTCATCGGGCGGACAGGGCGCTGGAGACGGCGTCGATGTTGCCGCGCATCCAGGTCAGGTAGTCGGTGCCCTTCGGCAGGATCTCGGTGACCGGCACGATCGGGATCCCGGCCTTGTCGGCTGCGGCGCGCACCTGCTCGGTGACGGGGCTGACGGTCTGGTCGTTGTAGAACAGCAGGTCGATGTCGCCGTCCTCGATCTGGCCGAGCGTCTCCTGGAGCACCGCGACCGGCACGTCCTCGCCCTCCTCGATCGCCTCGGCGAACGCCGCGGGCGTCTTGTCGACCAGGCCCAGCGCCTCGGCGAGGTAGACCGGAAGCGGCTCGGTCACGCCGACCGGCTTGCCCTGGACGGACGGCTCGAGGTCCGCCTCGGCCTTCTCGAGCCCGGCGAGCTTCTTGTTGTACGCCGCCGCGTTGGCCTCGTAGGTGTCGGCATGGTCCGGGTCGGCCTTGCCCAGGTCGGCCGCGAGCTGCGTGGCGACCTTGGCGACGGTGGGGACGTCGTACCAGACGTGCTCGTTGACCTCGGCTCCCTTCGGGGCGCCGTCGGCCTTGCCCGAGACGTCGAAGGCGTTGATCACGGTCGCCTTCGTCTTCGACGACGACAGCAGCGTCTCGACGAAGTCGTCGAAGCCACCGCCGTTCTCGACGACGACGTCGGCCTGGGAGACCTCGAGCAGCGTGTCGGCGTCGGCCTCGAAGTCGTGGGGGTCCTTCGACGGGTCGTCGATGATCGAGGTGACGTCGACCAGGTCGCCGCCGACCTGGGCTGCGACGTCGCCCCACACGTTGGTGGAGGCGACGACCTTGAGCCGGTCGCCTCCCGAGCCTCCGGTGGCACCGCCGTCGTCGGAGTCGGAGCCGCAGGCGGCGAGGCTGCCCAGGGCGAGCAGGGAGGCGGCGGTGATGAGGGTCTTCTTCATGACTGCGAGCCTACAACACAATGAGAATCATTCTTAATTAGAGGATCAGCCGCAGTGCTCGACGATGTAGGCCGAGAGCGCCTCGGCGTGCGACTCGTCGCGCAGGCTCGCCCGCTGGTCGGCCGCCATGACCTCGGCCGCGGTGGTGTCCTCGTCGAGGTCGAGCAGGGCTGCGACCACGAAGTCGATCCCGGCTCGCGCGTCGGCGGGCAGGGCCGTGCCGGTCGCGAGCCGGTCCACCTGGGCGGCGGCCTCGTGCAGCGCACGCACCCCGGCGGGCGACGCCGCGACCAGCAGGTCCTGACGCGCCTGGGCCAGGGCGCCGAACCCGTCGCAGAACCGCTCCGCGGTCACGGTCGGCGTCGAGGACGTCGAGGGGGCCGTGGTCGTGGTGGGCGCGGCGTCGCCACCCGGGGTGCCGCCGTCGTGGCGCACGAGGAGGGCGGCGCCCACGACCGCGACCACGGCCGCGGGGGCCAGGACCCCGCGCGGCGCGGTCGGTCTCACTCGTAGGTCTCGGCGGGGGTCGGGATCTCCTCGACCGTGGTGGCGGTCACCGCCGGCGGCGTGCGTCCGTCCGGGTCGGTGCCGGTACCGGTCGCGTAGGTGCCGGTGACCTCGACCCACTGGTCGCGCCCGGGCTTGGCGAGGTCGCCGTCGACCTGGACCTGGTAGCTGATCGCGTCGGCGGCGCAGCACCCGATGACCATCCGCGTGACGTACCAGTGCCCGTCCCGGTCGTAGGAGACGAAGCCGGTCAGCCGGACCTGCTGCCCCTCGAGCGTGTCGCCGCCGTCCTGGGCACGCCAGATGAACTCGGTGACGTCGACCGGCACCACCTCGTCCTTGCTCAGGGTGGTCAGGGCGGCCGGCTGGGCCACCGTCTGGGCCTCGCCCGCACGCCGTTCGGCGAGGTAGGAGCCGAGCTCCGGCGGGCTGATCACGAACGTCACCAGGCCCGGGAGTACCAGCAGCCAGGCGACCAGGGGGATCGGTCCGTGTCCGTGCCCGTCGTCGTGCCCGTCGTCGTGCCCTGGCTCGGGGCGCTCGGACACGACCAGGCCCACGGCGAGCAGCATGAGCAGGACGCCGCTGGCCAGGATGGGGTACTTCATCCAGGCGGTGACGTAGCGCAGGTAGGCGTCGCTCAGCGAGAGCCGCACGAGCACGGCGCCCAGGAACGCCATCAGCAGGCCCTGGGTGGGTCGGGCCATCGTGGCGCGGGCCAGGCGGGAGCGCAGGCCGGCGCGCTGGGGGGTGCTCACAGCAGCCACCACCCGACGCCGACGGCGCAGAGGATCGCGGTGCCGACCACCACCGGGACGAACTGGCGGGCGAACGCGCCGCCGAAGGTGCCGGCCTCCATGCTGGCGAGCTTGACGTCCATGGCCGGTCCGACGACGAGGAAGACGAGCTTGGCGGTGTCGGAGAACGCCGTGAAGCTGGCGGCGACGAAGGCGTCGGACTCCGAGCAGAGCGCCACCAGGAACGCGAACGCCGCCAGGGTGAGGATGCCGAGGAGGGCCTGCCCGGCGACCGTGTCGACGATGGTGCGGGGGACGAAGGTGTTGATGCCGGCGGCGAGGATCGCGCCGATCACCAGGAAGCCGGCGGCGTGCAGGAAGTCGTGGCGCACGGTCTCGACGAACCTCTCGCGGGTGCTCATGTCGGCGCCGAAGGCCTCGAGCCGCTTGGTGATGGGGAGCCGGGCCCCGCGGGACAGGACCCACCACCCGACGAGCACGGCGGTGAGCAGCGAGGCCACGAACCGGGCGACCACCATCTCGGGCCGACCTGGGAAGGCGACCGCGGTGGAGACCAGGACCGCCGGGTTGACCGCCGGGGCGGCCAGCAGGAACGTCAGGGCGACCGCGGGGGCGATCCCGCGGCGCATCAGGCTCCCGGCGATCGGCACCGCGGCGCACTCGCACCCGGGCAGGCCGATCCCGGCCAGGCCCGCGACGGGCACGCCGAGCGCGGGGTTCCGCGGGACGACCCGCGCGAGGAGCCGGTCGGAGAGCAGGGCGGAGATGACCGCCGACAGCAGGACGCCGACGACGAGGAACGGGGTGGACTGGATGACGATCGCCACGAAGATCGTGCTCCACGTCGCCAGCGACGGGTGGTCGAGCAGGGGCACGAGCCAGCGGCCGCTGACGAGGATCGTGAGGACGACCAGCGCCACCACCTCGGCCTGGCCGACCGGCCGACGGCGGGTGCCGGCCGCCTGGGTCTGGGCTGTGCTCACGGGTCGTGGCCTCTCGATCGGCGGGCCGGGAGGTCGGCCGCCCACGTAGTGAACACCATTATCGTTATCAAGGTCACCCCCGGGATCGACCCGACGGTGCGCGTGACGCGGTGGGACGGCGTTCGGCAGGGGTGGACCGGTCGGGCCGGGTACGGTGGTGACCAGCCGATCTCGAAGGACCCGTTGTGAACCAGAGCGTCGCCCGACCGTCGACCGCCGTGCGCTCGACCCGGCAGAAGCGTGCCGTCGAGGCCGTGATGGCGTCCTCCGACGACTTCCGCACCGCCCAGGAGATCCACGACGCCCTGCGTCGCGGCGGTGACTCCGTCGGGCTCGCGACCGTCTACCGGACCCTGCAGTCCCTCGTCGACCTCGGCGAGGTCGACTCGGTCAAGACCGACGGCGGCGAGGCGGTGTTCCGGCGCTGCAGCCGCAGCCACCACCACCACCTCGTCTGCCGCCACTGCGGGCGGACCGTCGAGATCGCCGGTCCGGCGGTCGAGCGCTGGGCCGCCGCCCAGGCCCGGGAGCACGGGTTCGCCGACGTCAGCCACACCGTCGAGCTCTTCGGCACCTGCACGTCCTGCCAGCAGGTGCTCGAGACGTCCTGACGGGGCTGCCGGACCGCCGGCCACCCTGCGGGTGAGTCCGCGCGGCGGCGCTGCTGCGAGGGTGCGCGCATGGACGCGGACGTCGTGGTGGTCGGGGCAGGGCTCGCCGGGCTGGGGTGCGCCCTCGCGCTCCAGGACGCGGGGCACGACGTGCTGGTGGTCGAGGGTGCCGACGCGGTCGGCGGGCGGATCCGCACCGACGTGGTCGACGGGTTCCGGGTCGACCGCGGCTTCCAGCTGCTCAACCCCGCCTACCCCGAGGTCGCGCGCGTGGTCGACGTCGATGCGCTCGGGATGCAGTCGTTCGCCGCGGGCGTCGTGGCGCTGACCGACGACGGGTCGCGGGTGCGCTTGGGTCACCCCCTGCGGGAGCCGCGGCTGCTCGGACCGACCCTCGCGACCGGCGTACGACGACCGCGGGAGCTCGCGGCCGTCGCGTCCTGGCTGCGCCCGCTGCTGGTGCCGCGGCGGCGCCGCAGCCTGTCGGACGTGCTGGCCGGTCGTCCGCCGCGCACCCTGCACGAGGCGCTCGACCGGGCCGGCGTCGACGGGCTGCTGCGCCGGGTGCTCGACCGGTTCCTCGCGGGGGTGCTGCTCGAGGACGACGGCTCGACCGCCGACGACTACGCCCTGCTCCTGGTCTGGATGTTCGCGACCGGGGTGCCGGGGGTGCCGCGCGACGGCATGCAGGCGTTGCCCGAGCAGCTCGCGGCCCGGCTGCGGCGCCCGGTCGTGCTCGGCACCCGGGTCGAGGAGGTCCTCGGGCGCCGCGTGCGGTCCGGTGGCACGACCTGGTCCGCGCGCGCCGTCGTCGTCGCGACCGACGGTGCCGAGGCGACCGGGCTGACCGGCGTGGACGCCCCGCCGACCAAGGGTGTCGTGACGACGTGGTGGGCGGCGGAGGACGCGCCCGAGACCGGCCGGCTGCTCCACGTCGACGGCCGGACCCGCCCCGCCGGGCCCGTCGTCAACTGCGCGGTGATGTCGGACGCCGCGCCGAGCTACGCCCCGCCCGGACGCCGGCTGCTGCAGGCCTCGGCGCTGCTCGGCCCGGGCCGCGAGACCGCCGAGCCCGTCGTACGGCGCCACGCCGGCGAGCTCCTCGGCACCGACCCCACGGGCTGGGAGGTGGTGGCGCGCCACGAGGTGCCGCGCGCGCTCCCGGCCCAGCCGGCGCCGTACTCGGCCCGGCGGCCGGTCTCCCTCGGCGACGGCCTCCACGTCTGCGGCGACCACCGCGACACCGGCTCCATCCAGGGCGCGCTGGTCAGCGGCCGGCGTACGGCGGCCGCCGTCGCGGCCACGCTCTCGTGACCCCCGCGATCGCGTTCGCCCTGGTCGCGGCCGCCCACGCCGGGTTCCAGGTCACGGTGACGACCCTGGTCTATCCCGCCCTCGTCGAGGTCGGCCCGGCCGCCTGGGACACCGCCCACGCCCGGCACTCCCGCCGCATCGTCCCCCTCGTCGCGCTCCTGTACGCCGGCCTCGTCGGCAGCGGGGGAGTGCTCGTCCTCGACGGACCAGACGTGCTCGGTTGGGTCGGCCTGGTCGCCACGGCCGGTGCCCTGGCGACCACCGCCGTCGCCGCGGCCCCGCTGCACGGCCGCCTGCGCGCCGACACCGACGACCTGCGCCACCGGCTCCTGCTGGTCGACCGCCTGCGCTGTTCCGGCGCGGTCCTCGGAGCCCTCGCCGCCACCGCCTCCCTCCTCACCTCACGCTGACCCGTCGCCCATGGGCGACGGGTCGATCCGAAATTGACGCTGACCCGTCGCCCATGGGCGACGGGTCACCCCGAGGGGGTGGGGGTGGCTGACAGGATCGCCGGCATGAGCCCTGTGGTGGTCGTCGGTGCGGGACTGTCCGGCGTGGCCTGTGCACGCGAGCTGGCGGCAGCGGGCGTCGCGGTGCGGCTGGTCGACCGCGGTCGGAGGGCCGGGGGGCGGATGGCGTCGCGACGCCTCGACGGCCGGCCGGTCGACCTCGGGGCGTCGTACCTCACGGTGAGCGAGGGTGACCCGACCGGGTTCGGGGCGGTCGTCGCCGACTGGGAGCGGCGCGGCCTGGCGGCGCCGTGGACCGACACGTTCGTCTCACTCGAGACCGGTCGGGAGCCGCAGACCAAGCAGGGGCCGGTGCGCTGGGGCGCCCCCGGCGGGCTGCGCTCGCTCGTCGAGGACCTCGCCACGGGGCTCGACGTCGAGCTCGAGACCCACCTCGAGACGCTGCCCGCGGTCGCCGACGCGCCGGTCGTGGTGCTGGCGATGCCCGACCCGCAGGCCGTCCGCCTGCTGCCCGACGACGACCCCGACCTCGCCGCCGTACGCCGGCGGCTCGACCGCGCGTTCGAGCCCGTCCTGGCCCTCGCGGCCCGGTGGCCGGCCCGGGCCTGGGACCTCGACGGGGCGTTCGACGGGGCGTTCGTCAACGGTCACGACGTGCTGGCCTGGGTGGCCGACGACGGACGTCGCCGCGGCGACGGCGCGCCTGTCCTGGTGGCCCACTCGACGCCCGACTTCGCCCGGCCCCACCTGGCCGAGCCGCAGGCCGCTGCCCCGGCGATGACCGGCGCACTGCGCGACCTGCTGGGGCTCGAGCCCCCGGTCGAGACCTACCTGCACCGCTGGAGCGTGGCCCGGCCGACGGGCGACCGCGCGGAGCCGTTCCTGCTCGAGCAGGCGGGGGACCGCCTGGTGGGGGCGTGCGGCGACGGCTGGGGAGCGACCCCGAAGGTCGAGACGGCCTGGGCCTCGGGTCACGCCCTGGGCCGGGCGCTCGTCGCCCGCCTGAGGTGAGGTCTGGACCAGTTATTTAGGTAAGCCTAAGCAATGTTAGGTTCCCCTCATGTCCATCGCCCGACTCCGGGTCGCCGCCGCCCTCATGGCCGCCGCCACCGTCTTCGCCTCCGCCGCCGTCCCGGCGCTGAGCCCCGCCCCCGCCCAGGCTGCCCCGACCGGCTCGGTCGCCGCCGGCACCGCCACGTGGGGCACCTCCGACTACCTCGCCTCGGCCAACCCCGGCCGCCCCAACCCCCTCCCCACGGCGTACGCCGCCCCGTCGACCTTCGACGAGACCACCCGGCTCAGCACCTGGGGCACGGGCTCCGGCCTGGTCGCTCCCGACGGGAGCGCCGACCTCGCCTTCGCGGGCACCGCGGTCAACTTCGCCAAGACCGGCGGCGGCTGGCTGCGCCTGGCCGACCTGCAGGCCGACCTCGACGCCAGCGGCAACGGCACGGTCAGCGCCCTGGTCAGCTACGGCACCTCGGTCACCGGCACCCCGGGCGACCTGACCTACGACCCGCAGCAGGCCCCCGACCGCGGACCCACCCGCGTCGACCTGGTGACCTTGGCCGGCAACACCGCGGCCGACCGCGTCACCACCCCGACGTCCGCCGCCTGGACCGACCTCGACGGCACCTGGACCACGGCGTTCACGACCTTCCTGGCCGGCGACGCGACCGCCACGCCGGCCGTCCCGGCCTGGAGCTACGCCACGACGGTCACCAACGCGACGACCAACCCGGCCAACGGCACGACGTACAACCCCACCCGCACCGCCGAGTCGTTCAGCTTCGCCGTCGACACGGTCGTCCCCGCCACCACGGCGACCATCACCTCGGCCACGCCGTCCGGCGGGGTCGTGGTCGCGGCCTCGGGCACCGGCTTCCGCGGGGTCACCAACCCCGGTGACGCCGGCGTCTACATCGGCATCGCCCCCTCCGGCGGGCTGCCGGACGTGTCCACCGTGGAGGGCATGGACGCCTTCGCGGCCGCCGACTACCGCCCGACCGCCTCGCTGGCCACCGGCTCGTGGAGCAGCACCCTGACGGCACCCACCGACAAGCTCGACCCGACGAGGACCTACTCGGTCTACACCTGGCAGGCCCACAGCCACAGCAACACCAGCCAGGACACCGAGACCCCGCTCGACATCGACTTCGCCGACCTCGTGCCGCAGGAGACCACCACGACGGCGACGGGTGCCACCACCCGCGTCTACGGCACCGCCACGACGCTGACGGCCGCCGTCGACGCGCCCGGGTCGGTCACCCTCACCGGCGTCGGGGCGTCCCAGACCCGCCCCGTCGTCGACGGGGTCGCCACCTTCACCGTGCCCGCGCGTCTCGCGGTCGGCTCCTACGTCGCGACGCTGGCCTACGCCGGCAACGGCGACCACCTGCCCTCGCGGACGACCCGGTCGCTCGAGGTCACCAAGGCCCGCCCCACGCTCGCGCTGACCGTGACCACCCGGCCCACCTCCGGACCTCCGGCCAAGGCAGGCAAGGCCTCCGTCGTCGTCACCGGGCCGAAGGCCGTCGCCGCGCCCGCCGGCACCGTCACGCTGCGGATCACCCGTCCCGGCGCGCTCACCCGCACCGTCAAGGGCACCCTGAAGTACGGCAAGCTCTCCATCGCCGTGCCCAAGGTCGGCAAGGGCCGCTGGACCCTCACCGCGAGCTACCCCGGCAGCGCGTCGTTCGGGTCGGCCACCAAGGCGCGGACCGTCCTGGTCCGCTGACCACGGACGGTCGTCGAGCCGCGGGGACGTAGTCACCGCGAGTCGAGACGCCCGCAGCAACGGACCCGGTCGGGTACGTCGCCTGCGGGGGTCTCGACTCCGGGCTCGCAGGGCTCGCCCGGCTCGACCACCGTGGCGTGATTTCGCCCAGGGAGAACAGCGGAACAGCGGCCACGAGCCCCGCCGTTGAGCCGACATGACCCACACGGCACTCCCCATCCTGTTCGTCCCCGACCTCGTCCTCCTGCCCGGGATGGTCGTGCCCGTCGAGCTCGACGACGCCTCGCGCGCCGCCATCGACGCGGCCGACGCGGGCAGCGACGGGACCCTGCTGGTCGCGCCCCGCCTCGGCGACCGCTACGCGTCGTACGGCGTGCTGGCGACGGTCGAGCGCACCGGGCGCCTCAGCTCCGGCAGCCCCGCCGCGGTGCTGCGGGCCGGGCAGCGGGCCCGCATCGGCAGCGGTACGACGGGCCCGGGCGCCGCCCTGTGGGTCGACGTCGAGACGGTCGAGGACGACGCACCGGTCGCCGAGGAGGCCCGGGAGCACGTGCGCGAGCTCGCCGAGGACTACAAGCGGCTCGTCGTCGCGCTGCTGCAGCGGCGCGAGGCGTGGCAGGTGGTCGACACCGTGCAGCGGATGAGCGACCCGTCGGTGCTGGCCGATGCCGCGGGCTGGGCGTCGTACCTCTCCGACGAGCGCAAGCGCGAGGTCCTCGAGACCCCCGACGTCGCCGAGCGCCTCGAGCTCCTGATCGGCTGGACCCGCGAGCACCTCGCCGAGGTCGAGCTCACCGACAAGATCGGTGAGGACGTGCGCGACGGCATGGAGAAGCAGCAGCGCGAGTACCTCCTGCGCCAGCAGCTCGCCGCCATCCGCAAGGAGCTCGGCGAGGGCGAGCCCGACGGCAGCGACGACTACCGCAGCCGCGTCGAGGCCCACCCCGGCCTGCCCGAGGCCGTGCGCACTGCGGCGCTGACCGAGGTCGACAAGCTCGAGCGCTCCAGCGAGCAGAACCCCGAGGCCGGCTGGATCCGCACCTGGCTCGACACGGTCCTCGACCTGCCGTGGGGCACCACCACCGACGACAGCACCGACGTCGAGGCCGCCCGCGCCGTGCTCGACGCCGACCACCACGGCCTCGACGAGGTCAAGGACCGGATCGTCGAGCACCTCGCCGTGCGCGCGCGCCGTGCCGAGCGCGGCCTGCAGGTCGTCGGCGGCCGCGGGTCCGGCGCCGTCGTGCTCCTCGCCGGCCCTCCCGGGGTCGGCAAGACCTCGCTGGGCGAGTCGGTCGCGCGGGCCCTGGGTCGCCGCTTCGTGCGCGTCGCGCTGGGCGGCGTACGCGACGAGGCCGAGATCCGCGGCCACCGCCGGACCTACGTCGGCGCGCTCCCCGGTCGGATCGTCCGGGCGATCAAGGAGTCCGGCTCGATGAACCCCGTCGTGCTCCTCGACGAGGTCGACAAGGTCGGCAGCGACTACCGCGGCGACCCGGCCGCGGCCCTGCTCGAGGTGCTCGACCCCGCGCAGAACCACACCTTCCGCGACCACTACCTCGACCTCGACCTGGACCTGTCCGACGTGCTCTTCATCGCGACCGCCAACGTCGTGGAGCAGATCCCGGCCGCGCTGCTCGACCGGATGGAGCTCGTCACGATCGACGGCTACACCGAGGACGACAAGGTGGCGATCGCCCGCGACTTCCTGCTGCCCCGCCAGCTCGAGCGGGCCGCGGTGACCGCCGACGAGTTCACGATCACCGACGAGGCGCTGCGCGAGCTCGCGGCGACCTTCACCCGCGAGGCCGGAGTGCGCCAGGTCGAGCGGCTGCTGGCCAAGACCCTGCGCAAGGCGGCGACCCGCCTGGCCACCGGCTCCGAGCGCGTCGACGTCGACGTCGCCGACCTCAAGGACCTGGTCGGCCGCCCCCGCTTCACCCCCGAGTCCGCGGAGCGTACGGCGGTCCCCGGCGTCGCGACCGGCCTGGCCGTGACCGGCCTCGGCGGCGACGTGCTGTTCATCGAGGCGAGCGCACACGACACGCACGGCGACGGGGGCGGGCTGACCCTGACCGGGCAGCTCGGCGACGTGATGAAGGAGTCGGCCCGGATCGCGCTGACCTTCGTGCACGCCCACGCCGACGAGCTGGGCATCGACCCCGCGTTCTTCGACAAGGCCGTGCACGTGCACGTGCCCGCCGGCGCGACGCCCAAGGACGGTCCGTCGGCCGGCATCACCATGGTCACGGCCCTCACCTCCCTGGCCACCGGACGTCCCGTGCGCGCCGAGGTCGGGATGACCGGCGAGGTCACGCTCAACGGACGGGTGCTCCCGATCGGCGGCCTGAAGCAGAAGCTGCTCGCCGCCCAGCGGGCCGGGCTGACCGAGGTGTTCGTGCCGCTGCGCAACGAGCCGGACCTCGACGACGTCCCGGCCGAGGTGCTCGACGCGCTGACCGTGCACGTGGTGGGCGACGTGCTCGACGTCGTCCGCGGTGCGCTCGAGCCGGCCGCGTCGAGCGGGTCATCGACCACCTCGTCGACCACCTCGTCGGACGGCGAGCGGGCCGCCTGAGGGGTCGGCCACCCTTGCGGGTGCGGCTGTCGCAAGCGGTGCGAGACAGGGTCGAGGTAATCATCCGTTCCCCAGCTGGAGGTGCTCCGACCGTGCCCGTCGTGGAGCGCACGATCACCGTCGCCCTACCGCCCGACGCCGTGTGGAGGTTCCTCGTCGACTTCACCACGACCGAGGAGTGGGACCCCCCGACGCTGTCGACCGAGCGCACGAGCGGCGACGGCGGGGTCGGCACGACCTACCACAACGTCGCGAAGTTCCGCGGGAATCGCACCGAGGTCGACTACGTCGTCACCGAGTACGACGAGGGCCGCTGCCTCCAGCTGCGTGGCGACGCCACGGGTCTGGAGGTGGTGGACACCTTCACCCTGGAGCCGACCGACGCCGGGGGGAGCCAGCTGACCTACTCGGCCCGCTTCACCCGACGGGTCGGTCCCGACCCCGTCGACCTGCCGTCGATGGACGTGCTCGGCGACTACGTCGCCGAGAGCCTGCAGGACTCGCTGGAGAACCTCGCGGACGACCCCGCGGTCGCCGACGACCTACCCGGCGACTGACTGGCGACTGGTCGGGCGACTGACCGGCGTCCAGCCAAGCGGCCGCTCAGGCCCGCGGCGCGTCGGTCCGCTCGACGTGCCGGGCCCGGTCGGGGGCGAAGCCGTGCGCGAGGCCCCACATCACGGCCTGGGTACGGCGGGCCACCCCGATCTTGCGGTAGAGCGTGCGGATGTGGGTCTTGACGGTGTTGATGCCGATGAACGCGTGCTGGGTGATCTCCTCGTTGCTCATGCCACGGCAGATCAGCGCCAGCACCTCCGACTCGCGCGAGCTCAGGCCGAGCTCGTCGCCGGGCCACCGGCCCAGCTCCTGCGCCTGGTCGAGGCCGTGGTCGGGGTCGGCGGGCACGACGTCCCCCTCGACGACGGCCAGGTCCGGCGGGGCGACGACGACGCCGGAGCTGACGCGCTCGAGGGCGTCGACCAGGTCGATCGCGGTCGCGCTCTTGGACACGTAGCCCGAGGCGCCGGCGGCCAGCGACGAGGCGACCACCGCGGCGTCGCTGTTCCAGCTGAAGACCACGAGGCGCACCCCGTCGGGCACGAGGTCCTCGGCCCGGAGGCCGTCGCCCTGGCGCTGGGCATAGGTGTCGTAGAGGACCACGTCGACCTCGCTGAGGACCGACAGCCCGGCGGCGAGCTCGACGACGACCACCCGGTCGGCGTACGGCGCCAGCACGGCCCCGATGCCGGCCACGACGAGCTCGTAGTCGTTGACGACGGCCACCCGGACCGGCCGGGCGGGCCGAGAGGCGTCGTCGGGCGGGGAGGTCACGTCTCAGCCTCTCAGAGGTCGCCGTGCCGTGTGGCAAAAACGGGCTCACGCCAAGGGGTGGTGCTGCCGGGGCGTGGCCGCTGACAGCGTCGGGGCATGACGACACGCTTCGGCTACACGTTGATGACCGAGCAGAGCGGACCGCGCCAGCTGGTGTCCTACGCCCAGGACGCCGAGCGGGTGGGCTTCGACTTCGAGGTCTCGAGCGACCACTTCTCGCCCTGGCTCACCGAGCAGGGCCACGCGCCCTACGCGTGGACCGTGCTGGGCGCGGTGGCCCAGGCCACCGAGCGGGTCGACCTGATGACCTACGTGACCTGCCCGACCCTGCGCTACCACCCGGCCGTCGTCGCCCAGAAGGCCGCGACCCTGCAGATCCTCGCCGAGGGCCGCTTCGTCCTGGGCCTGGGCAGCGGCGAGAACCTCAACGAGCACGTGGTCGGCCAGGGCTGGCCGGCGGTCGGCGTACGGCAGGAGATGCTGCTCGAGGCGATCGAGATCATCCGGGCGCTCCACGGCGGCGAGCTCGTCGACTACCGCGGGGTCCACTTCGACGTCGAGTCGGCGCGCATCTGGGACCTGCCCGACGAGGGCGTCGACCTCGCGGTCGCGGTCTCGGGCGACCGCTCGATCGAGCGGTTCGCCCCGCTCGCCGACCACCTCGTGGCCGTCGAGCCCGACGGGTCGCTGGTCGAGTCGTGGAACGCCGTCGATGGCGCGCCGCGCATCGGCGGCGACGGCCCGGGCCGCGCCGTCGGCCAGATCCCGATCTGCTGGGGGCCCGACGCCGACGAGGCCAAGGCCCTGGCGCACGAGCAGTTCCGGTGGTTCGCCGGCGGCTGGAAGGTCAACGCCGACCTGCCCACGCCGGCCGGGTTCGCCGGTGCCTCGCAGTTCGTGCGGCCCGACGACGTCGCCGACCAGATCCCGTGCGGGCCCGACCTCGACGCGATCGTCGAGGCCGCCTCGGCGTTCTGGGAGGCGGGGTTCACCGACGTCGCCCTGGTGCAGGTCGGCGACCGGCTGCAGCAGCGCTTCCTCGACGAGGCGGCCGGACCCCTGCTGGAGAAGCTGCGGGCCGCGGCGCCGTGAGCGGCCGCGCCGACGTCGACACCGTGGTGCTCGACCTCGACGGGACCCTCGTCGACTCCGTCTACGTCCACGTGCTGGCCTGGCAGGCGGCGTTCCGCGACGTCGGCGTGCACGTGCCGGCCCACCGCCTGCACCCGCTCATCGGCATGGGCGGCGACCGGCTGGTCGCCGCTGCGGCGGGCGACGCCGTCGAGCACTCGGTCGGCGACGAGCTGCGCGCGCGCCACCCGCAGCGCGTCGACGAGCTGTTCGGTCGCATCGTGCCCACCGAGGGGGCGGTGGACCTGCTCGAGGCGCTGCGCGAGCACGGCGTCCGGCCGGTCCTCGCCAGCTCCAGCGAGTCCGACATGACCCAGCGGCTGCTCGGCGTGCTCGGTGACGGGGCGCACCACCTCAGCGACGTGATCAGCGGCTCCGACGCCGAGACGAGCAAGCCGGCCGGCGACCTCGTCTCGGTCGCGCTCGAGTCGGTCGACGCCGCCACCGCGGTGATGGTCGGCGACTCCGTGTGGGACGTGCGCGCCGCCGCCGACGCCGGCATCCGGTGCGTGGGCCTGCTGACCGGAGGCTTCAGCGAGGCGGTGCTGCGCGAGGCCGGGGCGGTCGCGGTCCACGAGACGCCGGGCGCCCTCGCGGCGTACCTGCGCGAGACGGGCTCGATAGTCGGCTGATCGACTCCGGGGGCGGCCCATCCGGTTCTGGGGTGTTGCAACGGGCCCGGAGTGCAGGAATCCCCGGGTACCCGGGGATCCATGCCACCGGGGCCGCGATCCGACTCCGGGGGCAGTCCATCCGCTTCTGGGGCGTTGCAACGGGCCCGGAGTGCAGGAGTCCCCGGGTACCCGGGGATTCATGCCACCGGGCGGCCCCACCCACCGCCAGCCGCCAGCCAGATCAGCCGTCGACGATGAGCCGACGCCGGTCGGGCTCGAACCCGTGCTGCATCCCCCAGAGGACGGCCTGGGTACGGCTGGTGACGCCGATCTTGCGGTACGCCGTGCGGATGTAGGTCTTGACGGTGTTGATGCCGAGGAACGCCCGTCCGGCGATGTCCTGGTTGCTCAGCCCCTGGCAGATCAGCGCCAGCACCTCCGACTCGCGCGCCGACAGCCCGAACTCGTCGCCCGGCCACCGCCCGAACGTGTCGGCGTCCTGACCGCTGGGCAACACCCGCTGCCCGGAGTGGACGGCCTCGATCGCGCCGACGAGCTCGTCGCCGTCGAGGCCCTTGTGCAGGTAGCCCGACGCGCCGGCCTCGATCGCCCGGGACACCAGGTTGGGGTCGGTGTTCCAGCTGAAGATCACCAGCTTGGCCGAGGTGATCTGCATCAGGGTATCGAGGTCGATCGCGTCGCCCTGGACCTGGCCGAACGAGTCGTAGAGGACGACGTCGACGTCACTGACCACCGGCATCCGGCTGTCGAGCTCGACGACCTTGACCCGGTCCTCGAACCCGTCGAGCACGGCCGCCGTGCCCGCGACCACGATGTCGTAGTCGTTCACGATCGCGATGCGCACTGGCCCTGACGTCATGGAGGCACTGTAGTGACGCCACGGGGGTATCGGCAGCATGCGGGGGTCACCCCTGAGCAGGGTCCGCACGGCCGGGGGAGCGGACAGGCTGGGCGCATGCCCGTCCACGAACGCCGCTCGGTCCGGATCGGCGGGCTCGACGTCGAGTACGACGACCGCGTCCTCGAGCCGCGCCCCTGGACCGCGCTGCAGTCGCGGTGGGCCGTCGAGCTGCTGGGGTCGGCGCCGGCCGGCCCCGTGCTCGAGCTGTGCACCGGAGCCGGCCACATCGGGCTGCTCGTGGCCGCGGCCACCGACCGCCACCTGGTCGCCGTCGACCTCGACCCCGTGGCCTGCTCCTACGCCCGGCACAACGCCGAGGTCGCCGGGCTCGGCGACCGGGTCGAGGTGCGCGAGGGCGCGCTGGCCACGGCCGTGCGCGCCGAGGAGCGGTTCGTGCTGGTGCTGGCCGACCCGCCCTGGGTGCCGAGCGCCGACATCGGGCGCTTCCCGGACGACCCGACCACCGCGATCGACGGCGGACCCCACGGCCTCGACGTCGCGCACGCCTGCGTCGCGGCCGCCGCGGCGTGCACCGACCCGGGTGCCGACCTGCTGCTCCAGGTCGGCACCGACGACCAGGCCGACCTCGTCGCCGGGTCCGCGGTGGCCGATGGTGGTTGGCGCGACCGCGGTCGGCGTACGACGTCACGCGGGGTGGTGCTCCGGCTCCAGCGGGCCTGAGCGAGCCACGACCGGGGTCAGCGGCCGCCCGGCAGCAGCTTGTGGGTGCCGTCGCACCACGGGGCGAGCGCGGACTTGCCGCAGCGGCAGACCGCGGACACGCCACGGTGGCTGGCGTGATCGGTGCCGTCCGCGCCCTGCACCACGACGGCGCCGCGCACGATCATCGGGCCGCCCGGGCACAGCATCGCCTCGACGGGGGCGCCGTCGGCCCGCCGCACGACCGGCTCGCTCACGCCGCGGCCCAGAGGCCGAGGACGGCGTCGGCCGTGTGGTGCTCGAGGTCGAGGCAGGCCCACGCCCCGAACATCACGTCGTCGGCGAGGTGGGGCTCCTCCTCGACCAGGGCCAGGCAGACGTCGCGCAGCGCGAGCTGCTCGTGCACGGCGTCGGCCTCGACGTGCTCGTCGTAGTAGCCGGCCATCTCGTCGGGGAACCCCAGGCGGCGCAGGCCCTGCGCCAGCTGGCGCGAGGGGATCGAGCTGGTCGCCTCGAAGGCCGCGAGGTGGCCGAGGGCCGCGCCACGCAGGCGCCGCTGGAGCCCGAACATCGAGAGCGCGTTGTTCTGCTCCAGGACCTCGGTGAGGGTCTCGTCGATGTAGGCGCCGTAGTCGGCGGACAGGCCGGAGGCACGCAGCCCGGTCGCGAAGAGCGCGTGGTGGAGCCGGGCGGGGTCGCCGTTGCCGTACTCGTCGAACTGGACCTCGAGCAGTGCGGCCTTGGGACGCGCGCTCAGTCGCGGCACGACCCAGCTCGTCGGGTCGGCCTCCTTGAGGTGGTAGACCGAGCGCTGGCGCAGCAGGGTGGTGGTCTCGTCGCGCGAGCGGTGCTGCTGCACCTGCTTGGCCAGCGAGGGACCGGTGTCCGCGGCGACCAGCGCCTGGAGGTCGGCGACCAGGTCGTCGCTGCGCGCGACGTGGGCGGCGGCGTACCGCTCCCGCAGCCGGAGCTCGAGCGCGGCCTCGAGCGCGTTGCGCACCGTCATCGTGCCGGGGTGCCACTCCCACCGGTCGTCGACGCCGTCGAAGCCGCGGTAGTGGAGCTCGTGCAGGACCCACAGGGCGATGGCCTCGTCGTCACGTCCGTCGGAGGTGGGGGCGGCAGGCAGCTCGGCACCGTCCGGCGTGACGCCGAGGAGCTCGACGAGCCACGAGCTCAGGGCGCCACGGGAACGGGGGAGTCTCATGTGTCGATGCTGCTGGTCGGGGCCATGCAGACGTCCATCCGCACGGGTGACGGATCCACAATCACCCTTTCGAGTGCATCCACCACCTTCGCGGGTGGGATAGCGGCTGCGCCCGCGGTGGAGGGTCGATGACATGGACACCCCCCGACCCGCCGCCACTGTCGCCGTCGTCACGGTCCGCGTGGTCAGCCCGCTCCCCGCGGTGGCCGCCGGACTCCGCACGATGCTCACCGCCCACCCCGCCGTCGCCGTCGTCGACGAGCACCACCCGCTCCCGAGCGACCCCGACGTCGTCCTGTACGACGCCCACGCACTCGTCGACGGTGGCGCCGACCTCGAGCGCCTGCTCGCCACGCCCTCGCTCGTGCTGGCCGTGTGCAACGGTCTCCGGCCCGCCCTGGCCGGCGAGGCCTCGGCCCGCGGCGCCCACGGGACGATCGACCTCGGTACGGACCGCGACGGTCTCGTCGAGAGCGTCCTGTCCGCGATCGGCGCCGCCCGCTCCGGCGCCTCCGGCCCGGCCACCGGCCCCGGGTCGCTGCGCCGGCTGGGCGCCTCCGCCGGGCTGACCCCCCGCGAGGTCGACGTGCTCTCCCAGATCACCCAGGGCCTGAGCAACCAGGAGATCGCCGAGCAGAGCTACCTGTCGATCAACTCGGTCAAGACCTACATCCGCAGCGCCTACCGCCGGATCGGCGTCACGAGCCGCGCGCAGGCCGTCGTGTGGTGCGTGCAGAACGGCTTCCCGAGCATGCTCGCCGCCTGATCCCGCCCAATCCGCCCGATCCCGCCCGCGCTGAGACCGGCACCACCCGATCGGGTGGCCGTCTGTCGTCGGCGTGCGGCATGGACTAGAAAGAGTCCATGTCCGAGTCACCGATGCGCGTCGCGGTCGTCAGTCCGCTCGACGTCGTCGCCGTCGGGCTGGCCGCGATGCTCGAGCAGCACCCCGACCAGGTCGCGGTGGTCGAGCTGTCCGTCGGCTTCGGTGCCGACGATCCCGACGTGATCCTCTACGACGCGATCGGCCTGCACGACGGTGACGGCGCCGACCTCGAGCACTACGTCAAGGAGACCTCGGCGGCCGTGCTCGTGGTCTCGCAGGACCTGCGCCCCGATCTCGCCTCGCGCGCCCTGGCCCGCGGCGCCGACGGCTTCTTCTCGCTCGGCGTCGACGACGAGCAGCTGCTGAGGGCGGTCCTCACCGCGACGACCGTCGACGACGACGGCGCCGTGCTCGACGCCGGAGACGCCCTCGCGGTCGGCCACCGGCTCGGCCAGGACGTCGGGCTGACCCCGCGCGAGATCGACGTGCTCACCCTGATCACCCAGGGCCTGAGCAACCAGGAGATCGCCGAGCAGAGCTACCTGTCGATCAACTCGGTCAAGACCTACATCCGCAGCGCCTACCGCCGGATCGGCGTCACCAGTCGCTCGCAGGCCGTCGTCTGGTGCCTGCAGCACGGCTTCGCCCCCAGCCCCGGGCTCTGAGACCCCCGCTCGGGTCGGGGCAGCCGGTGGGCGTCGTACTGGACGTCGTACTGGACGAACAGAACTAGAACCTGTTCTCATTCGGGCATGCGCAACGGCCTCGTCCTGTTCTCGTCCGACCGCGGCATCACCCCCGCCCGGCTCGCCGTCGCGGCCGAGGAGCGGGGGTTCGACACGATCTACGTGCCCGAGCACACCCACATCCCGGTGCGCCGCGACGCCGCCCACCCGACCGGCGGCGAGACACTGCCCGACGACCGCTACACCCGCACCCTCGACCCGTGGATCTCGCTGGCCACCGCCGCGGCGGTCACCTCCCGGATCCGGCTGTCGACCGCCGTCGCGCTGCCGGTCGAGTCCGACCCGATCACCCTGGCCAAGCAGATCGCGACCCTCGACCACCTCTCCGGCGGCCGGGTCACCATCGGGGCCGGCTTCGGCTGGAACACCGACGAGCTCGAGGACCACCACGTCCCGCCCGCCAGGCGCCGCACGGTCCTGCGCGAGTACGTCGAGGCGATGCGCGCGCTGTGGACCGAGGAGGAGGCGTCCTACGACGGCGAGTTCGTGTCGTTCGGCCGGTCGTGGGCCTACCCCAAGCCCGTCCAGCCCCACATCCCGCTGGTCATCGGCGCCGGTGGCGGACCCCAGACGTTCGCGTGGATCGCCCGCACGGCCGACGGCTGGATGACCACCCCGGTCGAGCAGGGCATCGGCGCCAAGGCCGACGCCCTGCGCGCCGCCTGGACGGACGCCGGGCGCGCCGGCGACCCCGAGATCCACGTGCTCATCGCCTCGCGGCCGTCGCCGGAGGACCTGGAGTCCTGGGCCGCGGCCGGAGCGACCGACCTGATCTGGGGCGTGCCCGACAAGCCCGCCGACGGGGTCGTGGCCTACCTCGACCGGCTCGCCGGCCGACTCGGCCTGACGGGGGTGTCGGTCTGATGGCCGACAACGTGCAGCAGCTCCTGCGTGACCTGGCCGCCGGCGAGCACGCCGACCGGCCCGCCGTGCTCCACGAGGACGAGGTGCTCACCTGGCGCGAGCACCTCACCGAGGCGGCCACCGAGGCCGCGGCCGTGATCGGCCTCGCCGACCCGGGACGCCCGCTCCACGTCGGCGTCCTGCTCGGCAACTCGCCCGAGATGCTGCGCTCGATGGCCGGGGCTGCGCTGGGCGGCTACGTGCTCTGCGGCATCAACACCACCCGCCGCGGACCGGCCCTGGTCGCCGACGTACGCCGCTCGGACTGCCAGCTGCTGCTGGTCAACGCCGAGCACCGCGACCTGGTGGACGGGCTCGACCTGGGCGACGTCCGGGTCGTCGACATCGGCTCGGCCGAGTGGGCCGGGCTGCTGGCGGCGTCCGCGACGGGCGTCGACGACCTCGTCCCGCACCGCGAGGTCGAGGCGATGGACACCTTCATGATGATCTTCACCTCGGGCACCAGCGGGGAGCCGAAGGCGGTGCAGGTCGCCCACCTGATGGTGCTGTTCTCGGGTCTCAACCTGGTCGAGCGGTTCCAGGTGACCGCCGACGACGTCTGCTACATCTCGATGCCGCTCTTCCACTCCAACGCCGTCGTCGCGGGGTGGGCGGTCGCGATCGGCGCCGCCGCGGCGATGGTGCCGGCCCGCTTCTCGGCGTCGGGGTTCCTGGCCGACGTACGGCGCTACGGCGCGACGTACATGAACTACGTCGGCAAGCCGCTCGCGATCGTGCTGGCCACCCCCGAGCAGCCCGACGACGCCGACAACCCGCTGCGCCAGGCCTTCGGCAACGAGGCCAGCGACCGCGACATCGCCGATTTCTCCCGGCGCTTCGGCTGCTCGGTCATGGACGGGTTCGGCTCGACCGAGCTGGCCGTCATCGTGACCCGCTCGGAGGGCACGCCCCCGGGGTCGATCGGCACCGGCATGGACGGCGTCGCCATCTACAGCAGCGAGACGATCACGGAGTGCCCCGTCGCGGTCTTCGACGAGAGCGGTGCTCTGGTCAATGCCGACGAGGCGATCGGCGAGCTCGTCAACGTCAACGGCGCCGGCTACTTCCAGGGCTACTACAACGACGCCAAGGCCAACGACGAGCGGATGCGTCACGGCATGTACTGGTCGGGCGACCTGGCCTACAAGGACGCCGACGGCTTCATCTACCTCGCCGGCCGCACCGCCGACTGGATGCGCGTCGACGGCGAGAACCTCGCCGCCGCGCCCATCGAGCGGGTGCTGATGCGCCTGCCCGTGCTCTCCCAGGTCGCGGTGTACGCCGTCCCGGACGGCCGCGTGGGCGACCAGGTCATGGCCGCCATCGTGCTCGTCGACGACGCCGAGCTGACCCCGGTCGAGCTCGAGAAGTTCCTCGCCGACCAGCCCGACCTGTCGCCCAAGGCGTGGCCCCGCTACGTCCGGGTGGCGCCGTCGCTGCCGTCGACCGCCACCAACAAGGTGATCAAGCGCGAGCTCGCGGCCCAGGGTCCGACCGCCGGCAACGGCGTGCTGTGGACGCGCGAGGAGCGCGGGAGGTCCTACTCCTGAGCCACCCGTGGTCAGGAGGTTGCGCCAGTGCCGACCGCCGGTGGTCGAGGAGGTTGCGCTAGCAAGCGTCTCGAGACCACCCGTCCGCAGCGCCGGGTCGAGTCGGCGACGGTGCTCGAGTCGAGTGGTCTCGAGACGGGCGTGGACGCCCTCCTCGACCACCGTGTGGTCCGGTCAGGCGGTGGGCAGGTCGAACGCCGCGCGCTGCTCGGCCGGCACCACGCCGAGGTGGTCGGGGTGCTTGATCAGCCACGACCGGACGTAGGGGCAGACGGGCAGGACGGCGGTACCGCGCTCGGCCATTGCGTCCATCGCGGCCCGCACCAGCCGCGAGGCGAGCCCGTGGCCCTCGAGGTCGGGCTCGATCTCGGTGTGGACGAACGCCCAGCCCTCGGGCCGCTCGTCGTAGACGGTGAACCCGGCCAGCCGGTCGCCGTACGTGATCTCGAAGCGGTGCTCGGCCGGGCGGTCGGTGACCGCGACCGGCGTCTCGTCCCGGGTCTCGTCCTCAGGGGCCATGGATCCACCCTAGGCGCGCGACGTACGCTCGGGTCCTCGCTGTCGGCCGACCGGCCCGGATGCTATTCTGGACACATGTCCAGTCAGGTGTTCAAGTCGTCGCGGTCGGGGCTGCGCAGCCGCCAGGCCGAGACGCTGACCAAGCTCCTCCGGGCCGGCGACGAGGAGCTGCGCGCCGTCGGGCACGAGGCGCTGACGATCCGTACGGTGGCCGCCCGGGCGGGGGTCTCCCCGGCGACGGCCTACACCTACCTGGCCTCCAAGAACCACCTGTTCGCCGAGCTCTTCCTCGGCTACCTCTCCGACGACGAGGGGCACGAGCCGTCCGGCGCCACGCCCACTGCACGGGTCCAGAGCGTCACCCGCCGGATGTCCGAGCTGCTGGCCGCCGCCCCCCAGCTCGCGGCGGCGGCGACGCCGGCCCTGCTCAGCTCCGACCCCGACGTCGACCAGCTGCGGGTGCGCATCGGCGCCGTCTTCGTGCGCCGCTTCGACGCCGCGCTCGGCGAGGCCAGCACCCCGGCCCTGGTCGACGCGCTGACCCTGGCGTTCTCCGGAGCGCTGCTGCAGGCGGGCATGGGCGTGATCACCTACGCCGACCTCGACCGGCGCCTCGACTCCGTCGTCGCCACGATCCTCCTCGGGCACGAGTGAGTCGTCGGGTGAGTCGTCGGGTGAGCACCCCATGAGCAAGTACGACCGCCCCGACCGGCGGCCCACGGTCGTCACCGGCGCGTCCTCGGGCATCGGTGCGGCGACCGCGCTGACGCTCGCCGCGGCCGGCTACCCGGTGGCGCTGGGGGCCCGCCGGGTCGACAGGCTCGACGACCTCGCCGCCTCCATCCGCGAGAGCGGCGGCGAGGTCGTCGTGTCACCGCTCGACGTCACCGACCCCGACTCGGTGACGGCCTTCGCGGCCGAGGTGGTCGCCGCGCTGGGCGACGTCGAGACCGTCGTGTCCAACGCCGGCGCCGTGGCACCGGGCACGATCCACGAGGTCGACTCCGAGCGGTTCGCCGCCGAGCTCGACCTCACCATCACCGGCGCCCACCGCCTGGTGCGCGCGTTCGTGCCCGCGATGGTCGAGCGCCGCCGCGGTGACGTGGTCTTCGTGTCGTCCGACGTCGCCGTCCGCGCCCGGCCCTTCATGTCGGCGTACGCCGCCGGCAAGTGGGGCCTGGAGGGCATGGCCCACGCGATGCAGATGGAGCTCGAGGGCACCGGCGTCCGCGCGTCGATCGTGCGACCCGGCCCCACGTGGAGCGAGATGGGCACCGACTGGGACGTCGACGAGGCGGCCCTGGTGCTGACGGCCTGGGAGCGCTTCGGCCTCGCGCGGCACCCCCACTTCATGAAGCCGCAGGCCCTGGCCGACGCCATCCGGTTCGTCGTCGACGCCCCGCGCGGCGTCCACGTCAACCTGATCGAGGTCAACCCCGAGGCACCGATCGCGTGAGCCCCGGCTCGCTCGTCGTACCCCTGGCGACGCACGACGCCCACGCGCTGACGTGGGGGCCCGACGACGGGCCGCTGCTGCTCGCGCTGCACGGCTTCCCCGACACCGCCTGGACCTTCCGTCACCTCGGCCCCCTGCTGGCCGAGGCCGGGTGGCGGGTCGTGGCGCCGTTCCTGCGGGGCTACGGCCCGTCGGGCCTGCCGTCCGACGGCGACTACACCGTCGGCGCGCTGATGGGTGACGCCGTCGCGCTGCACGCCGCCCTGGGCGGCGACGAGCGGTCCGTGCTCGTCGGTCACGACTGGGGCGCGATCACGGCCAATGGGCTGGGGTGCTCGCCTGGCAGCCCGTTCGCGAAGGTCGTCGCGCTCGCCGTACCCCCACTGTCGGTGATGAACCCCTCGCGCGAGCTGTGGAAGCCCTGGGTCGGCGGCCTCGTGCGCCAGCCGCGCAACAGCTGGTACATCCTCGCCAACCAGGTCCCCGGTGTGTCCGAGCGCTTCTTCCCACGGCTGGCGAGCCGCCTGTGGCACGACTGGTCGCCCGGGTACGACGCCCGCACCGACCTGGCGCACCTGCTCGAGTCGGTGCCCGACGTCGAGCGGGCGCGTGCCGTCGTCTCCTACTACCGGGCGGCCGCCCGGCCCCGGGGGGCGCGGTTCCTCCAGCAGGGGCCGCCGCTGGTGCCGACGCTCTACCTCCACGGGGCGGACGACGGCTGCCTCGACCGGCGGTTCCTCACCCTCGCCCGGGCCCGGCTGACCGGCGAGCACCGGGCGGTGCTCGTGGAGGGGGCCGGGCACTTCCTCACCGTCGAGCGACCCGAGGTCGTCGCCGGGCACGTGCTGGGCTTCGTGGGCCGTCCTCGGCCCCTGGTCTAGGCCGGTAGCGGTTACGCCCGGTGGGGTGGTCTCGGTGAGTCCGGCCCGCCCCGATCATCGGTGGACCCACGCCGAGACGAAGGAAATCCATGAGCAACCACAGCCCGGCCACCAGCGTCGACAGCTCCGCACGCGCGATGAGCATCATCGGGATCGTGCTGGGCGTGATCGCCCTCCTCTTCCTGCCCATCATCCTGGGACCCATCGGCGCGATCCTCGGCTTCGTGGCCAACAGCAAGGGCGACAAGCCCCTGGGCCTCTACGTCGGCATCGGCTGCATCGTGGCGACCGTCGTCGGCATGATCCTGGGCGCGATCGTCTTCGCCGCCAACACCTGAGCCCGGCCCGATCTCCGCGTCGTCCCGGGGTGCGACGACAGCTCAGGCAGGCCTCTCCCGCGTTCACTAACTGGTTAGTGAACGCCGGAGAAGGTGCGCCGCGTCGTCTCGGGGTGCGACGACCGCTCAGGCAGGCTGGACCATCGGCTTTGCCGCCGGCACCACCGGCGACACGCGCTGGCCGACCCGCAGGAACGAGCCGGTGCGCTCGGAGCCGAGTAGGTCGGTGGGGACGCCGTCCTCGACGACGACGCGGCCGCTGATCATCACCAGCGGCACCGTCGCGTCGTTGCGGTTGACCATGCGGGGCAGGTCGTCGTACTGCGCGACGGGGGACTCGGCGTAGGTGTCGAGCGAGGCGTCGAGGTGGGCCGGGTCGACGATCACCAGGTCGGCGCGGTCGCCCTCGCGCAGGTGGCCGGCGTCGATGCCGTACCAGTCGGCGAGCTCGCCGGTGAGGCGGTGCACGGCCTGCTCGACGGTCAGGAAGGGCCGGCCTGCGGTCTCGGCGTCGCGGACGTGGCGCAGCAGGCGCAGCCCGAAGTTGTAGAACGCCATGTTGCGCAGGTGGGCGCCGGCGTCGGAGAAGCCCATCTGGACGTGCGGGCTCTGCGCCATCTTCTGCAGCACCTTCGGGCGGTGGTTGCTGATGGTGGTGCGCCAGCGGATGTCGGTGCCGTGCTCGAGCACGAGGTCGAGGAAGGCGTCGACCGGATGCACGGGGTTGCCCGGCGTGCCGCGCTCGACCCCGACCTGACCGAAGGACTTGCCGATCACCGAGGCGTCGGGGCACTCGACGATCTCGGCGTCGAAGAGGTCGCGGTGCCACACGCGCGGGCCGTACTTGGTCTCGTAGTCCTTGCGGAACCAGGCGCGGTACGCCGGGTCGCGCAGCAGGTCGTCGCGGGCGATCTTCTCGTGGAGGTGCAGGGCGGCTGCGCCGGAGCCGAACTCCTCGAAGATGACCAGGTCGATGCCGTCGGCGTACACCTCGAACGGCACCGGCAGGTGCTGCCAGCGGAAGTCGGCGCCGAGCTTGTTGACGAAGCCGCCCAGCCCGTTCATCAGGTGGATCACGAACGGGATCGCCTTGACGTCGGCGGCCGAGAGCAGGCTGGTCTTGAGGGGCTGGCGACGCAGCCCGGCGACGCCGATCGACTTGAACGCCTGGGTGAGGATCGTGTGCGGGTGGCTGGCGTCGGGGCCGGCCTGCAGTGCGCGGCCGCGGCGGCGCAGGATGCCGGTCAGGCCGCGCATCTCCTTGCCCTTGGCGTACGTCGACGGCAGCGTGCGTGAGCGGCAGGTGTCGCCGTCGAGCTTGTCGAAGAGCAGCTGCTGGGCCGACATGCCGACGAACCCGGCGTCGAGGGCGTCGGTGAGCATGCCCTCCATGCGCGCCTGCTCGGCGCCGCTCGGGCGCACCTCGGGTCGGGTGGCGCGGTCGAGGCCCATGGTCGCCGTACGCATGTCGGAGTGACCGATGAACGCCGCCAGGTGGGGGCCGAGCGGGAGCCGCTCGAGGGCGGCGACGTACTGCGACGGGGTGCTCCAGTCCTGGTGCTTGTCGACCGCGGCGATCACGTGCTTGCGCGGGATCGCCTCGACCCGGCCGAAGAGGTCGCCGGCGTCGACGCCACCCACGTGCACGGTCGACAGCGAGCAGGAGCCGAGCAGGACGGTGGTGACGCCGTGGCGCACCGACTCGTCGAGGCCGGGACCCTCGAGCACCTCGACGTCGTAGTGGGTGTGGATGTCGACCATGCCCGGCATCACCCAGCGACCGCGGGCGTCGACCACGCGGGTGTCGGGACCCGGCTCCAGCGGGGTCGCCGAGACGGTGGTCACGACGCCGTCCGAGATCCCGAGGTCGCGCACGGCCGAGGGGCCGCCCGTCCCGTCGAACCAGCGGGCACCCTGGATGATCGTGTCGTAGGTCACATCGACCATTGCACCACGAGTCGGCCGTCCCTGGACAGGTGTCCGGTGGGTTGCTCGGTGGCCGCCCGGCGGTCGAGGAGGGCGCCCGCGCCCGTCTCGAGACCACTCAGGCCGCAGGGGCCGTTGTCGAGACGATCCGACGCTGCGGTCGGGATGGTCTCGAGACGGTTGCTAGCGCAACCTCCTCGACCGGCGTGTGGTCTGGTCGACCTGCCGTAGGGCGCGCTCGGCGGCGCGTAAGCCGCACATGCCGTGCACGCCCGCACCGGGCGGGGTGGAGGCGGAGCAGAGCCAGACGCCGTCGACACCGGTGGCGTAGGGGTCCGGGGTCAGGCGGGGACGGCCGACGAGCTGGCGCAGGTCGTTGGCCCCGCCGGCGATGTCGCCGCCCACGTAGTTCGCGTTGTCGACCTCGTGGTCGGCGGGGCTGCGGACCGCCGTCGCGACGACGCGCTCGCGCAGGCCGGGGGCGAAGCGCTCGAGCTGGTCGAGCACGACCCTCTCGCCGTCGCCCGCCCAGTGGGCCGGCACGTGGGCGTAGGCCCAGACGGGATGGACGTCGCCGACCGAGCGGGTCGGGTCGGCGAGGTGCTGCTGCGCGACGAGCACGAACGGCGACTCGGGCATCTCGCCGCGGCAGACCGCGGCCTCGCTCGCCGCGATCTGCTCGAGCGTGCCGCCGACGTGGACGGTGCCGGCGCGGCGGGCGGCCTCGGCGGTCCAGGGAACGCCGCCGCGCACGGCGAGGTCGACCTTGAAGACGCCCGGGCCGTAGCGCCAGCGCCGATAGGTACGACGCCGCCGGGCCGGCAGTCGGTCGCCGAGGATCTCCGCGGCTGCTTGCGGCCCGGTGTCGAGCATGGTGATCGCGGCCCTCGGCAGGTCGGCCGAGGTTCGCACGGCGCGGCCGGTGACGATCTCGCCGCCCAGCTCGGTGAGCAGTGACGCGAGCGCGCGGGTGATCGCGGCCGAGCCGCCCTCGGGGACCGGCCAGCCGTGCCGGTGCCCGGCCGCGGTGAGCAGCACGCCGACCGCAGCGGTCACCGGCCGCGAGAGGGGACGGAAGGCGTGCGCGGCCGAGCCGGCGAAGAGCGCGCGCGCCTGCGGCGTACGGAAGCGGCGGGCCAGCACCGTGGCCGGGAGCCCCGCGCGCAGCCCGAAGCGGGCCATCGAGACGGGGTGGTCGGGGATCCGGACGATCGGACCGAGGACGTCGCCGGCCAGGTCGTCGAACCGGTCGACCAGCGGGCCGAACACACCGCGCCAGGCCGCCCCGTCGGCTCCGAGCCCGCGACACGTCTCGTCGAGGTCGCGCACGAGCACGCCCGCCGTACCGTCGTCGAGCGGGTGGGCCAGGTCGATCTCGGGCCAGCGCCACACGAGGCCGTGGTCGGCGAGCGGCAGCGTCGCGAGGTACGGCGACGCGAGCGCGAACGGGTGGACCGCCGAGCACACGTCGTGGAGCAGCCCGGGCAGGGTGAGCTCCTCGGTGCGGGTGCCGCCGCCGATGGTGGCGGCCGCCTCGAGCACGGTGACCCGGTGGCCGGCCTGGGCGAGGCGGACCGCCGCGGCGAGGCCGTTGGGGCCGGAGCCGACGACGACGGCGTCGCGGGCGGCCGTGTCGGCCGGACGAGTGCTCATGTCGTGAGCCCAGCCCCGACGCGGGTGCCGTTGGGGCCGCGAGGCGTGGGATCGGGGACGGTGGCGACGGGCACCCCGCCCGTCCCGTGGACGGTCACGGAGCGCATGCCGCGACCATAGTGGCGCGACCATGGTGCGGTGGACCCTCGCGACTTCCCGAACCTCGATCCCGAGCTCGCCCCGGTCGTCGCGTCGATGGCCGCGCCGTCGCCCTACGCGCTGGACCACCTGGCGGTGTCGCGGACCGGGCTGGCCGAGCTCGCCGCCGCCATCGAGGTCGACCAGACGGGTGTCGTCTGGGAGGACGTCGGCCGGTGCCGGGTCTACCGACCGGTGGGGGACCGGGACCCCCGCGAACCGCTGGCCGGCCTGCTCTACCTGCACGGCGGCGGCTTCTGCCTCGGCAGCGTCGCGCTCGAGCACCACACCACGGTGGCCCTGTGCCGCGACCTCGGAGTCGTCGTGGTGGCGGTCGACTACCGCCTGGCCCCCGAGCACCCCTATCCCGCCGCGCTGGAGGACTGCCACGCCGGCCTCGAGCTCCTCGCGTCGCTCGACGGGGTGCGCACCGACCGGCTCGCGGTGCACGGCAGCTCCGCCGGCGGCGGGCTGGCCGCCGCGCTGGCCCTGCTCGCCCGCGACCGTGGCGGCCCAGCCCTGTGCTTCCAGTCCCTCGACGCGCCCGCACTCGACGACCGCCTCGAGACCCCGTCGATGCTGGCCGGCCCGGTGCCGTCCTGGTCGCTGGCTGAGGCCCGCCGCTCGTGGGAGCACTACCTCGGCGGCCGGGCCGCCGACCGGTACGCCGCCCCGGCCCGGGCCGAGGACCTGGCGGGCCTGCCCCCCGCCTACGTCGTGACCTGCGAGCTCGACCCCCTGCGCGACGAGGGCCTGACCTACGCCCTGAGGCTGCTGGCGGCCGGCGTCTCGGTCGAGCTGCACTCGTTCCCCGGCACCTTCCACGGGGTCCAGATCGCCCGGGGGACCGCGGTCGTGGAGCGGATGCAGCGCGAGCTGGTCGAGGTGCTGCGGCGTCGCCTCGGGTGACGGAGGTCGACGGTCGAGAGCCTGACGGACCCGGGGTGCGTCGGTTTCCGGGGTCGGCTGAAACGCCGAGTGACCCGGGGTGCGTCGGTTTCGGAGGTCGGTCGAAACGCGGAGTGACCCGGGGTGCGTCGGTTTCGGAGGTCGGTCGAAACGCGGAGTGACCCGGGGTGCGTCGGTTTCGGAGGCCGGCCGAAACGCAAAGCGACCCAAGGTGGGTCACTTCGCGTTTCCGACCCTGCGTGGAACTGATGCGGGGTGGGTCACTTCGCGTTTCCGACCCTGCGTGGAACTGATGCGGGGTGGGTCACTTCGCGTTTCCGACCCTGCGTGGAACCGAGGCGGGGTGGGTCACTTCGCGTGCGGGCGCACGACCGGTCCAGCCGGGTAGGCCGAGCCACACCAACGCCGCCGGGGCGTGCGCCGGCACGGCGGGAGTGCGTGGCGGCACCGGCGCGACCGGGACGTAGGCCTCGCCGAGTGCGGGCCGGGGGTCCGGCTCGCCTCGGTTGGGCCACAGGGCCGTGGCGCGCTCGGCCATCGCGGTGATGGTGAGGGACGGGTTGACGCCGAGGTTGGCGCCGATGGTCGAGCCGTCGATGACGTGCAGACCCGGGTGGCCGTGGACCCGGTGGTAGGGGTCGACGACCCCGTCGGCGGCCGTCGCGCCGATGACCGCGCCGCCGACGTAGTGGGCCGTCGCCGGGGCCCCGACCAGGTCGCTGGCCAGCGAGGTGGCGTCGCCGCCGACCTTGCGGGCCAGGCGTCGCGCGACGTCGTGGGCGACGGGGAGCCACGAGGGGTTGGGGGCGCCGGTGCCGACGCGGGTGCGCAGGCGGCCGCGGTGCAGGAAGGAGGTCAGTGAGTTGTCGAGGGACTGCATGACGAGCAGCGACAGGGTCCGCTCGGAGGAGCGGGCCAGGCGGCGGGTGCGCAGCAACGGGCCCGGGCGGCGTACCTGGTCGGCGACGAAGCGGCGCAGCCGGCCCGCACCGCCGTCGACGAGCGGGACGTTGAGGACGGCACCCTTGTCCTGCATGGCGTTGCTGCGGCAGAGCTCGACGTGGGTGTGCGGCTCGGGGTGGAACGACGACGTGATGGCGACGCCCTGTGAGAAGCCCTGCGGCGTGCGGGCCAGCACGTTGACGATGGCCTCGGAGTTGGACCGCGACAGCTCACCGAGTCGGGGCGACAACGCTGGCAGCGAGCCCGAGGCGCGCAGCGCGTGGAGCAGGGCCTGGGTGCCACGGGCGGCGGCGGAGACGACGACCTGGTCGGCGGTGAACGTGCGGGTGGTCCGGCGGTGCCGCGGGTGCCGCGCGATGACCGTGAACCCGCCTCCGTCCCGGGCCGGACGCGGACGGACGTCGGTCACCTCGCTCAGCTCGTGGACGACGGCACCGGCGGCCTCGGCGAGGTGCAGGTAGTTCTTGGGCAGGGTGTTCTTGGCGTTGAACGGGCAGCCCGAGGTGCACCGCGCGCAGTGCACGCACGCACGCCGGGTCGGGCCGGCGCCACCGAAGAACGGGTCGGCGACCTCGCCCCCCGGCGCCTCCTCGTCGAAGAACACGCCCACGTCGGTCGGCTGGAAGGTCGACTCGACCCCGAGGTCGGCGGCGACCTCGCGGACCAGCTCGTCGGCCGGCCACAGCCGCGGGTTGGTGGTGACGCCGAGCATCCGCCTGGCCTGCTCGTAGTAGGGCGCCAGCTCCGCGCGCCAGTCGGTGATGGCGCGCCACGACGGGTCGTCGTAGAACGCGTCGTGCGGCTCGTAGAGCGTGTTGGCGTAGATGAGCGAGCCGCCCCCGACGCCGACCGCGCTGAACAGGGAGATCTCGCCCAGCATGCTCAGCCGCATCGGCCCGAGCATCCCGAGTCGTGGCGCCCACAGCAGGTCGCGCGAGCCCTGCCCCTCGAAGTCGGCGTCGGTCCAGCGCTGACCCGTCTCGAGCACGCCGACCCGGTAGCCCTTCTCGCTCAGCCGCAGGGCGGTGACGCTCCCGCCGAAGCCCGAGCCGATGACGAGGACGTCGTAGTGCGACGGCGGTTGAGGTGCGAGCTTGCGAGCAGACGGCGGTTGAGGTGCGAGCTTGCGAGCAGACGGCGGTTGAGGTGCGAGCTTGCGAGCAGACGGCGGTTGAGGTGCGAGCTTGCGAGCCTCGAAACCCCGTCGCCTCATGCGAGCGTGCGGTCGAGGAACTCGACCTGGTGCCGCGAGGCGGCCTCGAACCACGGCTTGCCGGCGTAGAGGTCGAAGTGGTCGCCGGGGTAGTGGCGCACCTGGGCCCGCGCGTCGAACGCCGCCTTCATCGACGCCTGCGGGGGAGCGCTGCGGTCGAAGTCGGCGACCTGCACGAGCACCGGGGCCGAGACCGTCTTGGCCAGCTTGGCCGGGCGGTGCTTGCCGAGCTCGAGCCCGACGGCCGCGTCGACCTCGTTGACCCACGTCGGTCCGGCGATCGCGAGGTAGTCCTCGAGGCAGCCGTCGAGGGTGAGTGCGCCGAGCTCGCCCGGGCGGGCGACGACGGGCATCGTCCGGGCCGTCCGCCCGACCGTGCTGCCGACCTTGCTGCGTACGCCGAGGGCGGTGCTGCGCGCGATCGACCCGAGCGTGTGGTGCTGCAGGGCCAGGCGTCCGGCCGCCATCCCGTCGACGAGGGGCGTCACGGCCACCACCGCGGCGATGTCGTCGCGGCCGGCCGCGACCGCGAACACGTGGCCGCCGGCGAGCGAGACGCCCCAGAGCACGACCCGGGCGGGGTCGACACCGGGCAGCTTGCGGGCGGCGTCGACCGCCGCGCGGTAGTCGTCCTGCTGCGCGGCGACCGACACCGTCTGGCGCGGGGTGCCGCCCGAGGCGCCGAAGCCGCGGTAGTCGAAGGCCAGCACGTGGTAGCCGGCGGCAGCGAGCGGGGCGGCGAACTCGGCCAGGCCGGAGTCCTTGGTGCCGGCCAGGCCGTGCGCCATCACGACGACCGGGCGGTCGGGTGCGCCGGCGAAGTGCCAGGCGTCGATCGTGTCGCCGCCGGAGAGGAACGTGGTGGAGGATGGGGTGGTCATCAGGAGCTCCTTGTCGCGTGAGGTGGTTTCGAGACGGTTGCTAGCGCAACCTCCTCAACCACCGTGGCCGTAGATCGAGCGGAGCCAGATCGACACGACGGTGTCGATCAGCTGGTCGCGGGTGAGGCCGCCGCCGAGCGCGAGGCGCTCGAGCATGCGGTCGTTGAGCTCGAGCAGGACCGACGCGAGCGCGGCCGGGGCGGGGTGGCCGGCGGCCTCGATCACCGTGGCGAGGTGGGGGACGAAGGACTCCCGGTCGGCGTCCCACATCTCGCGCACCGCGGTGTTGGTCGCCCGGGCGTCGAGCATCGCGCGGAACAGGTGCTGGTGGCGGTCCCAGGCGCCGAACAGTCCGCGCACCATGGCCTCGACGCGCGCGGCCGGCGGGTCGTCGCCGTCGAGGGCGGCGGCCGCGACGACGGACTCGTCGTACAGCTCCTCCATGAGCGCGGCGGTGGCCTGCGCCTTGTTCTCGAAGTAGAAGTAGAACGCTGACCGGGTCACCCCGGCCCGCCGCGAGATGTCGGCGATGGTGATCGAGTCGAGGCTCGACTCCTGCAGCTGCAGGTCGAGCGACTCGAGCAGCGCCGTACGCCGCGCGTCGCCCTTCGTATGGCCGCTCACGAGCGAGCCCTGGCCAGGCCGGCGGGCAGCTCCTTGACGCGCAGGTTGTGCTCGTAGACGAAGTAGTCGAGCTGCTGGGTGTGCCGGGGGCGGTCCAGGACGTGACCGGTGTAGAGCTGCTGGTCGGCGAGGATCACCCGCTCCATCTCGGCGACGTCGGGCAGCCGGTAGCGCCCGATCGCGTAGGCGCCGAGCAGGCGGGCCTGGGCCTCGACGAACGGGAACAGCGTCGGCGTCGACTGGGCGAAGCCCATGAACACCAGGTCGTCGATGCCGGGCTTGAACATCCGCTTGAACAGCGGGATCGCGTTGTCCGGCGCGCTGATGAAGCTCTCGTCGAAGAACGGGAAGGTGATGTTGTAGCCGGTGGCGTAGATGATCACGTCGAACTCGCTCGACGTGCCGTCCTCGAAGTGGACGCAGCTGCCGTCGAGGCGGGAGACGTTGGGCTTGGGCGTCACGTCGCCCGAGGTCAGCCGCAGGGGCAGCTCGGCCGACTGGGTCGGGTGGGCCTCGAAGAACTTGTGGTTGGGCTTGGGCAGGCCGTAGAGCGTCGGGTCGGACGCCGTCATGAACTGCATCTTCTGCACGAACTTGCGCTGCCAGGCGAGCGGGATGTGCGGGCTGGTGCGGTAGTTCATGTCGGCCGGCTTGCCGAACATCAGCTTCGGCACGATCCACGCGCTGGAGCGCGTCGAGAGGGTGACCGTGTTCTGCAGCGACTTCTGCGACAGCTCGACGGTGATGTCGGCGGCGCTGTTGCCCAGGCCGACCACGAGGATCCGCTTGCCGGTGAAGGCCAGCGGGGTCTGTGGGTCGACGTAGTGGTGGGAGTGGATCGACTCGCCGGTGAACTCCCCGGGGAAGTCGGCCATCCGCGGGTCCCAGTGGTGGCCGTTGGCGACCACCAGCAGGTCGAAGTGTCGCCTGGCGCCGGTCTGGTCCTCGAGCTCCCACCCGCCTCCCTGGTCGGCGGGCAGCCGCTCGGCGTGGATCACCCGGTTCTCGAACTCGATCAGCTCGCGCAGGCCGAAGGCGTCGGCGTAGGCGTCGAGGTAGGCCTTGATCTCGGTGTGGTGGGGGAAGTCGGGGTAGTCGTCGGGCATCGGGAAGTCCTTGAAGGACAGCTGGTGCTTGGACGTGTCGATGTGCAGCGAGCGGTAGGCGCTGCTGTGCCCGTTGGGGTTGCCGAACGCCCAGTTGCCGCCGACCCGGTCGGAGGCCTCGAAGACCGTCACGGGGACGCCGTAGTCGGCGAGCATCTTGGCGGAGGTGAGGCCGCTGATGCCGGCGCCGATCACGGCCACGGTGGGCAGGCCGGTGGGTGGGCCGGTGGGTGTGGTCTGGGTCACTCGACGAGGGTACGACGCTTTTGACACGCGTCAAGAAGAAACTGGACATCTGTCCACCCGGGAGCCTTGCCGCATACTAGAACAAGTTCTACTTTGGCGTCTGTGGCAGATCAGCGTGGGTTCACCCTGTCCTCCGTCTTCCGCGCGGTCGCCCGCGCCGTGCCGGAGCAGGAGGTGATGGTCTGGCGCGACCGGCGCCTGACGTACGCCGCCCTGGACGCGCGCGTGGACGGCCTGGCCCACTTCCTGGTCGCCGCCGGGCTCGGCTGCCACACCGAGCGCGACGCGCTCGCCGGGCACGAGTCGGGCCAGGACCACGTCGGCATCTACCTGCGCAACGGCAACGAGTACCTCGAGACGATGATCGCCGGCTACCGGGCCCGCGTCGCGCCGTTCAACGTCAACTACCGCTACGTCGAGGAGGAGCTGCTCTACCTCCTCACCGACGCCGGCGCACGGGCGCTCGTCTACCACGCGGAGTTCGCCCCGCAGGTGGCCGCGATCCGCGACCGGCTGCCGCAGCTCGAGGTGCTCGTGCAGGTCGCCGACGGCTCCGGCAACGCGCTGCTGCCCGGCGCCGTCGACTACGAGGAGGCGCTCAGGACGCCTGCCCCGACGGACGGCATGCCGACACCCAGCGGCGACGACCTCTACATCGTCTACACCGGCGGCACCACCGGCACGCCCAAGGGCGTGCTCTGGCGCCAGCACGACATCTACGTGTCCTCGATGGGCGGCACGCCGTTCGGCACGACGGACCCGTTCCAGTCCTACGAGGCGATCGCGGCGCACGCCGCGTCCGGCAACGGCCGGATGAACATCCTGATGATCCCGCCGTTCATGCACGGTGCCGCGCAGTGGTCGACGTTCCACATGATCACCGGCGGGGGCCTGATCGCGATCCCGAGCGACGTGCACCGCTTCGACGCCGCCGACGCGTTGCGCGTCGCGGTGGCCGAGCGGTGCGTGAGCATCCCGGTCGTCGGGGACGCCGTGGCGCTCCCGCTGGTCGAGGAGGTCGAGACCGGGCGCTACGACCTCTCGGGCCTCGGCGCGATCAACAACGGTGCGGCGCCGCTGTCGCCCTCGACCCGCGAGCGGATCCTCACCGCCCTGCCCCACATCCTGATCATGGACGCGGCCGGCTCCTCCGAGACCGGGCTGCAGATGAGCTCGATGTCGCTCAAGGGGGCCGAGGTCGAGGCCGCGCGGTTCACGCCGCAGAGCGACACCGCCGTGCTGAGCGACGACCTGACCCGCCCCCTGGCGCCCGGCGAGACCGGCGGCTGGCTGGCCCGGCGCGACAGGGTCCCGCTCGGCTATCTCGGCGACGCCGACAAGACCGCCCGCACCTTCCCCGTCATCGATGGCGTGCGGTGGTCGGTGCCCGGCGACCGTGCCGACCTGCTCGAGGACGGCAGCGTGAGGCTGCTCGGACGCGAGTCGGTGACCATCAACTCCGGCGGCGAGAAGATCTTCGCCGAGGAGGTCGAGCGGGCGATGATGTCGCACCGCGCCGTGCGCGACGTGGTGGTCGCCGGCCGCCCCTCCGAACGCTGGGGTGCCGAGGTGGTCGCCGTCGTCGCGCTCGAGGAGGGCGCCGACGTCACCGACGACGAGCTGGTCGCGGCCGCGGCCGAGCACGTCGCGCGCTACAAGCTGCCGAAGGCGGTGGTCCGCGTGCCCGTCGTGCAACGCTCGCCGTCGGGCAAGGCCGACTACGGCTGGGCCAAGACCATGGTGGCCTCGTGAGCACGCCGACCCGCCTCGACCGCCTCGACCGGGTCGCCGTCGTCGTCGGCGGGGCCTCCGGCCTCGGGGCCGGGATCGCCGTGCGCCTGCGCGCCGACGGGTACGACGTGGTGGTCGCCGACCGCACGCCCGGTGCGGGTGTGGTCGAGGTCGACGTGACCGACGAGGTCGGCGTCGAGGCGCTGTTCGCCGGGGTCGTCGAGCAGCACGGCCGCCTCGACGCGGTGGTCAACGCCGCCGGGATCAGCACCTTCGGCGCCGTCGTCGACCACGACGCGGCCGAGTTCCGCGCTGTCGTCGACGTCTGCCTGACCGGGGGCTTCCTGGTGCTCAAGCATGCCGGCCGTCAGCTGGTCCGGCTCGGCACGCCCGGCTCGCTGGTGACCCTCGCCTCGCTCAACGCCCGGCAGCCGGGACCCGGCCTGGCGGCGTACTGCGCGGCCAAGGCGGGCCTGGTCATGCTCGCCCAGGTCACCGCCCTCGAGCTCGGGCGGCACGGCATCCGCGTCAACACGGTCTCACCCGGCCTGGTCGTCACGCCGCTCACCGCTCCGGCCATGGACGTGCCCGGCGTGCGCGAGGACTACGTCGACAACACCCCGCTCGGCCGCCCCGGCACCGTCGAGGAGGTCGCCGCGGCCGTGGCGTTCCTGTGCGGCGCCGAGTCGGCGTGGATGACCGGCGAGAACCTCGACCTCAACGGCGGCGCCCACCTCCAGCGCTACCCCGACCTGCCGGCCCACATCGAGCGGATGCTCAACCCCTGACCACCCCATGTCGGTCGAGGTGCGAGGAGCGCCAGCGACGAGCCTCGAGACCCCGCAGGTGCAGGTCGACTCGAGCTGTCCTTGCGCTGGTCTCGAGGCTCGGCCGTGGCCGGCCTCGCACCTCGACCGGCGTGGCGGCGGTGCTCGTCCGTAGGCTGTCTCGATGCAGTGCGGCTACTTCGACGCAGGACTGTGCCGCTCCTGCACCCACCTGCTGACGCCGTACGCCGACCAGCTCGCCGCCAAGGACGCCCACGCGCGCGCCGCGCTGGCCGACCACCCCGGCCTGGTCTGGCTGGCGCCGGTGGCGAGCGCCGAGGGTGGCTTCCGCAACAAGGCCAAGATGGTGGTCGCGGGCACGGTCGAGGAGCCCACGCTCGGCATCCTCGACACCGACGGACGAGGGGTCGACCTACGCGGCTGTGGGCTCTACTCCCCGGCGATGCACGCGCTGCTGCCCTCGCTCGCCGCGCTGGTCACGACCGCCGGCCTCACGCCGTACGACGTCGCGACGCGTCGCGGGGAGCTCAAGCACGTGCTGGTCACCGAGTCGCCGGGCGGCGAGTTCCTGGTGCGCTGGGTGCTGCGGTCGACCGAGCCTCTGCCGCGGTTGCGCAAGCACCTGCCGGGGTTCCTCGCCGCGCACCCGGAGGTCGTGGTGGTCAGCGCCAACCGGCAGCCCGACCACAAGGCGGTGCTCGAGGGCGAGGAGGAGGTGCTGCTCACCGCGCGCGGCACGCTCACGGTCGAGGTGGCCGGCATCGGCCTCCACCTCGGGCCGCGCAGCTTCTTCCAGACCAACACCGCGGTCGCGGCCGAGCTCTACCGCCAGGCGCGCGGGTGGGCCGACCGGGTCGCGCCGACGTCGGTGCTCGACCTCTACTGCGGGGTCGGCGGGTTCGCGCTGCACCTCGCGGCCCCCGGGCGCCGCGTGCACGGCGTGGAGGTCAGCGAGCAGGCCGTCGCGAGCGCCCGCACCACTGCCGCCGAGCTGGGTCTGACCGACGTCACGTTCGCCGCCGCGGACGCCACCGCGACCGGCGTGCCCGACGCCGACCTCGTCGTGGTCAACCCACCACGGCGCGGCCTGGGCCCGGCGCTGTGCGCGACGCTCGAGGCGGGCGCCGCGAGCACGATCGTCTACTCCAGCTGCCACCTCGGGTCGCTGGCCCGCGACCTGGCCGCCCTGCCGTCGTACGTCGCCCGTGAGGCGCGGCTGCTCGACATGTTCCCGCACACCGACCACGCCGAGGTGGTCGTGCTGCTCGAGCGGCGGGGTCAGACCGCTGTCGGCAGCGAGAAGTAGAACGCCGCCCCGACCGACTTCTCGCCCTCGGCGCGCACCGCTCCACCATGCATCTCCACGATCCGCGCCACCGAGGCGAGGCCCAGCCCGGTGCCGGGGAAGTCGTCGTCGGAGTGCAGCCGCGTCAGCGGCTGGAACAGCCGCTCGGCCTCCTCGGGCGCGAAGCCGTCGCCGTTGTCGCGCACCACGAACGTGGCGAGCGGCTCGACCCGGTCGACGCGGGTGGCCCCGACCCCGGCCCCGACCCCGGCCACGACCGCCGCGAGCTCGATGTGGGCGTGGTCCTTCTTGCCGGTGTACTTGACGGCGTTGCCGAGGAGGTTCTCGAGCATCAGGTGGGTGAGGGTCGGATCGGCGACGACGCGCAGGCCGTCCTCGATGCTGATGTCGATCTGCCGACGGCCGGTGCGGGCACTGAGGTCGTCGGCGACCCGCCGCGCGACGGCGCTGAGGTCGACCGGCGCCGGCTCGATGGGCCGACTGGTGATCCGGTAGAGCCCGAGCATCACGTCGATCTGGCGGGCCATCCGCTGGCCGGACTCGACGATGGTGCCGGCGAACACGCGGGCCTTGCCGGTCTCGTCGATCGCCGGCGACGCCACGACGATGTCGTCGAGCAGCTCGGCATAGCCGAGGATCGCGCCGAGGGGGCTGCGCAGGTCGTGGGCGACGGTGTAGATCGCCTCCTCGAGCTCGTCGGCCCGCCGCGCGAGGTCGTCGCGCTCGGCGACGCGGCGCAGGACGATGCCGCGCAGCTCGAGGTTGTCGAGGGCGACGGCGGCGCTGTTGGCGATGATGCCGAGCAGCCGCACCTCCTCGGCGTCGGCGTCGTGGTGCTCGGCCCAGTAGGCGCCCAGGGCGCCGATCGGGTCGGCGCTGCGGATGGGTGCCATCACCAGGCTGTGCACGAACGTCGGCCGGTAGGCGTCGTGGGGGATGCGGTCGTCGGCGTAGATGTCGGGGATGACCACGGCCTGCCGGTTGAGCATCGCCCAGCCGCTGACGCAGGCGGTCAGCGGGAAGCGGCCGCCCTTCCACAGCGGGCTGATCGCGTGCTCGTCGACGTAGTGGCACGAGTCGTCGTCGCGCAGCACGAAGGTCGCGCCGTCACAGCCGAGCGCGCGGCGCACCGCCTCGGTGACGACCTGGGTCACCCGCTCCAGCGACGTCGCCGTGGAGAGTCGCTCGACCGTCTCGATGAGCACGCGAGCCGTCGACTCGGACGCACTGAGCTCGTTCATCGGATCCTGTCGTGTTGCGCCGGTCCCAGGATCCGGACCTTACCCAGCCGGAGGCGGTCAGGTGCCGCAATAGGTGACATAGCCCTCTCCTGCCGGTCCCGGCTCGGCGTACGCCGCCAGGTCGGGTCGGTCGGGCCGGTCGCCGTACGGCGCCGTGACGGCCTCGAGCAGCGGCGCGAGGCTGGTGAGGTCGCCGGCGTCGGCGGCGGTCAGGGCCGCCTCGACGAGGTGGTTGCGCGGGACCCGCACGGGGTTGGTCCGCGCCATCAGGTCGTGGTCGGGCCCCAGGGCGACCCAGCGCTCGTGCCAGGCGTCGAAGGCCGCGATATCGAGGACGTGGTCGCGGGCGGTGCCGTCGCGCAGGTGGACGAGGAAGGAGGTCAGGTCGGGGTGGTCGGTCTGCAGGAGCTCGAGGAGCCCGGTCACGACCTCCTCGCTCGCGGGGGACGACTCCGGCGCCAGGCCCAGCTTGGCCCGCCAGCCGGCGTCCCACGCCGCGGCGTACCGGGGCCGGAAGCCGTGCAGGGCCGTGGTGGCGATGGTGATCGCCTCGGCCTCGTCGTCGTGGAGCAGCGGGAGGATGGCCTCGGCCAGGCGGGCGAGGTTCCACTCGGTGATCTGGGGCTGGTTGCCGTAGGCGTAGCGCCCGCCCTCGTCGATCGAGCTGAAGGTGGTCGTGGGGTCGAAGGCCTCGAGGAACGCGCACGGCCCGTAGTCGATGGTCTCGCCGGAGATCGTCACGTTGTCGGTGTTCATCACGCCGTGGACGAAGCCGACGAGCATCCACTGCGCCACCAGGTCGGCCTGCGCCGCGACGACGGCCTCGAGGAGCGCGAGGGCCGGGTCGTCCGCGTCGGCCGCAGCGGGGTGGTGGCGGCTGATGGCGTGGTCGACGAGGCGGTGCAGGAGGCCGAGGTCGCCGGACCGAGGCCCGGGCTGGGCGGTCAGCGCGCGGGCGTACTGGAACGACCCGACCCGCAGATGGCTCGAGGCCACCCGCACCAGCAGCGCCCCCGGCATCGACCAGTCGCGCTGCACGGCGCGCCCCGTGGCGACCACGGCCAGCGACCTGGTCGTGGGGATGCCGAGCGCGTGCATCGCCTCGCTGACGACGTACTCGCGCAGCATCGGGCCGACGACGGCGAACCCGTCGCCGCCGCGCGAGAACGGGGTGCGGCCCGAGCCCTTGAGGTGCAGGTCGCGGAGCCGGCCGGCGGGGTCGGTGAGCTCGCCGAGCAGCAGCGCGCGGCCGTCGCCGAGCCGCGGCGAGTAGCCGCCGAACTGGTGGCCGGCGTAGCCCTGCGCGACCGGACGGGCCCCGTCGGGCAGCAGGTCGCCGACCAGGAACCGGACGCCGTCGTCGGTGCGCAGCCACGCCGGGTCCAGACCGAGCTCGACGGCCAGCGGCTCGTTGAGCACGAGCAGCTGCGGGTCGGGGGCGGGCTCGGCCTGCCACTCGACCGCGAGCTCGGGGAGGGTGTCGGCGAAGTGGTGGGTGAGCGTGACCGGCAGCGTCGGCGCCGTGGGCGGGGTCGGCACGGTCTCGGCGGTCATGACCCCAGGCTACGGGCGGCCCGCACACGGGTGACGATCTCGCCGGCCACGCCCGCCGGGAGCCGGCCGCGCTCAGGCCGAGACGAAGTCGTCCCACTGGGTGGCGAGGTAGTCGACGAACACCGGGCCGACGGACTCGGCCTCGAGGTGGGCGCGGGTGACGGGCTGGGGGAGGCTCGACCAGGTCGGGTCGGCGAGGGCACGCCGCGGGAAGTCGTGGTGGAGGATCGCGCCGGTGCCGACGGTGACGAAGTCGGCCCCCCGCTCCACGCACCAGGCCGCGTCGGCGGCCGAGAGCACCTTGCCGGCGACCCCGAGGCGGACGCCGTGCCGCTCGAGGCCGGTGAACCGGTCGATGAGCAGGTCGTCCTCGGGTCGCTCCGCAGCGGTGCCGTGCACCGGCTTGCGCACGTCCCACAGCGAGAGGTCGAGGTGGTCGACCAGGCCCGAGGCGAGCACGTCCGCGGTGAGCGAGACGGCCTCGTCGAGGTCGGTGCCGAACCGCTCCGGCGAGAGCCGTACGGCGGTCTGGAAGTCGGCGCCCGTGCTCTCGCGGATGCCGCGCAGCACCTCGCGCAGGAAGCGGGAGCGTCCGGTGAGGTCGCCGCCGTAGTCGTCGGTCCGGTCGTTCTTGCGGGCGTCGAGGAACTGGGCGGCGAGGTAGCCGTGGGCGCCGTGCACCTGCACCCCGTCGAACCCGGCCCGCTCGGAACGGACCGCCGCGGCGACGAAGTCGTCGACGGCCCGGCGCACCTCGGCGGTCGTCAGCGCGCGGGCGCCCTTGGCCGGGTCGTCCCAGGGGGCGACCAGCGGCTCCCCGGAGACGGCGGCGTCGGCCCGCAGCCCGCCGTGGTGCAGCTGCACGGACGAGACGCCCCCGGCCGCGCGGATGGCGTCGGCCAGCCGGGTCAGGCCGGGCAGGTGGTCGTCGCTGGACACGCCCAGCTGGCCCGGCCACGCGTTGCCGGCCCGGGCGACGTACGCCGCGCAGGTCATCGTCAGGCCGAACCCGCCCTCGGCGCGGGCGACGAGCCAGCGGAGCTCGTCGTCGGAGAGCGTGCCGTCGAGGCTGCTCTGCTTGTTGGTCAGGGGAGCGAGGGCGAAGCGGTTGGGCCAGGTGGGGCCGTGGGGCAGGGTCAGCGGGTCGGCGAGGTTCACCCCTCCATCCTGGTCACTGCCGCCAACCGACCGACCACTAGCGTGCGCGCGTGGACCTCTCCTCCGTGGCCTTCTTCACCCTTGACCCCGACGGCAAGCCCGACGGCGACGTCCTGCTGCCGACCGACCTGGCCCGCAGCTCGTGGAGCACCGAGCAGGTCCACGGCGTCGCGATCAGCGGCGCCTTGGCCCGCACCGCCGAGCGGACCGTCGCCGACCTGGGCCGCGACGACCTGCGGCCCGCGCGCCACTCGGTCGACCTGTTCCGCCCCGCGGCCATGAAGCCGTTCCACCTCAGCGCCGAGGTCGTGCGCGAGGGACCGCGGATCTGCCTGGTCGACGTCACCCTGCGCCAGGACGGCGAGCGGGTGGCGCGCGCCTCGGTGCTGTTCCTCGTCGTGGCCACCCCGGCGTCGGGGGAGGTCTGGTCGCCGACCGACGAGCACCGACCGCCCCCAGCGGAGGTCGCACCCCCCACGACCGAGCCACGGGTGCCGTTCGTGCACAGCGAGGCCGGCTGGTCGCAGCGCTTCGGCGACCACCAGAACGCCTCGCGCAAGACCTCGTGGAGCAGCGCCGTGCCCATCGTGCGCGGTGAGCCGCTCACGCCGTACCAGGCGGCGGCCGCGACCGCCGACGGCGCCAGCCTCGTCACCAACTGGGGCAGCGAGGGCGTCCAGCACATCAACACCGACATCACCCTCGCCCTGGCCCGGCTGCCGCGCGGCACCGAGGTCGGCCTGGCCGCCCTCGACCGCGTCGAGCACGACGGCATCGCGGTCGGCACCGCCGCCGTCTTCGACCGCGACGGCCGGATCGGGGAGGTCGTGATGACCTCGATCGTCAACGCCCGCAGGGCGGTCGACTTCACCCGCGTCGAGTACGCCGACGACGGGACGGTCCGCGACGCCTGAACCCCACCCTGGGTCGTCTGATTACCCTAGGGGGGTATGGTAGTCGGCATGGAGCACGCCACCCCCGGCTACGCCGGACGCAAGGACGACTACCTCAAGCGGATGAGGCGCATCGAGGGTCAGGTCCGCGGCATCGAGCGGATGATCGACAACGACACCTACTGCATCGACATCCTCACCCAGGTCTCGGCGGTCACCAAGGCGCTGCAGGCCGTGGCGCTCGGGCTGGTCGACGAGCACATGGGCCACTGCGTGCTCGACGCCGCCAGGGCCGGCGGCCCCGAGGCCGAGGCCAAGCTCAAGGAAGCATCCGCTGCGATCGCCAGGCTGGTGAAGTCATGACCGACACCCACACCTACACCGTTGCCGGGATGACCTGCGCGCACTGCGTCGCCTCGGTCACCGAGGAGGTCTCGGAGATCGCCGGGGTCACCGACGTCGCCGTCGACCTCGCCTCGGGCGCCCTCACCGTCCACAGCGACCAGCCCCTCCCCGACGACGCCGTGCGGGCGGCCGTCGAGGAGGCCGGCTACTCACTCACGTGAGCGTCGCCCTGCGCCTCACCGCCTTCGTCGCCGGGCTGGTCGTGATCGTCGCCGTGGCGATGGGCGTCGGCCGCGCCACCGGGCCCGTGGGGCCGATCGGTCCTGCTCCGACCGACAGCCCCAGCCACGCGCCGACCGCGGAGGTGGGGACCGATGGCGGGCACTGAGACCACCGAGCTCGCCATCACCGGCATGACCTGCGCGTCCTGCGCCCACCGGATCGAGCGCAAGCTCAACAAGCTCGACGGCGTCGAGGCGAGCGTCAACTACGCCACCGAGAAGGCGCGTGTCTCCTACGCCGACCACGTCACCACCGACGACCTCCTCGCGACCGTCGAGGCCGCGGGGTACGCCGCCGCGCTGCCGGCCCTCGCGCGCGACGTACGGCCGGAGGGGGTCACCGACCCGGCGCGGGCGCTGCGCGACCGCGTCGTGATCAGCGCCCTGCTCAGCGTCCCCGTCGTCGTGATGGCGATGTGGCCGGCGGTCCAGGTCGACGGCTGGCAGTGGCTCTCGCTGACCCTGGCCGCGCCCGTCGTGGTGTGGGGGGCCCTGCCGTTCCACCGGGCCGCGTGGACCAACCTGCGCCACGGTGCCGCCACCATGGACACGCTCGTCTCGGTCGGGGTGCTCGCCGCGTTCGGCTGGTCGCTCTACGCGCTGCTGTGGGGCACCGCCGGCACGATCGGGATGACCCACCCCTTCCGGCTGGTCATCGAGCGCACCGACGGGGCGGGCACGATCTACCTCGAGGCCGCCGCCGGGGTCACGACCCTGGTGCTGCTCGGACGCTGGATCGAGGTCCGGTCCAAGCGCCAGGCCGGCGCCGCGCTGCGGGCCCTGCTCGACCTCGGTGCCCGCGACGTCGCCGTCCTGCGCGACGGGCGCGAGACCCGTGTCCCCGCCGCCGACCTGGTCGTCGGCGACGTGTTCGTCGTGCGCCCCGGCGACAAGGTCGCCACCGACGGCGAGGTCGTCGAGGGCAGCTCGGCCGTCGACACCTCCCTGCTCACCGGCGAGTCGGTGCCGGTCGAGGTGGGTCCCGGCGACGCGGTCGTCGGCGCGACCGTCAACGCCGGCGGGCGGCTCGTGGTCCGCGCGACCCGCGTCGGCGCCGAGACGCAGCTGGCCCAGATGGCGCGCCTGGTCGAGGACGCCCAGAGCGGCAAGGCCGCCGCGCAGCGCCTGGCCGATCGGGTGTCCGGGGTGTTCGTGCCCGTCGTCCTGGCGATCTCCGCCGCCACGCTGGGCTTCTGGATCGGCACCGGGGCGGGCACGGCAGCCGCCATCACCGCCGCGGTCGCCGTGCTGGTCATCGCCTGCCCGTGCGCGCTCGGCCTGGCGACCCCCACCGCGCTGCTCGTCGGCACCGGCCGCGGCGCCCAGCTCGGCATCCTGGTCAAGGGGCCCGAGGCGCTCGAGCAGGCCCGGCGCATCGACGTCGTCCTGCTCGACAAGACCGGCACCGTCACCACCGGCGCGATGGCGCTGCGGTCCGTGCACGGCGACCCCCGCACCCTCGAGCTCGCAGCCGCCCTCGAGCGCGCCTCGGAGCACCCGATCGCCCGCGCGATCACCGCGGGGGTCGAGCACCCCCTGCCGGTCGACGGGTTCGTCAACCTCGCCGGCCTCGGTGTCGAGGGCCGGGTCGACGGGCGGCACGTCCTGGTCGGCCGTCCGACGCTGCTCGCCGAGCGGGGGCTCCCGCTGTCCGATGACCTCCGGCGGGCCGTCGACGAGGCCAGGGCGGGTGGCGGCACGGCCGTCGCGGTCGCCTGGGACGGCGCCGCCCGCGGGGTGCTCGTCGTCGCCGACACCGTCAAGGCCACCTCGGCCGAGGCCGTCGCCCGGCTGCGCGCCCTCGGGCTGACGCCGGTGCTGCTGACCGGTGACCACGAGGTCGTGGCCCGCGCGGTCGCGGCCGAGGTGGGCATCGCCGGCGACCACGTGGTCGCCGGCGTCCTGCCGGCCGACAAGGCGGACGTCGTACGCCGGTGGCAGGACGAGGGCCACGCGGTCGCCATGGTCGGCGACGGCGTCAACGACGCCGCCGCGCTGGCCCGGGCCGACCTCGGGCTCGCCATGGGCACCGGCACCGACGTGGCCATGGAGGCCGGCGACCTGGTGCTGGTCCGCGGCGACCTACGGCTCGCCGCCGACGCGATCCGGCTGTCGCGTCGCACCCTCGGCACCATCCGCGGCAACCTGGTCTGGGCGTTCGGCTACAACGTCGCGGCGATCCCGCTGGCCGCCGCCGGCCTGCTCAGCCCGATGATCGCGGGCGGCGCGATGGCGTTCTCGTCAGTGTTCGTGGTGCTCAACTCGCTGCGCCTGCGGCGCTTCCGCTAGGGGTCTCGACGCCGGTCGAGGTGCGAGGAGCCCCGGCGACGAGCCTCGAGACCAGCGCAGGATCGGCTGCCAGCCCCGACCGTGTGGTCGGGCCGGTCCTTCGCTGCGGTGGTCTCGAGGTTCGTCGCCGGGGCTCCTCGCACCTCGACCGACGTGGTGGCCCCTCGACCGACTCTGGGATACCGTCGGTATGTGACCTCGGCCACTAGTGTCCCCGTCCGCGAGCTGCCCGCCGTACGCCGTGAGGACCGCGGCGTGCCGTTCCTGGGCCGCGCGTTCGCCTACGCCAAGGACCCGGTCGCGCTGTTCCAGCGGCAGTGGGAGCACTACGGCCCGGTCGCGCCGCTGCCGATCCTCGGCGACCGCTGGGTGATGCTGCTCGGGCCCGACGCCTGCCAGGCGGCGCTGACCAACCGCGACAAGGCGTTCGCCAACGGACCGGCCTGGACCCGGCTCGTGGGCCCGTTCTTCCACCGTGGCCTGATGTTGCTCGACTTCGAGGAGCACCACCTGCACCGCCGGATCATGCAGGAGGCCTTCACCCGCCCGCGTCTGGAGGGCTATGCCGCGGGCATGCACCCGGCGATCGAGCGCGGCCTGGCCACGTGGCCGGACACGGATCCGGCGTACCGGACCTATCCCGCGCTCAAGCAGCTGACTCTCGACGTGGCCGCCGACATCTTCATGGGCGGCGCCGAGGACTCGACCCCGCAGGAGATGGAGCAGGTCAACCGGGCGTTCATCGCCTGCGTGCAGTCGGCCTCGGCCCTGGTGCGCAAGGACCTGCCGTTCACGCGCTGGGGCCGCGGCCACCGGGGCCGCGAGGTGCTCGAGCGGTGGCTGCGGCACTACCTGCCGTCGCGGCGCGCGCGGGTCACCGACGACCTGTTCTCCCAGCTGTGCCACATCGAGACCGAGGACGGCGAGCGGTTCAGCGACGACGACGTCGTCAACCACATGATCTTCTTGATGATGGCCGCCCACGACACCTCGACGATCACGCTGTCGACGATGATGCAGTACCTCGGCCAGCACCCCGAGTGGCAGGAGCGCTGTCGCGGCGAGTCCGACGCGCTGAGTGCGCGGACGTCCGACCGCCCCACCCTGACCGAGCTCGACTCGCTCACCTCCCTCGACCTGGTGATGAGGGAGTGCCTGCGGCTGCGGGCGCCCGTGCCGGTCGTCGTACGCCGCGCGGTCAAGGACGTGGTGGTCGAGGGCGTGCGCATCCCGGCCGGCACGTTCGTCACCGTGGCGGCCCAGTTCTCCCACCTGATGCCCGAGCTGTGGACCGACCCGACGGCCTTCGACCCCGAGCGCTTCTCACCCGAGCGTCGCGAGGACAAGAGCCACCGCTTCGCCTGGGAGCCGTTCGGCGGCGGGGTGCACAAGTGCCTGGGCATGTTCTTCGCGGGGATGGAGGTGACCGCGGTGATGCACCACCTGCTGCGGTCCTACGAGTGGAGCGTCGATCCGTCGTACGTCGCGCCGCTCGACAACCGGTCGCTGCCGTTCCCCAAGGACGGACAGCCCGTCGACCTTCGTCGACGGGCTGTCCGGTAGTGCGGGCCGTGCGGGAGGTGCGTGGAGCAGGGACTACTTCGCCTCGGAGGCGTCCTGCTGGGCGGCCGCGGCCGCCTCGCCCTCGGTCGTGGCGCCGGTGGTGCTGAGGTTGCCGCCCTTGTCCTCGAGGTGCGCGCGGATGAACCAGTGGAAGAGCTCGAGCGCGTCGGTGTGCGAGATCAGCAGGTCCTGGGTGACCAGGTCGAGGTCGTCGAGCTCCTGGATCGCGTCGCGGTAGCTGGTGATCACGCCCTGGTAGACCAGGTCGAGCGCGCCCAGGTGCTCCTGGGTGGTCGCGCGGCCGATGGAGTACTCGTCCCAGGAACGCTGCTCGACCAGGGCGCCGGGGGTGCCGATCGGCGAGCCGCCGAGGGTGGCGATGCGCTCGGCGATGGCGTCGGAGAAGCCGCGGACGGCGTCGACCTGGGGGTCGATCATCTCGTGCACGGAGATGAAGTGCGGGCCGACGACGTTCCAGTGCACGTGCTTGAGGGTGAGGTGCAGGTCGGTCGTGGCGTTGAGGCGGTCCTGCAGGAGGGCGACGATGCGCTCGGCCTCGGCCGTCTCGATGCCGGGGGTCGTGTAGCGGAGCTTGCCATTGGTAGCCATGCTCCGAACGTATCCACGCGCGCCCGGCGGGACGTCACCACAAGGGGTGGGTCCGGTCCGTGGGGGCGGGTCCTAGCGTCGAGAGCATGGCACCTCCCGAACCCGGCACGACCGAACCGAGCACGGCCGAGCTGTTCACCCGGCTCACCGATCAGTCGCGCCAGCTGGTGCGGGACGAGATCCGGCTGGCCCAGGCCGAGACCCAGCAGAAGGTCAAGCACGGCATCGCCGGGGTCGCCGAGTTCGGTGTCGCCGGCGTCCTCGCGCTCTACGGCGTCGGGCTGCTGCTGACCACGATCGTCCTCGGCCTCGCCGAGGCGCTGCCGGCCTGGCTGGCGGCGCTGATCGTCACGGTCGTCGTCCTCGCGGTGGCCGCGGTGCTCGCGCTGATGGGCAAGAAGCAGGTCGGGGAGGCCTCGCCGCCCGTGCCCCAGCGCGCGGTCGAGGGGATCAAGCAGGACGTCGACACCCTGAAGGGGAACCAGTCATGAGCGAGCGGGAGACCGAGGCCCGGACCGAGGCCCAGACGCCGGAGGAGATCCAGGCCGACATCGAGCGGACCCGGGCCGACCTCGCCGCGACGGTGGGTCAGCTCGGCGACCGGCTCGAGGAGCGCAAGCAGCAGGCCAAGACGAGCGCGACGTACGCCGCCGCGGCCGTCGGCGGCCTCGTCGCGGTCGTCGTGCTGGTCAAGATCATCAAGAGGGCGCGCTCGTGAGCGGCGACCGCGCCAAGGTCGAGGCGCAGGGCAGCAAGGCCGCCAGGATCCTCTACAAGCCGTGGGGCATCGTCGGCAGCATCGTCTCGGCGCTGATCGCCCGCCAGGTCTTCCAGGCCGTGTGGACCAAGGTCGTCCCCGTCGACTCCGACGACCCGCCCAAGCCCCTGGAGTCGGAGTACTCCCTCAAGGAGGTCGTCGGCACCGCGCTGATCCAGGGCGCCATCTTCGCGGTGGTCAAGGCACTGTTCCAGCGCGGCTCGGCCCGGGCCTTCCAGCGCTGGACCGGCGAGTGGCCGGGCGACTAGAACAGGTTCTAGTCTGGGTGGGTGACGCTCACCCCGCTACCTCCCGGTGACCACGGGCTCCTCTCCGCTCGACCCGAGCCCGATCTCGCGGCGGCCGGCTACACCGAGACCGAGTACCTCCTCACCACGGACGCCGGGACCACCCGCGTCGTCGTACGCCGCCCGGTCGCCGGGCCCGACCGGCTCGACCGGCCCGTCAGCGGCACGCTGCTGGTCGAGTGGCTCAACGTCAGCAGCGGCAGTGACGCCGCACCCGACTGGACCTTCGCCGCCGACGAGATCCTGCGCGCCGGGCACGCCTGGGCCGGGGTGTCCGCGCAGCACGTCGGTGCCATGGGCGGCCTCGCCGCGGTGGCGATCGACGCTGCTCCCACGGGTGGCCTGCGCGGACGCGACCCCGAGCGGTACGCCGCCGTCGACCACCCCGGGGACACCCACTCCTACGACCTCTTCACGGCCGCGGCCGACGCCGTGCGCGACCTCCTCGCCACCGACGTGGTGCTGGCGGTGGGGGAGTCGCAGTCGGCGGCGCTGCTCACGACGTACGTCCACGAGGTGCAGCCCCGCACCGGCACCTTCGCCGGGTTCCTGATCCACAGCCGACCCGCGGTCGCGGCCCCGCTCGAGCTGCCCGACGGCGTGCTCGCCATGAGGATGGACGAGATGCTCGACGGCGCCCCGGTGCTCCTGCGCGACGACCTCGACGTGCCGGTCCTGGTGGTGCAGGCCGAGGGCGACCTGTTCGACCGGATCGGCTTCCTGCCCGCCCGGCAGCCCGACACCGACCGCTTCCGGCTGTGGGAGGTCGCCGGCTCCGCGCACGCCGACTCCTACGTGATCGGCGACTTCGAGTCGTTCCTGGGCTGCGAGGTCCCGGTCAACCGCGGCCAGCAGTGGGCGGTCGTGCGGGCCGCCGTACGTGCCCTGGACCGGTGGGTCCGCGACGGCGTCGCGCCGCCCTCGGCCGACCGGCTCGAGATCGCTCCCGACGGCGCGGACTTCGCGCGCGACGACCACGGGCTGGTCCGCGGCGGCCTGCGCACGCCGGTCGTCGACGCCCCGGTCGAGGTCGTCTCCGGGCGCCCGTGGCCCGGCGCCACGGCGGCCTGCCGGCTCTTCGGGTCGACCACCCCGCTGGCCGCCCCCGCCTTCGCCACCCGCGAGGCCTACCTGGCGGCGTACGAGGCGGCGACCGACGCGATGGTCGCCGCCGGCTTCGCCTGCCGGGAGGACCGCGACGCGTTGCTCGCCGAGGCGCGCCCCGACCTGATTACTGTGACCCCATGAAGACACTGCTGCGCTGCCCCTGCGGCGAGGAGATCCGAGGCGCCGACGAGGACGAGCTGGTCGACAAGGCCCAGGCCCACCTCGCCGCCCAGCACCCCGGTCGGGAGTACGAGCGGGAGATGATCCTGTTCATGGCGACCTGAGGTCAACGTCGATCGAGGTGCGAGGAGCCCCGGCGACGAGCCTCGAGATCACCGCAACGACCGCACGACCCGACCCCGACTGGCCCCGGCAGGACCGCCCGGGCCACCGCTCAGCCGAGCGCCTTGACCCACCGCCGCCAGTCGTCCTGCGGCGCGTAGCCGGCGGCCCGCCAGACCGACTGACCGAGGTCGTTGCCCTCGAGCACCATCGCGTCGATGCGGGCGGCGCCGAGCGCGGCGAACCGTCGCTCGACGTGGTCGAGCAGCAGCCGGCCCAGGCCGCGACGACGCGCGTCGGGGTGCACGGCGAGCCGGTAGAGGTGGGCGCGCCAGCCGTCCCAGCCGGCGATCACCGAGCCGAGGATGCGCCCGTCGAGCTCGACCACGACCAGGGCGTCCGGGTCCCGCTCGAGCTGTCGCCGTACGGCGTCGGCGGAGTCGGACGGTCGGGCGTCGTTCTCGCCGGCCTCGAGCCAGAACGCCAGCAGGCGATCGACATCGGCCCCGGTCGCGGGGCGCAGCACGGGCTCGCTCACGCCACTCATGCGAGCCCCGCCGCCTCGACCAGCGACGGGCCGTACCAGGTGATCAGCCGACCGCTGACGAGCTCGGTCGGGGTGCGGGTGAAGGCCTCGGGGCCGTCGTCGGCGGTGAAGACGTAGGGCTCGTCGGGCAGGAGCACGACGTCGGCGCCGGCGGCGTCCAGGTCGGCGATCGCCACCGTCGGGTAGCGGTCGGCGGCGTCGGCGTGGACGTTGTCCCAGCCGAGGCGGCGCAGCAGGTCGGTGGTGAAGGTGCGTGCCCCGACCACCATCCACGGGTCGCGCCAGATCGGTACGACGACGGTGCGCGACACCGAGGGGAGCGGGCCGCACCACAGCCGGCGCGACTCGGTCAGCCACGCGGGCCGGCTCCAGCCGAGCGCGTCGAGCAGCCGCTCCATCGAGGCGATCGCGTCGGGCACGGTCTCGATGTCGGTGACCCAGACCGGCACGCCCGAGTCGCGCAGCCGGCGTACGTCGAGCTCGCGGTTCTCCTCCTTGTTGACCACGACCAGGTCGGGCGCCAGGGCCCGGATCGCGGCCAGGTCGGGGTTCTTGGTGCCCCGGACCCGGGTGACGCCGAGGTCGTCGAGGTCGGCCGGGTGGGTGCACCAGTCGGTCGCGCCGACCACGGCACCCGGCTCGACCGAGACCAGCGCCTCGGTGAGCGACGGCACCAGGGAGACGACGCGGCGCGCCGGTCCGGTGAGGGCGACGCCCGTGCCGAGGTCGTCCCTCATCGCCGCAGGGTGAGCCCGGTCGCGGCGCCCAGGGCCCAGTCCCGCTGGGCGATCTCGCCGTCGAGCGCGGTCGCGACGTCGTCCGGGATCGCGACCGAGCGCCGGGTCTCCATCGAGATGTGCACGTAGAGGATCTCCATCGTGCAGGCGACCTTGTCGCGGCTCTCGTCGACGACGAAGGAGATGCCGTGCAGGGCCTTGGCGGTGCGGCCCACGAACGCCGGGCGCACCGAGAGCGGGTCGCCCAGGCGCAGCTCGCCGAGGTAGCGGATGTGGTGCTCGACGGTGAAGAACGACAGGCCCCGCTCGGGGATGTAGGAGTCGCCGACCCCGAGCTCACCGACCCGCAGCCACGGCGCCCAGGCACCGAGCTCGAAGTACTTGGTGATGTTCATGTGCCCGTTCTCGTCGATGTAGTCGTCGGGCACGGTCTGCTCGAAGTACGCCGGCAGGCTGCGGACGAGCTCGAGGGAGGGGAGGTCGGTCACGCGTCCGACGCTAGCGGCCCCCTCGACCCCGCCCGAGCACCTGTCCGGCGCCCCTCACCCGCGGGGCGGGGCCGCGTGACGAGAGCGTTCGATCATCACGCCGAGCTGGAAGCGGCTCTGGGCGCGGAACTGATCCTGCAGTCGCACGATGCGGCGGCGCAGCGTCCGCTCGCTGATGCCCAGCTGGCGGGCGATCGCGAGGTCGTTGGCGCCGGTGGCCAGCAGCTTGACCAGGGTCGGGTCGCTCGCGCCGGGACTCGCGTGCGGGCCGGTCTCGGGCGGGGTGTCGACCGCCCGGTTCGACTCGATGGAGCCCAGCACCTCGCTGAGAGGGAACGCCGCGGCGAACATGGTGTCGAACAGCCGGACCAGGGGCGCCACCAGCTCCGGGTGCGAGATGACCGCCACCTGGGGACGCCCGACCGCGGGGTCGATCGCGAGCGGGATCAGGGCGCGGCGGGCATCGGAGATGATCATCTTGGGATGCACGTCGTGGGCCAGCCGGACCTGCTGGCCCTCGCCGACCGAGCGGATCAGGTCGCTGAGGTGGTCGGGGACGTCGACGGCCGAGAAGTCCACCAACGTGCGGATCTCGACCCCGCGGTCGGCCGCCGCGGTCTCCTCGTCGTGCAGCACCGGGTCGGGGGTGCTGACGTAGGGCGGGGAGTCGATGAGGTGCAGCGACTCGCGGGTGCGCCCGAGGAGCCCCCGCAGTCTCCCCAGGATCTCGGGGCCGCCCCGGACCACCTCGACCAGCCCGTCGGTGGTGGCCTCGGCGCGGCCGACGTCGTAGAGCCGGTCGAGCAGCGGGGCCAGTCCCTGGACGTCGTCGAGGGCCCGACGTCGACGCCGGATCAGTGCCTCGAGCGTGACCGAGGGGTGCTGGACCAGCACGTGGTCCGACCTGACCAGGACGAGCCCGAGGCCGTCCAGTCGCGCGAGCGAGTCGTGGAGGTCGGACAGGGGGATCCCGAGCTCGTCGGCGAGGCTCGTGGGGTCTCCCCGGGAGTCGCCCAGCAGCCTCTTGTAGAGGGTGATGTCGGGCGCCGCGAGGCCCAACGTCGCCCACATCTCGTCCTCGGCCACCCACCCAGGCTAGTCAGCGCGAGCCCGGCGTTCGATGACGTCCGAGAACCAGATCGGCCGACCGGATCGGGCATTGGCCGAATCCGGCGCTCCAGGAGGCGATCGAGCGTCTATGGTCGCCGACAGCCAACCCGGCTACCGAGCACTGGAGTACCACCGAATGACTGATAGATCAACTGGTTCCGCACCGCGCAGGCGCCGTCCTGGTGCCCTCGGTGTCTTCCTGGTCGTCGCTGCCTGCGTCGCGGGCGTGAGCGGCACCGGACCCGCCACGGCGGCCGCTGCCGGCTCCGGCCAGAGCGCCGTCACGGCCCCTGCCGGTGCCGCCGGGCAGGGGGGCTCCGGCGCTGTCGAGCCCTCCTTCCACGCGCCCCGCCCGACGTCGTCGCCCTCGCGGCTGTGGGGAGGCACGAGTGTCCGGGACCTCCGTCCCCTGACCTACGAGCCCACCCAGACCGCCACCCCGGCCGCGCCCGCGACCCCGCGGGCCGCTGCCCGCGACCTGGCGCCGTACGAGCTGGTGGTGACGCCCGACGTGAGCGAGGTCGCCGACTACGACTACTGGGTGGCCGGAGTCAAGCTGAGCATCGAGGGGCTGCCGGGCTACTACGGCGTCACCGTCATCGACTACGCACCCGACGGACACGCCACCGTGATCGGCGAGGGGCAGGCCGAGGCGGACGGGACGCTCAACCTGCGGGTCCGCCACCCCTTCGCCCCGACGGCGGCGCAGGGTGAGCACCGCATCGAGGTGACCAACCCCCAGGGCTACATGGGGACGACGACCGTCAAGGTGATCCCGTGGCCGGGTCGGGCGGGCATCGGCACGGCCTCGCCGGATCGGCTGCCCCGCGAGGAGCTCCAGCGCACCCCCATCGTGGTGCGCGGCGCCGGCTTCACCCCCGGCGAGGCGATGCAGGCCGTGCTCTTCGACCCCGACTTCAACGCGACGGTCCTCAGCGGCCCCCGTCCCCTCGCGGCACGCTCCGACGGCAGCTTCCAGTACGCCTTCCGCGCGACCACCGGCGGGCTGACGCCGGGCTCCTACCGGGTCGCCATGATCGGCAACGAGTCCGGCAAGGCAGTCGAGGCGAGCTTCTTCCTCACCCTCGACAGCCGAGACCACCGGGTCGGCACCCTCAAGGTCGACACCCCGGTCACCACCGTCTCGGACATGAACGCGGACCCCCAGTCGCCGCGGGCCGGCATCTCCTACGCCCTCAGTGGCGTCCCCGCCTTCGCGCTGCTCGACATCTTCCTGCGCGACGCCAGGGGCCAGGACTACTTCATCAGCCGGTCCCGGGCCGACGGCAACGGTCGTTTCGCCAGCTCCATCGTCGGCTCCGGAGCCACCTCGGGCCGCTACCAGGTACGGATCGTCAACACCCGCACCCAGGACTACGCCACCGTCAAGTTCACCGTGACCGAGGACGACGGCAGCATCCCGACCCAGCCCACGGTGACGCTGTCCCGCACGCGGACCTCGCAGATCGACCTGATGGACCCCGATACCCCGGTCCGCATCTCCGGAACCGGCTACCAGCCCGGCCAGGTGGTCGAGCTCACGGTCAAGGACCGCTACCACCGAGCCATGAGCACGGCCCCCGTGTCCGTCCTGGTGCGTCATGCCGACGCCGACGGCACCGTCCGGTTCACCCTGCAGGCCGACCGCCGTCCGGCGGTGGGCACGTGGGACGTCACCGTGGCGGGCTGGCTGTCGGGAAGCATCACTCAGCGCACGACTTTGGAGGTTGTCCGATGAATCACCCCACCACTGCCCGCCGCACGGGCGCGGCCAGCCGACGCTCGCTGCGAGCGCCGCTCGTGGCCGTCGTCGCGATGACGATCGCCGGCACCGGTCTGGCCGCGGCCGGACCCTCCGGCGCCGACGAGGCTGCTCCGGGCGCCCCCGCTGCCAAGACCGTCACCAGCCCCGGCATCGGCGACAAGGTCGACGTCCCGGGCTCGAGCAAGGGCGCCACGTCGTGGTTCGTCCGGTTGCGCGGACCCGGGGCGCTCGCCGTCCAGTCGCGTACGGACACCGGCGGCACCTCCGGCGCCAAGGGCCTCACCCGGGCCGCCCGTGACCGCGTCACGGCCGTGGGCCGCCTCACCGACGCCGTGGTCGCCACCGCGAACCGGGCCGACGACGACGCTGTGGTGCTCTACCGGAGCAGCTTCTCGGTCCCGGGCGTCGCCCTGCACGCCGACGCCGCCGCCATCCGAGCCGTCGCCGCCCGCCCCGACGTCGTCGATGTGGTGCCCATCGTGGCCAAGCAGCTCATCGAGCCGGTCACCGACACCTCAGGCGCCTCCAGCGGTCGGTCCGACACGCCCACCAACGCCCCGAGCAACGAGCTCACCGGCGCGGCCAGCACGTGGCGTGCGACCGGCAACATCGGCACCGGCGAGACCATCGCGGTGATCGACACCGGCCTGGACTACACCCACGCCGACTTCGGCGGCTCGGGTGTCCCCCGGGACTGGTACGCCGCCGGTAGGAACGCCTCCATGGTGGACGGCACCTACGACCCCGCGATCGTCGTGCCCGGGCACGACTTCGCCGGGCAGAACTACAACGGCCAGACCGTCACCACTCCGCGGCCCGACGAGAACCCCATCGACGGCCCCGGGGGCGGCCACGGCACCCACGTGTCCGGCACCGCCGCCGGCCGCGGTGTGACCGCCGAGGGTACGACCTTCACCGGCGACTACCGGGAGCTCACGCCCGCGCAGGCCCGTGGCATGGAGGTGGCTCCTGGCGCTGCTCCCGGAGCCAAGATCCTGCCCCTGAAGGTCTTCGGAGACTTCGGTGGCAGCACGGACCTGGCCGGCGCGGCCTTGGAGTGGGTCGCCGGAGCGGTCGCCCGAGGGCAGCGCATCGACGTGGTCAACCTGTCGCTCGGCTCCTCCTTCAGCCCTGTCGACGACCCCGAGAACGACATGGTCGCCGCGCTCGTCGACGCCGGCGTGGTCCCGGTCATCTCGGCCGGCAACTCCGGCGACGTCACCGACGTCGCCGGCAGCCCGGGCGACAGCGTCGCCGCCCTGACCGTCGCCGCCTCCGCCAGCGGCTACGCACGCCTCGACACCGTCCAGGTCGTCGAGCCGGCGGACCTGGCCGGCGACGGACCGTTCCTGGCGCAGTACTCCCAGGATTGGTTCGACACCCTGGACAACACCGGTCCGGTCACGAACCTCACCCAGGCCAGCAACGCCGAGGGGTGCCAGGCCTACAACGCCGACGACACCGCCCGGGTGGAGGGCAAGATGGTCTGGCTGGAGTGGGACCAGGCCAACCTCACCTGCGGGTCGGCGACGCGCTTCGACAACGCCGCCAAGGCCGGCGCCTCGGGCGTGGTGCTCGCCAGCACCAGCAAGGAGTTCGAGGCCGGCATCGCCGGCAACACCGCCATCCCCGGCGTCGAGCTCAACGCCGCTGCCACCGCGAAGATGCGTCCGGCCATGGAGGCCGGAACGCTCGTGATCCGCATCGCCGACGAGCTCAAGCAGACCGTCGAGACCCAGAACGACGACCTGACCGACACGCTCGCCTCGTTCACGTCGCGCGGCGTGCACGGCACCATCGCCGACGTCGTCAAGCCCGACGTGTCCGCACCCGGCGTCAACATCGTCTCCGCCGGCATGGGCACCGGAACCGGCAGCGAGCAGATGAGCGGCACCTCGATGGCCTCCCCGCACACTGCGGGTGTGGTCGCTCTGACCCGGGTCGCGCACCCCACGTGGAGCGCGCGGCGCATCAAGACCGTGGTCATGAACACCGCCGCGCACGAGGTCACCGCACCCGACGGCACGGCGTACTCCAACCTGATGCAGGGCACGGGCCGGATCGACGCCGTCGCCGCCGGCGCCTCGCAGGTCACGGTGGAGTCGGTGGAGAACCCCGACCTGGTGACCGCCTCGTTCGGTGTCGTCGAGGTGGCTCGCGACGGCGTCACCCAGAAGCGCACCCTGCGGCTCACCAACACCGGAGACGCCGACCAGGCCTACGACGTCAACTACCGCGAGCGGGTCGGTACCCCCGGGGCCAAGATCAGCGTCACGCCGAGCACGGTCACGGTCCCCGCGGGCGGCACGGCCGAGGTCACGGTGACCTTCAGCGTGCCCGACCGTGAGGCACTGCGCCGCACGGTGGACCCGGGACAGGCGAAGAGCCGCCTCACCTCCCACGTGCCCAACACCTCCGGCGTCGTGGCCTTCACCGCCAAGGGCGCCGCTGCCGACGACACCACCCCGACCACCCCTCCGTTGTGGGTCGCTGTCTTCGCCGCTCCCAAGCCCGTGAGCAGCCTGGCGGCCACGAAGCCCGTCGTGCTCCCCGCGGGTCGGGCCGGCAGCACCAGCGGGTCGCAGGAGACCTCCGCCGGTCTGACCCTGACCGGGTCCGGACTGGCCCAGGGCTACGGCACCGCTGCCTGGAGCAGCCGGGTGACCCCGCTGGTCGCGGGCGTCCGGAGCCCGCGGCTGCCCGCCTCGACGACGTCGACGGCCACGATGGCCGGCGGCGACATCCTCCAGGTCGGGGCGAGCAGCACCTCCCCGCTCAACCGCAGCGACCGCTCGAAGGGCACCTTGGCCGTCGGCATCCAGACGGCGGGGCCGATCATCGGCCTGGGCACGACCACCTACCCGGTCGTCCACTACGACGTCGATCGCGACGGGCTCGAGGACTTCCAGACCTACGCCAACTACGACCAGAAGAAGAACGTCCCGGTCGCGCTGACCGTCGACGTGGGCACCCAGATCGTGGTCGACGAGCAGCCCGTCAACGGCCTGGCCGCTGGCAACCTGGGCCAGTACGACAACGACACGGTCGTCCTGCCGGTCGCCCTGCGTGCCCTGGGATACACCAAGAGCACCAAGGCCACGGTCGTCGACTACTGGGTCACCACCGAGTCGCAGTACGCACCGGCGAACGCGGACGGCGAGAAGGGGCCCCTGGACAAGGTCAAGCCCACCGCCTTCGACGTCTACAACCCGCCGGTGTGGTTCAGCAGGTCGGGTACGACGGCCAGCAGCACGTCGTTCGCCGTCGGCTCGGCTGCCAACGCCCGCCTCCGCATCCACCGTGCCGTCACCCGTGCCGGCGCCACGGGATCGGTGCTGGTCATCGGCCACGACAACGGCACCGGGGGACGGACCAGCCGCGTCACGTGGCGCGCCCCGGCACCCACCCGTGCCGCCAGCCAGACCCAGGTGCGACTCCACGACCGTCGCGTGGACGTCGACCAGCGGACGTCGATCACCGTCACGGTCCGTGCGTCCGGGCGGCCCGCGACCGGACGCGTGCAGGTCCAGCTGTCGGGCCAGGCCTGGGTCACCCACTGGCTGCGCAACGGCGCGGTCACCGTCCGGGTCAGCACGAGCCGCCCCGGTCTCACCTCCGTGCGCGCCCGCTACCTCGGCTCCGCGTCGACCGCCCCCAGCAACGGGTCGGCGCGACTGACAGTGGAGCGTTGAGCGGGCAAACCCCCGCGCACGGCACGGGAGGCTGAGGGGCCCCCGGCCCGGGCACGACGACGCCAGGCGTCGTCGTGCCCGGGTCTGCCGGATCGGCCGCTGCGGCTCCGGCACCGTGCACCCGGACCGTCAGTTAGCGCCGGCTATCGCCGGCCCATGGTCGAGCCGGTGCGCCGTACGACCCCTGTCGGGCCTCGACACCGGCTGCGGATGCCGGAGGACGGGCTCCGTCGTCGTCCGGAGGACGGACGAGCGCCGGGGGGAACGGCCTGGGCCAGGTGCGGCCCTGGATCGGTGGGTGGTAGAGCCAGCGGCGCACCACGGACCCGTCCGGTCGGCGCTCACGCCACGCCAGGACCTCGTGGATCTCGTCGCGGTGGACCGGCGCCCCGATCTCGAGGGAGGAGGGCGTGACCTCGTGCTCGAGGAGCCAGCGGGTCACCGTGCCCCTGGTGCCGTCGTCGAGCTCGTCGAGCGGCACCAGCAGTCGCAGCTCGTCGTCGGTGCAGCACCACAGGGCAGCGCCCTGAGCATCGGGCGTGTCGGGTGTCTCGGGTGTCTCGGGCGTGTTCGGCATAGGTGGATGGATCCGGCTCGTGGAGGAGGGAAGCAGCCCCTATCCGAGCACAGCCGTCATCACCACGGTGGTCCGACCCGGCCGGTCGTCGATCTCGACCTAGGCGGGAGCCACGGGCCGTCGCAGCGCGCCGTACGCCGCGAACGCGAGCAGGACGAAGCCCGCGCCCACCGCCGTCCACAGCTGGGCGTCGTCGAGGTCCGCGAGGACACCGACCGCGCCGACCATCGCGAGCAGGACCAGGGCGAGACCCAGGGGCGTGAACACCGGGGCGCGGAAGGCCCGGGCGAAGGGCAGGAAGTGCACGCCCACGACCAGGACGACCCAGCAGAGCACCAGGTCGGGCTCGTCCAGCCCGGTCAGGACCTGGGCCCCGACCGGGATCGCCAGCACCTCGGCGAGCACGCACAGCCAGTAGGTGCGGATCGCGCCGGCCGTGGGTGCGGGCGACTCCGTCGTGGAGCGCGCGAGGGCGGCGACCACGGCCGCGAAGGCCACCACCGCCAGCGCCCGCAGGGCGAGCGCCCCTGGCAGGCCCGCGGCGTTGACGAGCACGAACACGAGGCCGAAGACGGCCCCGACCAGGCTCCCGAGACGGACACCGTGCTTCTCCACGCGCCCAGGAAACCACCACGAGACATGTCGGCCAACCCGCTGGTCAGCGGCTGTGAGCTCCCCGGAGTGCGAGGACCGCCTCGGTCACGGGGTCGGCTCAGGTGTGGCCGGCGTCGGTGCTGTCGGGCACGCGGCGGGTCACGGATGGAGCGCGTTGACGTGCGCCGCGAACGCCTCGAGCTCGCCACGTCGTGGCTGGTCGTAGAAGAAGGAGTACTGCCCCCCGTGCGTGGGGCGGATGGTCACCATCCTCTTCCCGACGAGCACCACCGGCGTGAACGCGACATGGAACCGGTGGGTGTCGGCGAAGCCGAACACCTCGAGGACCCGGCCGTCGAAGCTCAGCAGTGCGTTCTCGCTCGCCCACACCTCGAGGCGCCCGGTCGGTTCCACGACACCACGCTAGACACCGCAGGTGAACCGCAGGGGGCGTTCCCGCCGGTAAGCCACGCGTACCGGATCCGACGGACCGCGCTCACGACGGGCCCGAGGGCGGGTCCTGCTGCTCGCGACGCTCGTGCAGGCGCTGCTGGGCCTCGGGCAGGTAGGCCAGGCAGGGTGCGTCGGTGCCGCGGTGGTTCTCGTGCAGGTGGAAGGTCCACCGGTCCATGGCCGCCAGGTAGCCGTTGTCGGCTCCCGGGCGGTAGGCCGACCACGGCTTGTCGCCCTTGGCCGTGCACTCGGCGCAGCTGATCTTGTAGACGAACTGCTGGTCGGCCCCGACGTCGATCCTCACCCTGCCCAGGGGGCCGGCCTCGACGGCGGCCTTGCGCTCACGGGCGGAACGGCTGGCGGTCATGACGGGCTCCTGTCGGTACGGCGGGCCAGGTGGAGTGGCACGTCCTCGGTCACCTCGACGACGTCCGGGAGCAGCCCCCGGACTCCCGACAGCAGCTCGTCGCGCTGCGTGGCCGGGAGCACGCGGTAGGCCGACACGGTCGTCAGGTGCGAGACGTAGTCGTCGGCGCTCATGGTGGCGGTGCGCGGGAGCGTCGTCTCGACCACGTCGGCGAAGGCCGGCTGCTCGCGCAGGACGCCGATGTCCCAGCTCAGGGTGGGGTCCTGGGGGAGCACCGGCTCGGTGAGGGCGTCGACGCGTGCGGCCAGCGCGGGGTCTGCCAGGTCGCGTGCGCAGCCGAACACCGCGAGCACCCCGCCGGGACGCAGCGCCGCCGCGGCCCTCGACCACCTGGTCGCCGGATCGGTCCAGTGGAACGCGGCGGCGGCGTACAGCAGGTCGACCGGGCCGACGGCGTCGAGATCGACGGTCTCGAAGGTCGCATCGACGACGTCGACCGTCCAGCCGCCCTGCGTGATCCGTGTGGCCAGCACCGCGCGCATGCCGGGGTCGGGCTCGATCGCCGTGACGACCAGCCCCCGTGAGGCGAATCCCGCCGTGGCCTTGCCGGTGCCGGCCCCCACCTCGAGGGCCCGCGTGACGGGCCCGTCGGCGTGGGCGAGGACGGTGTCGACGAGCGAGTCGGGATAGCCCGGACGGAAGCGGTCGTAGGCCTCGGCGTCGGAGCCGAAGCTGAGGGCACGGTCCACGTCGCCATCGTGCCATCTCGGGTCGGCTCACCCGGCGGCCGTGGTACGTCGGTGCGATGGGCGACGTGCTGGTGCGGACCCGCAGCCGGCGTCCCGCGCGGGAAGGGGCACTGCGCAAACGCGTTGCCGGCACCCGGCACGCGGCCTAGCGTCGCGTGGATGACCCTTCGCCTGCACGCGCTCGCGTTCGACGCCCGGGACCCCGGCCGGCTGGCCCGCTTCTGGGGCGGGGTGCTGGGGCGGCCGGTCGTCGGTGACACGCTCCCGTCCGGCTCCGACGACGACTTCCTGATCCGGTTCACGCCCACGACGCGGCCCAAGCTCCGGCCCAACCAGATGCACCTCGACCTCACCAGCACGTCGTTGCGGGACCAGCAGGCCACCGTCGACCGCGCGCTCGCCCTGGGTGGGGCGCACCACGACGTCGGACAGCTGCCCGAGGACGAGCACGTCGTGCTGGTCGATCCCGAGGGCAACGAGCTCTGCGTCATCGAGCCGACCAACAGGTTCCTGGCGGGCTGTCCGGCGATCGGGGCGCTGTCCTCGGACGGGTCGCAGGCGGTCGGCTACTTCTGGAGCGAGGCGCTCGGCTGGCCGCTGGTGTGGGACCAGGACGAGGAGACCGCGATCCGGTCCGTCGAGGGCGGCTCGATCATCTCCTGGGGCGGCCCGCCGTTCCGGGCCAAGGACGGCCGCAACCGGCTGCGCCTCGAACTCGCGCCGACCCCCGACACCGACCAGGCCACCGAGGTGGCGCGCCTGCTCGCGCTCGGGGCGTCGTACTCGGGGGAGTCGGGGGAGTCGGTCGAATTGGTCGATCCGGACGGCAACGAGCTGGTGGTGCTCGGAGGCTGAGGTGGCGTCCGGCTGTGGAATTGACCAGGTGTCGTCCACAGGTCGGGGGTGGGTGGTGGGTTGTCCACAACCCCTGTGGTTGAGCGGGAAACTCGAGCAGGACTGTCGGTGGTCGGTGCTGGAATGGACCCATGGCCGAGCACACCGACACCCCTGGATCGGGACACCCGATCGAGGCGTTGCTGTGCTCGCTGCTGGCCGACCTCCAGGGCGCAGTCGACGTCCCGACCTGGTCGATGGACGAGAAGACCACCACCAGGGTCGTGGGTCTCGCTGCCCGGGTCGCAGCAGGTGTCGCCGAGCTCGAAGCCCGCTCGATCAACCAGGCCGAGACCCTGGACCTACCCGGTGTCGCGGGGTGCCGCAACACCGCCCGGTGGCTGCGCGTGACCACCGGTGTCACCGGGCGCACTGCGAGGGCCAAGGCCAAGCTCGCCAAGGGTCTGGCTGATCTCGAGCCCACGCGCACAGCGACCGCGAGAGGCGAGATCCACGCCGAGCAGGCCCAGGTGATCGCCGACCACATGGGGTTGTTGGAGGACGAGAAGGTCTCGACCTACGACCAGGCCCGCGCCGAGACGTTCCTGCTCGCTGAGGCTGTCGGTGGCCATGACGCCGATGCCCTGGCCACGATGGGGCACGCGATCTGGGAACGCCTGGACCCTGAGGGCGCCGACGAACGCGAGGCCAAAGCGTTGGAAGCCCAGGAAGAACGAGCCCGACGCAGGACCCGGTTGTCGATGGGCGACGACGGGCAGGGACTGACCCACGGCCGGTTCAGCATCCCCACCGCCGCCGCTGATGCGTTCAGAAAGCAGCTCCACGCCCTGGCCGCCCCCAAGCACGTCCGCGCCGAGCACGGGGCCGGGTCCTATGACTGGCAGAAGCCGTCGGCCGAACGCTTGGGCCAGGCGTTCGTGGACTGGGTCGAGGGCTACGACCCGACCCAGCTCCCCAAGATCGGCGGGCTCGCAGCCAGCGTGATCGCCATCGGCGACTACGACCTCCTGCAGGGGAAGATGAAGGCTGCCCAGCTGGAGACCGGCACGAAGATCAGCCCCGCCGAGTACCTCCGCCTGGCCTGCGGCGCCGGGATCATCCCGGCCTGGATGAACGCCGACGCCGAAGTGTTGGCCCTGGGTAGGAAGCACCGGTTCCACACCCCCGCCCAACGCCTGGCCGCGATCGTCGAGCAACGCCACTGCCAACACCACAGTGGCTGCGAGGTCCCGGGCTACCTGTGCCACGCCCACCACGACATCCCCTGGGCCCAGGGCGGTGGTACCGACCTGAGGACCACGAAGCTCTACTGCCCCTTCCACCACACCCGCGTCCACCAACCCGGCCACGACCCCATGCGCACGTGACGGGCGGTCTTGCCCAGCGCCGAGGTCCCGGACATGGCAGCCGCGCCAGCCGACCGGTGACGTACGAGTCCGGTGTGCCCGCTGCTGTCGAGGGATCGAGCGCTTGGTGCTGTCCTGCAGCTGCTCCGCCTCCGCCCAGCCTGGGTGGATGACACGGAGATGGCGTGAAGCCCGTTCAGCAGGTCACGACAGAAGTGACTGCCCAGCTGCCGTTGGCCCACCGGGTCAACGCGATGACTCGCGTCGTCTGTCCGCCCGTGCCCACTGTTGCGAGCGCCTCATCGTCGGACTCGCGCGGGGCGACTACGGCACCCGGGTATCGCGCCAATGCCTCCGCCAACGAGACGCCGGCAGGCGGCGTGTGTCGGCCCACCCACCGCTCCTGACCGGTAGCAACACCATCAGGACACAGCGGCCCAGCACTCGGAGCCTGGCTGCCCGGCTCGGGGCCCTTCTCCGGCTCGATCGGCACCGTCCTCGTCCGGCCGTCCTGGGTGACCTGGAGCTCGGTGGGTGCCTCGATGAGGCCGCTGATGGAGAAGACCGCGTGGGAGGCCGAGAACCCGGAGCAGAAGCCGGCGTCAGGGAACGCCGACTCGGACAGGCTGAGGTCGAGGACCGAGCCCGCCATGCTGGCGCGAGCGGCGACAGGTGGGCAACCGTCGTAGACCGCCGTGGTCGTGTAGGCGACCGTGCCCCGCGTTCCATGCCATCGAGCAGAACCCGGAGCCAGGTCCGAGTCGTCGGAGGACGCCCGGTCAACCATGCTCACGTCGAGCTCGTCTGTCGCGGGGCTCTGCTGGGGGAGAAGGGTGATGGTGTCGCCCACACGGATCGGGCTACCCGCGTCTGGCTCGGTCCTGACGGGCTGGGCGACGACATGGGCGATCAGGGAGTCGTCGACTGCGAACCCGGCCCCCTCCAGGACGGCGGTACGGGCCATCGGGGTGTCGTTCCACTGGCCGAACGGGACGGTGGTCCAGCCGTCGGGGAGCACCCTGGCGGTGTCGAGGATGCGTTCAGTCTGCTCGAGGGCATCGTGAGACGTGGACTGGACCTGCACCCTCACGCCTTGGTCGGGAAAGTTCTTGGCGGCGCGGCAGGTCGGTCTGGCGCTGCCGTCGCAGTCGGTGCCCTCGCGCGGCGACCCGGACGATGCATCCAGAGCGATGAGGCGAACACTCGCCACCTCGGTGTCGTGCCCGTAGCAGTCGATGGCGGCATCGCTCCCGTTGAGCACGACGCCGGGGGATCCGTCGCCGCAGGGCGAGTTCACGACAGGCCAGTCGACGGGGACCGCGACCACGAGGCTGTTCATGCCGACCCACTTGCTGCCCGTGGCGGGCCCCGGGACCGGCGGCGTCTCGGACATGCCCGACCTGTCGGCTGCATCGACGCTGCCGGGATGGGTCCGGCTGCTGCCTGCGGTGGCGACGGAGACGCCAGCAACGATGATCGCGACTGCGAGAACGCTGCTGATGATGGTGCGGTCTCGACGACGACGGGCACGCGCTGCTCTCACGACACGAGCGGCATCGAATGGTGCCACGTCGATGGTGCGTGATGCACGGGTCAGTGCGCCGACGCGCGGGTCGTCCGCGGCGGGCTCGCTCTCGGGGTCGTCGGTCATGGCTCGTCTCCTGCAAGGTCGGTGAAGTCGGCGGGGTTGAGGGCGGCGAGGGCACGCGAGGTCCGGCTCTTGACGGTGCCCACGGCGACCCCGAGCACGTCCGCGGTGGCCCGCTCGGTGAGGTCTGCGACGTAGCGCAGGACGAGCACCTGCTGCTGCTCGCGGGGCAGCCTTCGCAGGGCGGTCGTCACGGCGTGGCGAAGAACCACCGTGGCCGTGTGGTCATCGGTGTGGCTGTCCGGGACGTCCTCGGTCGGCTGCTCCCCGTGCCACCTGCGACGGCGGTTGGTGGAGAGCGTGTTGACCATGACCCGGTAGACGTAGGCGTCCGGCTCCGTGGCTTGGCTGACCCTCTTCCAATGCGACCACGTCTTCACGAGGGCTGCCTGTGCCAGGTCCTCGGCGTCCTGCTGAGAGCACCCCAGGAGCACCGCGGCACGCACCAACGACGCCCAGCGCCCCGAGGCGTAGGCGGTGAAGTCGGCGTCGCGGTCTCTCCTCACACTTGGAAGACAACACGGCGTCGCGCAAAGGTTCCGGGCGACGGATCCGTCTCAGCGCACCCGGTCTGCGGTCACGCACCGTGGCGAGTCGGGCCGCCGACGTCAGCGACGGTGGCGCGGAGCCTCGCGACTCAGGTAGCGGACCGGCGTGCCGAGGGACTCCGCGAAGGCGATCTCCCGTCGGGTCGACTCGCCCACGTAGCCGCCGGGGTCGACGACGTACACCTCGTCGGCCATGCGGACCTTCTGCAGGTGCACGTCGCCCAGCCGCGTCCTGAGGTCGTCGGCGTCGGTGGTCCAGTCGTAGCCCGGCAGGTCGGGGAGGCTGAACATGCCGAGGCTGAGGACGACGTGACCGTCCATCGTCAATCGCTGGTTGACCTCCGCGAACTCGGCCTCGAACCTGGTCGAGCCGCAGAGCGTGATGACCTTCGGCCCGACCTGCGCCGTCTGCGCCCCCTGCTGGTCCTTCACGGGGTCCTTCATGGGGTCCGTCATCGGTGGACGCCCAGGAGGAGTCGATCGGGCCTACGCCTCAGCTAGATGCAGGTGTTGGAGCCGACCATGTAGCCGGGCATCGGGACCTCGAGCGTGCAGACCCCGACGACGACAGCGACGTTGAGCGCGAGCACGGCGAGACGGCCGGCGAGGTGCCCGCGGGCTCGCGGGTCCGGCAGCAGCCGGCCGAGCCCGAGCAGCACGCTGAGGACGAGTGCGGCGGCCAGGGAGGCGAACGCGGCCACCGGGCTGCCGAACGACGGCACCAGGGACACGGGGTGGTCGGCGCGGGCCGCGTCGAGGACGGTCAGGGCGATCCACGCGCGGGCAGCCCACCAGATCGGTCCCAGCTCTCGTACGACGTCCCAGGTCGCGGCACTCCACGGCCGCGAGCCGACCACCTGGAGGAAACCGGCGCGGCAGGCGTCGAGGGTCGCCTCGACGCCGACCACCTGCGGGAGCTGAGGTAGTGCCAGGCGACGGGTGGTCGCCTCGGGCAGCCCGGCCGCGAGACGCAGCTCGGCGGCGTAGGCGCGCGGGTCGTCGAGGTCGACCCCGCCGGCCCAGCCGGCACTGCCGTACGGCTCGGCGAGCTGGTCTGCGAGGTCGGCCTCGAGACCGCCGGTGAGGTCGTCGCGCTCCTCGTCGGTCAGGCCCGTGAGGTGGGCCCGGACCTGGTCGACGAACGCGGCGATCTCGTGCTCGGTGGGGCGTGGGGCGGTCGTGGTCACGGGCGGGCTCCCTGGGGTCGGGTGGGGTCGAGGATGTCGGTGACGGTCTGGCTGAACGTGGCCCAGTCCTTGGTCTGACGCGCGAGCTGGTCGCGACCGGCGGGGGTCATGCCGTAGTACTTGCGGTGGGGCCCCTCCTCGGACGGCACGACGTACGACGTCAGGGCGCCGGCCGCGTAGAGGCGACGCAGCGTCCCGTAGACCGAGGCGTCGCCGACGTCGGTGAGTCCCGCCGTCCGCAGCCGACGCAGCACGTCGTAGCCGTAGCCGTCCTCGTCGGCGATGACCGCCAGGACCGTGAGGTCGAGCACTCCCTTGAGGAGCTGCGTGCTGTCCATGCGGTGCACGTTAGTGCGCAATGCGCATTAGTCCGCGGAGCGTAGGTGCGCGTGTCGCGGCAGGTCGCCCGGCGCCGAGCCCGTGCCAAGGTGGGGGCATGCCTGTCGACCCCAGCCGGTGGCTGCTGTCCCAACGTGAGCGCGCCAACCCGTGGACCCGCCTCGACGACGGACACCGGGGCCAGCAGGCCTGGTCGGAGGGCAACGAGGTGCGTCCGCTGGTGCACGGGGCGACGTACTTCGCGGAGCTGCACGACCGGATCGAGGCCACGCAGCCCGGCGACCTGGTGCTCTTCACCGACTGGCAGGGCGACGCCGACCAGCGGCTGACCGACCAGCCGGGCAGCGAGGTGACCGAGGTGCTCGGGCGGGCCGACGAGCGCGGAGTCGACGTACGCGGGCTGATCTGGCGCTCGCACAGCAGCGCCGCCGGGTTCACCTCGCGCGAGAACGCCGCGCTCGGGCGGGCGCTCCAGAAGCGCGGTGTCGAGGCGATCCTCGACATGCGGGTGCGGATGGCTGGCTCGCACCACCAGAAGATGGTGGTGATCCGCTACCGCGACGACCCGAGCCGCGACATCGCGTTCGTCGGCGGCATCGACCTGGCCCACTCGCGCCGCGACGACCGCGACCACGGCGGCGACCCGCAGGCGCTCGACGTGATGCCCGACGAGTACGGCGACACCCCGCCCTGGCACGACATCCAGGCCGCCATCAGCGGGCCGGCCGTGTACGACGTCGAGACGGTGTTCCGCGAGCGCTGGGAGGACCCCACCACGCTGCGGCGCAGCCCGATCATCCTGACCCGCGACCGGCTCCGCGGGCTCGACACGACCCCCGACCCGCTGCCGGCCCAGGCGCCGCCGCCCCCACCGGTCGAGGGCGGCACCCACGTCGTCCAGCTGCTGCGGACCTATCCCGACCTGCGCAACGGGCGCGACTACGCCTTCGCCAACGGCGGCGAGCGCAGCGTGGCGCGCGGCTACACCAAGGCGGTCGAGCAGGCGCAGCGGCTCGTCTACGTCGAGGACCAGTACCTCTGGGGCAACCAGGTCGGCGGCGTCTTCACCGAGGCGCTGCGGACCAACACCGACCTGCAGGTCGTGGCCGTGGTGCCGCTGCACCCCGACGTCGGCGGGATCAACCGGCTCGCCCAGCTCGAGGGGCGCCGTCGCGCGATGACCGCGATGGCCGAGGCGGCGCCCGGCCGGGTCGCCGTCTACGGCATCGAGAACGAGGCCGGCACCCCGATCTACGTGCACGCCAAGACCTGCCTCGTCGACGACACCTGGGCCACCATCGGCTCCGACAACTTCAACCGCCGCTCGTGGACCCATGACTCCGAGCTGTCGGCCGTCGTCGTCGACACCGCCGACACCGCCGACACCTACGCGCGGCGCCTGCGCCTGACCCTCGCCGCCGAGCACCTCGGCCGTGCTCCCGACGCCCCGATGGACGACTGCGTCGACCCGGCCGACATGGTCCGGGTCTACGCCGAGACCGCCGCCGCCCTCGATGCCTGGTACGACGGGGGTCGACAGGGCCCACGCCCGCCCGGACGCCTGCGCCGCCTGCAGCCCCCCGAGCTGAGCCGGGTCGAGCGCGCCCTGGTGACGCCGGTCTACCTCTGGGCGCACGACCCCGACGGCCGGCCCGCGCCGCTGCGGCGGCGCGGGGAGTTCTGAGGCTCGACCGCCTCAGCGACCGCGGTTGCGCGGGTGGTCGCGCGCCTGCCGCTCGTTGCCGTGCTTGTAGTTGCCGGTCACGCGGGCCATCAGCTCCTGCGGGTCGTCGTCCTCGATCTCGGCGAGGAACTGTCGCGCCCGCGCCCCGCGCAGCACGGTGGCACGCCGCCCCGCGTGGGTGATGACGACCGTGTCGCCGACGACGTCGTAGGCGAAACCGGTGGGGGTGCCCATGGCGGCATCCTCCCCGAGCCCGGCCCCCGTGGGCGAACGGTTAGCGGGAGACGGCGACCCGTACGGACGCCCCGGGCTCCACGATCGTGCCGGGCCGGGGGTCCACGGCGCGGCCACCAGCGTCCGCAGCGCGCGGAGGCCGTCGCGGATCAGCAGCTGCGCCGATCCCAGGCCGAGCAGCCGAGCGACCTCGGCGTGGGTGTAGCCACCGCCGTAGGCCAGGTCGGCCGCCTCACCCCACGTGGGCGACCCTGTCGGCCCGGGGGAGGTCGCGAGCCGCGTCGCGGCCCAGCCGCTTCGTGGCGCGGGCGTCGGAGGCGGCGCCGACGACCCCACCGAACAACGGGATCCGCTTGCCGACCATCGTGGCCAGCTGCTTGCCGCCGAGGAAGCCGACCAGGGTCGCGGCGACCTGGGCCGCCACGCGCTCGACGGTCTCCGGGCCGTGGTCGGCGCCCTTGACCAGCCAGCGGGCGTTGCCGGGCAGCTCGCCCTTGCGGACCAGCCGCTCGGTCTGGTCGTGCCCGAGGAGGGTGGTCAGGACGGCCGCGTGCACGTCGAGGTCGTCGAGGTCGTGGCCGTAGAGGTGGGCGATCGCGGCGTGCAGGCGCAGCTGCACCATCACCAGGCCCGTCACGTTGGCCGGGACCGAGACGACCATCGTGACCAGGCCGCCGATGTTGGTCACGAAGCCCTGGGCGCCGGACAGCCGCGTGTGCGAGCGGATCAGGGCCTCGACCGCACGGTCGACGTCACCGCCGGCGCCGGAGAGGGCCTTGCCGGCGACCGTCGTGGCACTGTCGAAGGGCCCGGTGCCGGCGATGGCACGGCTCAGCACCCGCTCCAGGAACCCCGAGGTGAGGCCCGGTGCGATCTTGCCGATGCGGGGCGCGGCGAACATGCCTCCGCGCTTGGCGACTGATCCGAGGAATCCCATGGAGACAGCCTGTCCGAGGCCTCCCCGCGGCTGTTCACCCCGACAGTCGAGCGGGCGGGGGCCCGCTCACCAGAACAGGCGCGTCTCGGACCCGCCGACGTCGAACGTGCAGGTGGTGCCCGGCGGCGCCCACGACCACGACTGGGTGACGTACGTCGCGCCGCGACGGTCGGCCTCGTCGGAGCAGCGGCTCTCGGCGGTCCGGCCGCTGACGAACCGGGCACCGAGCACGCCGACGACCAGCACCGCGGCGACCAGGACCACGACGTACGACGTCCTCCGCATCGGGCCATCATACCGTCCCCCGGTCAGAGGAACGGCCGGACCTCGGTCTTGCGGTGGCAGGCGCGCGAGCCCTCGGCGCCCAGCCGGAGCGCGACGTCGAGGTCAGCGGCCTCGACGACCCAGAAGCCGGCGAGGTACTCCTTGGTCTCCACGAACGGACCGTCGGTGACGATCGGCCTCTCGCCGCGGTGGTCGATCGTCGTGGCCGGGTCGGGCGACCCGAGGCCCCCGGCGAACACCCAGTGGCCGTCGGCCCTGAGCGTGTCGTTGAACGCATCGACCGCCGCCTCCTGCGTCGGGGTCTCGGGGCCGGTGCCGTCGTCGATCACGGAAATCAGGTACTGCACGGGGACCATCTCCTGTCGGTCGAGGCCCTCGGACGGGGGCCCGTTCACCTGGACGACGAACGCGGCGGCCGCGATACGACATCCCGTCCCGCACCGCCGGCGGCTCAGTGGGCCGGTCGGTGGGCCGGGGACAGGCCCGGGGTCTCGTCGACGTCGAGGTCCCAGCGCCGGCCGAGCGGGCCGACCACCCCCAGCTCCACGACGAGGCCCACGCCGAGGGTGTAGAGGGTGGCGAGGACGACGTCGCCCAGGTCGGAGGCGCTGTCGACGACGGCGAAGGTGGCGATGACGATCAGCGAGAGGAGGAACCGGCCCGTGATGGCGACGACCGCGATGCCGACGCCGACGGCGACCACGAGCAGCATCCCGATCACCCAGTCCCACGGGCCGTCGTCCTCGGCGTCCTCGTCTCCGGCATCGGGGCGGGGACCGGGCTCGTACTCGGTGTGGGTCTCGATGGTGGGTGGGTGCCGGCGGCGGTGCCAGGTCCAGCCCACGAGGGTGACGAGCGCGGTGACGAGCGTGGCGAACAGCCCGAGGCGGGTCGAGGTGTGTGCCACCAGGACGCAGGAGAAGCCGACCGCGGCGGCCAGGGGCACCGCGAGGCTGACCAGCTCGAGCACGAGCTTGCGCCGCACCTGCCTGGACTCGTGGGTCCCCGTCATCCGCACCTCCCAGTCGACCGGACCCGCAGGCTAGCGGGCTCGGGATGTGCCTGTGCGTGGTTGCCGCTTCACCCTGCTCGGCAGATCTCGAGACGCGTCGCTCGGCCCTCGCAGGCTCGGTCCGAGCCGACGCCCTCGATCTCCTCGCTGACCGACACCGACCTCGCTGCGCTCACATGCGGCGTGCCGCTCCACCTGCTCGACAGATCTCGAGACGCGTCGCTCGGCCCTCGCAGGCTCGGTCCGAGCCGACGCCCTCGATCTCCTCGCTGACCGACACCGACCTCGCTGCGCTCGGTCGGTGTCGCGCTCAGACATTCCTGCGGTACTGGCCGCCCACCTCGAAGAAGGCCTCGGTGACCTGGCCGAGGGAGCAGACCCGCGCGGCGTCCATGAGGACGGCGAAGACGTTGTCGTCGGAGACGGCGGCGGCCTTGAGGCGGGCGAGGGCCTCGGCGGCCTCCTCGGTGTGCTCGGCCTGGAAGGCGCGCACGCGGGAGAGCTGGCCGGACTTCTCCTCGTCGGTGGCGCGGGCCAGCTCGACGTGGGCGGGGGTGCCGTCGCCCGCGTCGGGCTTGACGAAGGTGTTGACCCCGACGATCGGCAGCGAGCCGTCGTGCTTGCGGTGCTCGTAGAGCATCGACTCGTCCTGGATCCGGCCGCGCTGGTAGCCGGTCTCCATCGCGCCCAGCACGCCGCCGCGCTCGCTGATCGCCTCGAACTCCTTGAGCACGGCCTCCTCGACGAGGTCGGTGAGCTGGTCGACGATGTAGGAGCCCTGCAGCGGGTTCTCGTTCATCGCCAGCCCCCACTCGCGGTTGATGATCAGCTGGATGGCGAGTGCCCGGCGTACGGACTCCTCCGACGGGGTCGTGACGGCCTCGTCGTAGGCGTTGGTGTGGAGGCTGTTGGCGTTGTCGTAGATGGCGATGAGCGCCTGCAGCGTGGTGCGGATGTCGTTGAAGTCCATCTCCTGCGCGTGCAGCGAGCGACCGCTGGTCTGCACGTGGTACTTCAGCTTCTGCGAGCGCTCCGAGGCGCCGTAGCGCTCGCGCATCGCGACCGCCCAGATGCGGCGGGCGACGCGCCCGATCACGGTGTACTCGGGGTCCATGCCGTTGGAGAAGAAGAACGACAGGTTGGGCGCGAAGTCGTCGATGTCGAGGCCGCGCGCGAGGTAGGACTCGACGTAGGTGAAGCCGTTGGCGAGCGTGAACGCCAGCTGGGACAGGGGGTTCGCCCCCGCCTCGGCGATGTGGTAACCGGAGATGGACACCGAGTAGAAGTTGCGCACGGAGTGCTGGATGAACCACTCCTGGATGTCGGCCATCATCCGCAGGCTGAACTCGGTGGAGAACAGGCAGGTGTTCTGGCCCTGGTCCTCCTTGAGGATGTCGGCCTGCACGGTGCCGCGCACGGTCGCCAACGCAGTCGCCTCGTCGACGCCCTGCTCGCTGGCCTGGTCGAGCACCGTGTTGAGGAAGAACGCCAGCACGGTGGGGGCGGGGCCGTTGATCGTCATCGACACCGACGTGGTCGGCGAGAGCAGGTCGAAGCCGTCGTAGAGGATCTTCATGTCGTCGAGCGTCGCGACGCTCACGCCCGAGGTGCCGACCTTGCCGTAGATGTCGGGCCGCTCGTCGGGGTCGCGTCCGTAGAGCGTCACCGAGTCGAACGCCGTCGAGAGCCGCTTGGCGTCGCCGTCGGCGCTGAGGATCTTGAAGCGCCGGTTGGTGCGCGCCGGGTCGCCCTCGCCGGCGAACATCCGCGCGGGGTCCTCGCCGTCGCGCTTGAACGGGAACACCCCAGCGGTGAAGGGGAACTGGCCGGGGAGGTTCTCGCGGCGCCAGTAGCGGACCAGCTCGCCGTGGTCGGCGTACGACGGCAGCGCGACCCGGGGGATCTTGTTGCCGCTGAGCGACTCGCGGGTCAGCGGGGTGACGATCTGCTTGTCGCGCACCGTGACGACCTGCTCGTCGCCGGAGTAGGACTCCACGACCGACGGCCACGCGTCGAGCTGGTCGCGCACGGTGCGGGGGAGGTCGTCACGGGCCTCACGCAGGAGTGAGGCGACGCCGGTCGAGGAAGGCGCGCTGGCGCCTGTCTCGAGACCACGCTCCTCCAGCTCCGCGGCCACGGCGTCGAGCCGCTGGACGCGACGCGCCTGCTCGACGAGCACCTCGGTCTGCGCGTGGTAGCCGCGGACGGTGTCGGCGATCTCGGCGAGGTAGCGCACCCGGTCGCCGGGGATCGAGGGGTGGATGTCGGTGGAGACCTTGCCGTCGACCGGGGCCAGGGTGCCCTCGTCGAGCGGCAGGCCGTGCTCGCCGAGGAGGCCACGCAGGTGGAGGTAGAGCGCGGTGACGCCGTCGTCGTCGAAGCGGGCGGCGGACGTGCCGAAGACGGGCATGTCGCCGGGCTGCTGGCCGAACGCCTCGCGGTTGCGGACCAGCTGACGACCCACGTCGCGCAGGGCGTCGGCCGCGCCGCGGCGCTCGAACTTGTTGATCGCCACGACGTCGGCGAAGTCGAGCATGTCGATCTTCTCCAGCTGGGAGGCGGCGCCGAACTCGGGCGTCATGACGTACATCGAGGTGTCGACGAACGGCACGATCGCCGCGTCGCCCTGGCCGATGCCGGGGGTCTCGACGACCACCAGGTCGAAGCCGGCGGCCTTGAGGATGTCGACGACGTCGGGCAGGCAGGCGGGCAGCTCGTGGGCGCCGCGCGTCGCGAGCGAGCGGAAGTAGACCCGGTCGCCGTCGAGGGAGTTCATCCGGATCCGGTCGCCGAGCAGCGCGCCGCCGCCCTTGCGCCGGGTCGGGTCGACCGCGAGCACCGCGATGCGGAGCTTGTCGTGCTGGTCGACCCGGAAGCGACGGACGAGCTCGTCGGTGAGCGAGGACTTGCCCGACCCGCCGGTGCCGGTGATGCCGAGCGCGGGGGCGCTCGAGCGGGCCGCGGCCTCGCGAACCGTCGCGAGAAGCCCCTCGTCGAGCCGCCCCTGCTCGGCCCCGGTGATGGCGCGCGCGATCGCCGTACGGTCTCCGCTGAGGACCTGCTCGGCGCTGACCTGCCGCTGCTGCCACAGGTCGAGGTCGCAGGCCTCGACGACCGTGCTGATCATGCCGGCCAGGCCGAGGCGCTGGCCGTCCTCGGGGCTGAAGATCGTCACGCCGCTCTGGCGCAGCCGGACGATCTCGTCGTGCACGATGACGCCGCCGCCACCGCCGACGACCTGCACGTGGCCCGCGCCGCGCTCGCGCAGTGACTCGACGAGGTACTCGAAGTACTCGATGTGGCCGCCCTGGTAGGACGACACCGCGACGCCCTGCACGTCCTCCTCGATGGCGGCGTCGACGACCTCCTGGACCGAGCGGTTGTGTCCGAGGTGGATCACCTCGCAGCCCTGGCTCTGGAAGATCCGCCGCATGATGTTGATCGACGCGTCGTGCCCGTCGAACAGGCTCGACGCGGTCACGAGCCGGACGGGATGGGTCGGGACGTAGAGGTCGGCCACGGGGTCTCCTGAGCAACTGGTAGGACGTCCAACCAGATTAGTCGGGCTTCCTACTACTGGCTAGCGGGGCGGTCGGACGGCGCTGGCGTCAGCCCGCGCAGGCGCCCGTCCACAGGCTCGAGGCGGGCCCGTTTCCGGCCTCGGCACCCGGGCATCGCAGCCGCCATGACCGTCCACGCCCCGCACGCACCCGACCTCTCCCGCCCCGACGTCCTGCCCGACGCCGCGGTCCTCGCCGAGCGCCGGCAGGCCGCGGCGCTGTTGCGCTCGGCCTGCGAGCGTCTCGACCCCGCCGTCGTCCCGCCCGAGCCGTTGATCCGGCCCGGACCGACGCACCTGACCCTCGAGTGCGCCGCGACGGTGGTGCTCCGCGACCACGCGGACGGCCACCGGTCGCTGGCGCGGCTGGCCGAGGCGCTGCCCGGATGGGACCGACGGCTGGCCCCCGGCCGGGTCGCACGGCTCGAGGCCCGGCACGCCGGCCGCACGGTCGCGGCGTCGTACGTCGAGGACGAGCGGGTGCTCGTGCTGACGGTCGTCTCGGCGTCCCTGCCCGTGACCCGCGAGCAGTCCCGCCGGCTGCGTGGGGCCCGTGGTGCCCGGGAGGTCGCGTCATGACCGGGCTCCTCGTGCAGTACACCGCCGTCGGGCAGGTCGCCCGGGACTGGGACGAGCAGCACCACCGGCTCCTCGCCGCGGCCGAGCAGGTCGCCGCTGCGCCGCTGGCCGGCCTCACGGCGCCGGTCGTGGGGATGGCGATGATGTTCCGCTACCGGTGGACCGAGCACGTCCGCGACCTGGCCGCGCGGGCCGAGGGCCGCGCCGACGGCCTGCGCGACACGCTGCGCGACTTCGTCCACTCCGACGAGTCCTCGGCGCTCACCTCGGCGCGGCTGCGCGGCCTGCTGACGGAGCTGCGATGACCACGGCCACGGTCACCCCGCCGCCGTTCCCGCGGCCCCTGCCGCAGCTGACCGTCGACCCCGGATCCGTCGCCGAGCTCGCCGGCGAGCTGCTCGCGGCCTCCGCCCGCCTCGACGACACCGGCGAGCTGGCCCGGTCCCGGGGCCGCCTCGCCCTCTGGGAGGGCGAGGCGGCCGACGCCTACCGCAGCGACCTGGCGCCCTACGGGTCGACCGCCGACGCGATGTCGCTCGCCCTGCGGGGCGTCGGCCGTCGGGTCGAGGACCACGCCGACGCGATGCGTCGACTGGCCGCCGAGCTCGTCGACCTGACCGCGGCCAACCGGCTGCTGGTCGACGAGGTCTTCGGCTGCACCGAGGACGCCCGCCGGTGGCAGGCCCGCGCCGCGACCGGGTCCGCGGCCGGCGACCCCGGGCTGGTCGAGGAGGGACGGGCCCTCCAGCTGCGCTGCGACGACGTCGCCCGACGGGTCCGCACGCTCGACACGGCTCAGACCGCCTGGTGGGAGCGCGTGGGCATCGAGGAGACCGCCATGGTCGACGCGTTCGGCGGCGTCGTCGAGGTGGACCAGGTCGAGCAGCGCTACGACGACGCGACCGACCCGGCCGACGTGGCGCTCGCGACCCGTCCGGGACGCGGCGCGCCGTCCCTCGTCGTGCTCGCCTGGTGGCGCGGCCTGACCCGGGCGCAGCGTCAGGCGGTGCTGGTCGCCGCGCCCGGTGCGGTCGGCAACCTCGACGGCGTACCGGCCGACGCCCGCGACGAGGCCAACCGGCTCCGCCTGGCGCGCGACCTCGCGACGCTGCGCCACCTCGACGACGTCGGACAGCTCGCCGGCGGCGAGCGCGACACGCTCGACAACGCCGAGGCGACCGAGGACGCCCTCGACCGGCACGCCACCGACGTCGATGCCCACGGGCGCCACGTGCCGTCGTACCTGTGGATCTACGACCCCGGTGCCTACGTGCAGGACGACGGCAGCGTCGACGGCCGGGTCGCGATCGCGGTCGGTGACCCCGACACCGCCGACGCGATCGCGGTCAACGTGCCCGGCATCAAGACCGAGGCGGCCGACATCGGTGACGACACCGACCGGGCGTGGGAGCTGCACCAGTCGGCCACGGCCGCCGACCCCGACCGCACCTACTCGAGCATCGCCTGGCTCGGCTACGACGCACCGCGCGCGGCCGACGACCTGCACGGCATCGAGGTCGCGGCCTCCTCCGCCGCCGCCGACCGGGGCGGTGACCTGCTGGCCCGGTCCATCGACGGCCTGCACGCCGTGGCCGGCGACGACGCCGACGTCGTGCCGATCGGCCACTCCTACGGCTCGGTCGCGCTGGGCTCGGCCCTGACGCACCACGACCTCGGCGTGACCCGGGCCGTCGTGGTGGGCAGCCCCGGGATGGGCGAGGGCGTCCACGACGTCGGCGACCTCCACCTGGGGCGCGGCCGGCTCTTCGTCGGTCAGAACCAGGACGACGTCGTCGCCGGCCTGGGGCAGAACGGCTCCTTCGGCCTCGGGTCGATCGGTCACGGTCAGGACCCGGCCGACTCGGGGTTCGGCTCGACCCGCTTCCAGGCCAACGCCGGTGAGGGGCACGACGACCACTCGGCCTACTACGACAACGACAGCGAGTCGCTGCACAACCTGGGTGCCATCCTCGCCGGCCGGGACCCGGAGCCCGCGGGGTCCGTCCACGACCCGTGGTGGCGCTGGGCCGACGACCCCGAGCGCGACGCGCCGTCCGACCTCTACGACACCGACCAGGACGGCGACACCGACGGGGTGCCGCGGCGGAGGGCGTCGTGAGGGCGGGCGTCGGCGGATTCCTGCTCGCCCTGGCCCTGTCGTCGTGCGGTGGCGGTGTCGGTCTCGACCTGCCGACGCCGACGGGGGAGTACGCCGACTACCTCGCGATGCGCGAGGCCGCCCGCGACCGGGCGGCCCTCCTGGCGCGTGGCCTCGCCGATGCCCTCGGGGGTGCGGTCGGCACCATCGACGGCGATCCGCTGGGCTGCGACCAGCAGGGCGGGGAGACCGTCGCCTTCACCTACGTGGTCGTCGCCGCGGTCGACGCCGTCCGGGCCACCGAGGTCCGGCCGGTCGTCGAGCAGGTGCTGCGCGCGCAGGGGTGGACCTCCGTCGAGTCCCGACCCGCCGGGGGCACCCGGGCCGCGGACGCGGCGTACGCCGGCATCTCGGTCGAGGTCAGCGAGGGCGGACCCGGCGACGACGGGCTGGTGCTGCAGACCTCCGGAGAGTGCTTCGCGGTGCCCGCCGAGCACCGGCGCGAGGTGCGTGGGGACCTGGGTGACGAGCGGATCGAGGTGCCCTAGTGAGCCGGGAGGGCGAGGACCCCACGCCCGTGGTCGACGACGGCGCCGTGACGCAGGAGGAAGTCGCAGCCCAGGAACCCGGCGACGAGGTCGTCGTCGGTGCGGGGCCTGGCGGCGTAGGCGTAGAGGTCGTGGGACACCGCCCCGACGACGTCGTGGTCGCGCCCGCCGATGTGGACCGACCAGGGGCCGGCGACGTGCCGGGAGGTGACCACCGTCCCGGTGGGCCCGCCGTCGTCGCCAGCCGGCTCGCCCAGCTCGAGCCCGAGGCGATCCACCGCGGCGGAGTCGACGAGCACGCCCGCGACGGTCGAGACGACCCACCGGGCAGGCTCGCCGTCGACGACCGAGTCGACCACCAGCGCGTCCCAGCCGGGATCGTGCGCCAGGGGCACACCGTCGACCGGGCCGCCGTACGGCGTCAGGACCCGGCGCGCGAAGTCGACGACGACCTGACGCTGGCGCAGCCACCCGATGCCGAGCATCCCGTCGACCGGGTCCTCGTCGGCGTCGACGGGCAGCTCGAAGACGCTCGCCGGGACGTCGTGCGCGACGTCGTCCCCGACCTGCAGCGCGCCGACGACCGCCGACGCGCGTCCCCGCCCGCCGAGCTGCCCCACGGCGGCGATGCCGTAGTCCTCGCGCTCGACCGCGCCCACCGACAGCCCGATCCGCTCGGCGGTGTCGTGGGTGAGCATCATCGAGAACGACGCGTTGGAGTGGACCATCAGGCTGACCGGCGACCCGTTGACCTGCGCGGTCACGAAGGGCCGGGTCCCCGACGCCTGGCGGAGCACCATCTCGACCGCGGCTGTCGTCACGCGGCGAAGGTAGCAACCCGCCCGCACCGATCAGGTGCGCGTCGACTCCCGCGCCACGAGCTCGGGGGTGAACACGACCTGCTGGTGCTCGTGGCCGTCGTTGCCGGCCTCGTCGATCAGCAGCGCGGCGGCCGCGCGACCGAGCTCGACCCGGGGCTGGCGCACCGACGTCAGCGGTACGGCGGCGGCCGCGGCGAACTGGATGTCGTCGTACCCGACGATGGCGAGCTGCTCGGGCACCCGGGTGCCGCTGCTGATCGCCTGCTGGAGCAGGCCGAGGGCGGTCATGTCGTTGGCGCAGAAGGCGGCCGTGGGACGGCGGGCCGAGGGGAGCCCGGCCAGTCGCTGGCCGGCGCCGCGGCCGGCGTCGACGTCGAGCGAGTCGGTGATGACCACGGTGAGGTCGTCGACCGGCAGCCCGGCGTCGGCCCAGGCGAGGCGCGCGCCCTGCAGCCGGTCGCGGACCTGGCCGATGCCCAGCGGGCCACCGACGAAGGCCACGCGGGTGTGGCCGCGATCGAGGAGGTGCTCGATCGCGAGCCGGCCGCCGAGCACGTCGTCGACGGCCACGGAGCAGAACGTCGTGTCGTCGCGGGTGCGGTCGACGATGACCAGGGGGGTGCCACGGTCGCGGACGGCGCCGAGCGTCGGCGACTCCGGGTCGATGGGGGTCACCAGCAGGCCCTGCACGCGCTGCTGCTGGAACAGGTCGAGGTGGCGGCTCTCGCGGGCGGCGAGCTGACCGCTGTTGCACAGCACCAGGGACAGCCCGGCGGCCTCGGCGGCGGCCTCGATGCCCTGGGCCACGTCGGTGAAGAACGGGTTGCCGGCGTCGAGCATCACGTAGGCGAGGGTGCGGCTGGTGCCGGCACGCAGCTGACGGGCCGACTCGTTGCGCACGAAGCCGAGGTCGACCATCGCGCGCTCGACGCGCTCCCGGGTGGCGGCGCTGACCCGGTCGGGACGGTTGAGGACGTTGGAGACGGTCCCGAGCGAGACCCCGGCGGCGGTGGCGACGTCCTTGACCGACGCCGCGCGGATGCTCGGGGTGCTCAATGTCGCTCCTGTGCGGTGGCTCCGGTGCGGGCACCCGGATCGGAGGCCTGTGCGCACGCTGTGGTGAAACGTGACAAGCAGACCACGACCACAACAATTTCGGCAACGATCAGGAAACCTGGCCGAAACTCTTGCCATCTGTGATCGGAGTCACCTACCGTCTGCGCTGTGAGTGAAACCTTTCAATCGCCGGGGCCGGCCGTGCTGGAGCTCGCTGACGTGACGAAGTCCTTCGGCGCCGTCCAGGCGCTGCGGTCGGGGAGCCTGCGGGTCGAGGGCGGCTCCATCCACGCCCTGATCGGCGAGAACGGCGCGGGCAAGTCGACCCTGGTCAAGATCGTCGCCGGCGTGCACCGCCGCGACGGTGGCACCTTCCGCTTCCACGGCGACGACGTCGACTTCGGCTCGACCGCGGCGTCCAAGGGCGCCGGCATCGCCGTCATCTACCAGGAGCCGACGCTGTTCCCCGACCTATCGGTCGTCGAGAACATCTTCATGGGCCGGATGCCGCGAGGCGCCGGGCGGCGCATCGACCGGGCCGCCATGTACGCCGAGGCGCAGGCGCTCTTCACACGCCTGGGGGTGCGCATCGACCCGCGTCGGGCGGCTCGCGGGCTGTCGATCGCCGACCAGCAGATCATCGAGATCGCCAAGGCGATCTCGCTGGACGCCTCGCTCCTGGTCATGGACGAGCCGACCGCGGCCCTCAGCGGCGTCGAGGTCGACCGCCTCTTCGCCGTGGCCCGCTCGCTGCGCGACGAGGGTCGGGCCCTGGTCTTCATCTCCCACCGCTTCGACGAGGTCTTCGACCTCTGCGACCAGGTCACGGTGATGCGTGACGGCGCCTACGTCGGCACCCACGCGATCGCGGAGACCAGCGTGCCGGCGCTCGTGGCCCAGATGGTCGGCCGCGAGGTCGGCACCCTGTTCCCCAAGACCGAGGCCGAGATCGGCGAGGTCGTCCTCGAGGTCGACGGCCTGGACTCGCGCGGCACCTTCCACGACGTCTCCTTCCAGGTGCGCGCCGGTGAGATCGTCGCGCTGAGCGGCCTGGTCGGCGCCGGCCGCAGCGAGATCGCCCGCGCCGTCTTCGGGGTCGACCGCTACGACAGCGGCAGCGTGCGGCTGCGCGGCAAGGCGGTGCGCCCGGGCAACCCGCGCGCCGCGATCAGGGCCGGCATCGCGTTCGTCCCCGAGGACCGTCGCCAGCAGGGCCTGGTCGTCGACAGTTCCGTGGCCCACAACATCGCCGGCGTGATCCGCCGCCGCCTCTCCACCGCCGGCCTGCTCACCACCCACGCCGAGAACCGGGCCGTGCGACCGTGGGCCTCGCGGCTCGAGGTCAAGACCAACGCCCTCGACATGCCCGCCTCGACGATGAGCGGCGGCAACCAGCAGAAGGTCGTGATCGCCAAGTGGCTGGCCACCGAGCCCGCCCTGCTGATCATCGACGAGCCCACCCGCGGCATCGACGTCGGCACCAAGGCCGAGGTGCACCGGCTGCTCTCCGAGCTGGCCGGCCAGGGCCTGGCCGTGCTGATGATCTCTAGCGAGCTGCCCGAGGTGCTCGGCATGGCCGACCGGGTGCTGGTCGTCTGCGAGGGCCGGATCACCGCCGAGCTCGACCGGGCCGAGGCCACGCCCGAGACCGTGATGGCCGCCGCCACCGGCACCGACCTCGCCGACGTCCACCTCGAGCACGACACCGCACTCGTGCAGGAGGTCACCGCATGAGCACCCTCGACAAGACCCCCACCGCCCCCTCGCCCCGCCCGGCCCGACCGGCCCGCGCCGGCAGCTCGGTCGGACAGCTGGCCAGCGACCTGCTCCGCTCGCGTGAGCTGGCCGTCCTGGTCGTGCTCCTCGCGCTGGTCGTGGTGGCCACGATCAAGAGCGACGGGTTCCTGCGGGGCGACAGCTTCCGCGACCTGCTCCTCACGCCGAGCATCCTGCTCATGCTGGCCGCCGGCCAGACGCTCGTCATCATCACCCGCAACGTCGACCTGTCCGTCGGCTCGACGCTCGGCCTGTGCGCCTACGGGGCCGGCGAGATCATGTCGGCCGGCCACTCGCCGTACGTCGCCGTGGTCGGAGCCGTCGTGCTCGGCGCCGTCCTCGGTGCGGTCAACGGCACGATCATCGCCTTCGGCCGGGTCCCCGCCCTGGTGGTCACCCTCGGCACGATGCTGGCCTTCCGCGGAGCCCTGCTCCACTGGGCCGGCAGCGACCGGGTCAACGCCGCCGAGATGGACCCCGGCTTCCTCGACCTCGGCACCGCGCGGATCGTCACGATCCCGGTGCTCACGATCATCGCCCTGGTCGTCGTCGTGGGCGTCGGCTACTACCTGCGCACCAGCCGCGGTGGACGCGAGCTCTACGCCATCGGCTCCGACCCCGACGCCGCCGGACTGTTCGGGCTGCCCGTACGCCGCCGGGTGCTGGGTGCGTTCGTCGCCTCGGGGGCACTCGCCGGACTGGCCGGCGTGTTCTTCGCCGCCCGCTACGGCGGGGTCTCGTCCAACGCCGGGGAGAACATCGAGCTGCAGGCAGTCGCGGCCGCCGTCATCGGCGGCGTCGCCATCTTCGGTGGCAGCGGCACCGTGTGGGGCGCGGCGATCGGCGCCTTCCTCCTGGTCACGATCGACCGGGTGCTGCCGATCCTGGGCGTCGACGACTTCTACCAGCAGGCCGTCGTCGGCGGCCTGATCCTCGGGGCCATCGTCCTCGACCGGTTCCTCGCCCACCGCGCCGAACGACGCCTCGCCCGAGACCGGGAGGTCACCGCATGAGCACCGACACCATCGAGCGTGCGGTCGACCAGCGCACCTACGCCTCCTACGCCCGGCCGCTGCTGTGGCGCGTGATCGCCACCCGCGAGTTCGCCGTGCTGGCGCTGCTCGTCGCGGTCTTCCTCTACTCCCGGTCCTCGATCGAGGGGTTCGACGGGCCGCTCACCCTCTACTTCCTCTTCGGCCGCTCGCTGCCGATCATGCTGCTCGCGCTGCCGATGACGCTGGTGATCATCACCGGCGAGATCGACCTGTCGGTGGCCAGCACGATGGCCCTGACCGGCGCGGTCCTCGGCATCGCCTTCACCGAGTGGGACCTGCCCTTCGTGATGGCGATGGTGGTCGCCGTCGGGGTCGGGCTGGCCTGCGGGCTCCTCAACGGCATCCTCATCGCCTACGTCAGGCTGCCCTCGCTGGCCGTCACCATCGGCACGCTCGCGCTGTTCCGTGGTCTCGCCGAGGGGTTCCTCGGCACCGACACGATCAAGGGCTTCCCCGAGAAGTGGACCGACCTGGCCAAGCAGGCCACCTCCGAGGGCGGCAGCTACCCGATCGTCCTCATCCCGTTCGTCGTCCTGGCCGTCGCCTTCGGCCTGCTGCTCCACTTCTCCTCCTTCGGTCGCGGCGTCTACGAGATCGGGCTCAACGACGAGGCCGCGCGCTTCACCGGCGTCGACATCGCCCGCACCAAGCTGGTGCTGTTCATGCTCACCGGCGCCGTCGCCGGGCTCGCCGGCGTCTACCAGGCGCTCTACGCCGGGGTGATCCGCAGCGACTCGGCGATCCACCTCGAGCTGCAGGTCATCGCGGCCGTGCTCCTCGGCGGCGTGTCGATCTTCGGCGGCCGCGGCACCCTGCCCGGCGTCATCGCCGGCGTCCTGCTCATCGCCGTCCTCAACTCCGCGATGCGCCTCGACGGCGTCCGCGACGACGTCACCGACATCATCATCGGCTGCCTCCTGGTCGCCTCGGTGATCGCTCCCACGCTCCTGACCTGGGTCTCCGGGCTCGCCCGCGGTCGGGTCCGACGGACGACGGACCACCCGTCGACCGCCACCGCTCCACCAACCCCCTCGAAGTAGGGCTCCGTCCGATCGCGGTCCGGATCCCCGACCAGCAACGAAAGGCTCAACCACATGTTGATCAACACGAGGCGGTTCGCCGCCCTGGCGGCCGTGGCCCTCACGGCCTCTCTCGCCCTCGCCGGCTGCGGCAGTGACGACGACGGCGGTGACGGCGGGAGCGGTGGCGGCAGCAGCAAGATCACGATGATCCCCAAGTCGCTCGGCAACCCCTACTTCGACGCCAGCACCGCCGGTGCGAAGCGTGCGGCCGGCGAGTTCGGCGGCAAGGTCGACGAGGTCGGTCCGACCGGCGACGCCGGCCCCGACTCCCAGGTGCCGTTCATCGAGACGGCGACCCAGCAGGGCGTCGGCGCGCTCGTCGTGTCCGCCAACGACCCCACCGCCCTGTGCGACTCGATCAAGACGGCCCAGTCCGCCGACATCAAGGTCGTCACCTTCGACTCCGACACCGAGTGCCGCGACCTGTTCGTCAGCCAGGCCGACGCCCAGGGCATCGCCGACAAGCAGGTCGAGCTGATCGCCAAGCAGATCGGCGACACCGGCGAGGTCGCGATCCTCTCGGCCGCGGCCAACGCGACCAACCAGAACGAGTGGATCAAGCTGATGAAGGCCAACCTCGAGGCCAACCACCCCAACATCAAGCTGGTCGACACCGTCTACGGCGACGACGACGACCAGAAGTCGTTCGACCAGACCGCCGCGCTCCTGCAGGCCCACCCCGACCTCAAGGGCATCATCTCGCCGACCACCGTCGGCATCGCGGCCGCGGCCCGCTACTTGTCGACCTCGGAGTTCAAGGGCAAGGTCGCGCTGACCGGCCTCGGCGCCCCGAGCCAGATGAAGACCTTCATCGACGACGGCACCGTCACCGAGTTCGCGCTGTGGAACCCCGACGACCTCGGCTACCTGGCCGCCTACGCCGCCGACGCGCTGGTCAAGGGCGAGATCACCGGCAAGGAGGGTGACACGTTCACCGCCGGCGACCTGAAGAAGTACACCGTCGGCGCCAACGGCGTCGTCGTGCTCGGTGACCCGTTCGTGTTCGACAAGTCGAACATCGACGACTTCAAGTTCTGATCCCCGTCCCCACCTGATCGACCGACCTCACCGCAGGAACAGGGAGTACACCGTGCGCTACTGCTTCACGCTCCAGGTCCGCCCGGAGCGGCAGCAGGAGTACGCCGAGCGTCACGCGGCCGTCTGGCCCGAGATGCTCGCCGCGCTCGACGCGACCGGCTGGCGCAACTACTCCCTGTTCCTGCGTGAGGACGGGCTCCTCGTGGGCTACGTCGAGTGCGACGACCTCGACGCCGCCCAGGCCGCCATGGCCGCCACCGACGTCAACCGCCGCTGGCAGGCCGACATGGCGCCGTACTTCGTGCAGTCGGGCGCGCCCGACGAGGCGTTCGTCCGCCTCACCGAGGTCTTCCACCTCGCCGACCAGCTCGCGCTGGCCGGCATTCCCCCAAGCACTCCACCTGAAGGCTGACATGACCGACATCCCCGGCTTCGCCGCCATCGCCCCGCAGCTCGAGCGGCTGGCCATCGAGGTCCCCTCGTGGGCCTACGGCAACTCCGGCACCCGCTTCAAGGTCTTCGGTACGCCGGGCACCCCGCGCTCCATCGAAGAGAAGATCGCCGACGCCGCCGTCGTGCACCGGCTGACCGGCCTGGCCCCCTCGGTGGCCCTGCACATCCCGTGGGACCTCGTCGACGACTACGCCGCGCTCGGCGAGCACGCCGCGAGCCACGGGGTGCGCCTCGGCACCGTCAACTCCAACACCTTCCAGGACGACGACTACAAGTTCGGCGCCCTGACCCACGTGGACGCCAAGGTCCGCCGCAAGGCGATCGACCACCACCTCGAGTGCGTCGACGTGATGGACGCGACCGGCGCCCGCGACCTCAAGATCTGGTTGGCCGAGGGCAGCAACTACCCCGGCCAGGCCGACCTCCGGGGCCGCCAGGACCGCCTCGCGGAGTCGCTCGCCGCGATCTACGACCGCCTCGGCGAGGAGCAGCGGCTCGTCCTCGAGTACAAGTTCTTCGAGCCGGCGTTCTACCACACCGACGTCCCCGACTGGGGCACGTCGTACGCCCAGGTCAGCGCGCTCGGCGAGCGCGCCATGGTCTGCCTCGACACCGGCCACCACGCGCCCGGCACCAACATCGAGTTCATCGTCATGCAGCTGCTGCGGCTGGGTCGGCTGGGGTCCTTCGACTTCAACTCCCGCTTCTACGCCGACGACGACCTGATCGTCGGCGCGGCCGACCCGTTCCAGCTGTTCCGGATCATGGCCGAGGTGATCCGGGGCGGCGCACTCGACGCCGACAGCGAGGTCGCGTTCATGCTCGACCAGTGCCACAACGTCGAGGACAAGATCCCCGGCCAGATCCGCTCGGTCCTCAACGTGCAGGAGATGACGGCCCGGGCCCTGCTCCTGGACCGGGACGCGCTCGCCGCCGCCGAGGAGGCCGGCGACGTGCTGGGCGGCAACGAGGTCTTCATGGACGCCTTCCAGACCGACGTCCGCCCCGCCCTCGCCGCCTGGCGCGAGGAGCGTGGCCTGCCTCCGCACCCGATGCGCGCCTACGCCGAGTCCGGCTACCAGCAGGAGATCGAGGAGTCCCGCGTCGGCGGGACCCAGCTCTCCTGGACCTGATCCACACGGTGGTCGAGGAAGGCGCTCCGCGCCTGTCTCGAGACCACCCGAACCCGCACCGACCAACCAGAAGGAACCATGACCAACGCTGCAGCCGCCGACCTGATCGCCCGCTCCAACCGCCTCGGCGCCGACCCCAAGAACACCAACTACGCCGGCGGCAACACCTCCGCCAAGGGCACCGAGACCGACCCGGTCACCGGCGAGCCCGTCGAGCTGCTGTGGGTCAAGGGGTCCGGCGGTGACCTCGGCACCCTCAAGGAGTCCGGCCTGGCCGTGCTGCGGCTCGACCGGATGCGCGCGCTCGTCGACACCTACCCGGGTGTCGAGCACGAGGACGAGATGGTCGCCGCGTTCGACTACTGCCTGCACGGCAAGGGCGGCGCGGCCCCGTCGATCGACACCGCGATGCACGGGCTGGTCGATGCCCCCCACGTCGACCATCTCCACCCCGACTCGGGCATCGCCGTCGCGACGGCGGCCGACGGCGAGCAGCTGACCAAGGAGATCTACGGCGACCGGGTCGTCTGGGTTCCGTGGCGTCGTCCGGGCTTCCAGCTCGGCCTCGACATCGCGGAGATCAAGACCAGGAACCCGCAGGCCGTCGGGTGCATCCTCGGCGGCCACGGCGTCACCGCCTGGGGCGACACCAGCGACGAGGCCGAGAAGAACTCGCTCTGGATCATCGACACCGCCGCGGCCTACATCGCCGAGCACTCCAAGGCCGAGCCGTTCGGCCCGCCGCTCGAGGGGTACGCCGCCCTGTCGGCCGACGAGCGTCGGGCCAAGGCCGCCGCCCTGGGCGCCACCATCCGCGGCATCGCCAGCCACGACCGCCCGATGGTCGGCCACTTCACCGACGCCGACGTCGTCCTGGACTTCCTCGCCTCCTCCGAGCACCCCCGCCTCGCCGCGCTGGGCACCAGCTGCCCCGACCACTTCCTGCGCACCAAGGTCAAGCCGCTCGTGCTCGACCTGCCCGCGTCGGCCTCGGTCGAGGAGAGCATCGCGCGCCTCAAGGAGCTCCACCTCGCCTACCGCGAGGACTACCAGGGCTACTACGACCGCAACGCGACCCCGGACAGCCCCGCCATCCGCGGCGCCGACCCGCTGGTCGTGCTGGTGCCCGGCGTCGGCATGTTCAGCTACGGCAAGGACAAGCAGACCGCCCGCGTGGCCGGTGAGTTCTACACCAACGCGATCAACGTGATGCGCGGCGCCGAGGGGCTGTCGACCTACGCCCCCATCGACGAGGCCGAGAAGTTCCGCATCGAGTACTGGGCGCTCGAGGAGGCCAAGCTGCAGCGGATGCCGAAGCCCAAGCCGCTCGCCACCCGCATCGCCCTGGTCACCGGGGCCGCCGGCGGCATCGGCCTGGCCACCGCCAAGAAGCTGGCCGCCGAGGGCGCCTGCGTCGTCATCGCCGACCTCTCGCTCGAGAAGGCCCAGGCCGCCGCCGCTGAGATCGGTGGGTCCGACGTCGCCGTCGGTGTCGCCGTCGACGTGAGCAAGGCCGACGCCGTACGCGCCATGGTCGATGCGACCGTGCTCGCCTTCGGTGGTGTCGACCTCGTCGTCAACAACGCCGGGCTGTCGCTGAGCAAGAGCCTGCTCGAGACCACCGAGGCCGACTGGGACCTCCAGCACGACGTGATGGCCAAGGGCTCGTTCCTGGTCTCGCAGGCCGCCGCACGGGTGCTGATCGAGCAGGAGATGGGCGGCGACATCGTCTACATCTCGTCCAAGAACTCGGTCTTCGCCGGCCCCAACAACATCGCCTACTCCGCGACCAAGGCCGACCAGGCCCACCAGGTGCGGCTGCTCGCCGCCGAGCTCGGCGCCCACGGCGTCAAGGTCAACGGCGTCAACCCCGACGGCGTCGTCCAGGGCTCCGGCATCTTCGCCTCGGGCTGGGGCGCCAACCGGGCCGCCGTCTACGGCGTCGAGGAGAAGGACCTGGGCAAGTTCTACGCCCAGCGCACGATCCTCAAGCGCGAGGTCCTCCCCGAGCACATCGCCAACGCGGTCTTCGTGCTCTGCGGCCCCGACATGACCCACACCACCGGCCTGCACGTGCCCGTCGACGCCGGCGTGGCGGCGGCCTTCCTGCGATGAGCACGCGCCCCCACCTGCGCGTCGCCGCCGTCGACCTCGGCGCCACCAGTGGCCGGGTCATGGTGGGGCGCGTGGGCCCGGGGTCGCTGCACCTCGACGAGCTGCACCGCTTCCCCAACGGCGGCGTCCGCGCGCACGGGTCGCTGTTCTGGGACGTCCTCGGCATCCATCGCGAGGTGGTCGCGGGCCTGCGCGAGATCGCCGGCACCGGCCCGCTCGACGGCATCGGCATCGACTCCTGGGCCATCGACTACGGCCTGCTCGACCGTGACGGGCACCTGCTCGGCAACCCCTACAGCCACCGCGACCGGCGTACCGACGGGGTGGCGGCGCGGGTGCTCGAGGAGGTCGGCGCGGCGCGGATGTTCGCCACGACCGGGCTGCAGCAGCTGCCGTTCACCACCGTCTACCAGCTCGTCGCCGCCCGCGGCACCGCAGCCCTGGAGTCGGCCGAGACGCTGCTGCTGCTGCCCGACCTGCTGGGCTACTGGCTCACCGGGCAGGTCGGTGCCGAGCGCACCAACGCCTCCACCACCGGCCTGTACGACGTGACGTCGCGCGAGTGGGCCGTCGACCTGGCCAAGCAGGTCGGCCTGCCGTGGGGCGTGCTGCCGCCGCTGCGCGACCCGGGCGACGTCATCGGTCCGCTGCTGCCCGACGTCGCCGAGCAGCTGGGCGTCGCCACGTCCGTGCCCGTCGTCGCCGTCGGCTCCCACGACACGGCCTCCGCGGTGGTCGGCATCCCGTCGGTCGACGACGACACCGTCGCCTACATCTCCTCCGGCACGTGGTCGCTGGTCGGGCTCGAGCTCGAGAAGCCGGTGCTGAGCGAGGAGGCGCGCGCCGCCGACTTCACCAACGAGGGCGGTGTCGACTCCACGGTGCGGTTCCTCAAGAACGTGATGGGTCTGTGGGTCCTCTCCGAGGCGCTGCGCACCTGGGCCGACCGACGCATCGCGGGCACCGACCTGGCCAGCCTGCTCGCCGCCGTCGCCGACGCGCCCGCCCTGCGCACGGTCGTCGACATCGACGACCCGAGGCTGCTGCCCCCCGGCGACATGCCGGGGCGGATCCAGCAGCTCGCCCACGAGGCGGGGGAGCCGATCCCGCGCACGCCGCAGGACGTCACCCGCACCATCCTCGACAGCCTGGCCCTGGCCTACCGGCGCCACCTGCGCACCGCCGCCGAGCTCGCGGGCCGCGACCTCACCGTCGTCCACGTCGTCGGCGGCGGCTCGCAGAACACCCTGCTCTGCCAGCTCACCGCCGACGCCACCGGCCTGCCGGTCCTGGCCGGCCCGACCGAGGCCGCGGCCCTCGGCAACGTGCTCGTGCAGGCTCGCGCCCTGGGTGCCGACCTGCCCGACCTCGCCGCGATGCGGGCCCTGGTGCGCAGCACCCACGAGCCCCGGCGCTACGACCCGCGACCCGGCGCCGACTGGGACGCCGCCGAGTCGCGTCTGCCCACCCGCCGGGCCCACTGAACCCACTGAACCCACTGACCAGCCCCACCCCACCAGCGACCCGAGAGACTGGCCCCATGAAGCGGCAGATGCCGAAGCGGCGTGACCTGGCCCCGTTGATGCAGTTCAAGAAGCCCGAGCTGTCGCCCAAGAGGCGGCGCCTCGACAAGGCGTTGACGATCGACGACCTGCGCACGGTGGCCAAGCGACGTACGCCGAAGCCGGCCTTCGACTACACCGACGGCGCCGCCGACGGCGAGGTCGGGCTCGACCGGGCCCGCGAGGCCTTCGGTGACATCGAGTTCCACCCCGCGATCCTGCGTGACGTCTCGACGGTCGACACCTCGCGCGAGGTGCTCGGCAAGCGGGTGGCGCTGCCCTTCGGCATCGCCCCGACCGGGTTCACCCGGATGATGCAGGCCGAGGGGGAGGTCGCCGGCGCGACCGCCGCCACCGCCGCCGGCATCCCCTTCGCGCTGTCGACGATGGGCACCACCTCGATCGAGGACGTCGCCGCAGCCGACCCCGGCGGGCGGCACTGGTTCCAGCTCTACATGTGGAAGGACCGCGACCGCTCGATGGCGCTGGTCGACCGCGCCGCCGAGGCCGGCTACGACACGCTCCTGGTCACCGTCGACGTGCCCGTCGCCGGCGCGCGCCTGCGCGACGTCCGCAACGGCATGACGATCCCGCCGTCGCTCACCCCCAGGACCGTGGTCAACGCGATCCCGCGCCCGGCCTGGTGGATCAACTTCCTCACCACCGAGCCGCTCGCCTTCGCCTCGCTCGACGCCTGGTCGGGCACCGTGGCCGACCTGCTGGACACCATGTTCGACCCGACCGTCACCTACGACGACCTGGCCTGGATCAGGTCGCAGTGGCCGGGCAAGGTCGTCGTCAAGGGTGTCCAGTCGGTCGACGACGCGGTCCGCCTCGCCGACGCCGGCGTCGACGCCGTGCTGCTCTCCAACCACGGCGGGCGCCAGCTCGACCGTGCGCCGGTGCCGTTCCACCTGCTGCCGCAGGTCGTGCAGGCGCTGAAGGCCAGCGGCAGCGGCGTCGAGGTGCACCTCGACACCGGCATCATGTCCGGCCAGGACATCGTGGCCGCGCTCGCCCACGGTGCCCACTTCACCCTCATCGGCCGCGCCTACCTCTACGGCCTGATGGCCGGAGGTCGCGAGGGCGTCGACCGCACCATCGAGATCCTGGCCGGCCAGATCGAGCGCACGATGCGCCTGCTCGGGGTCACCTCGCTCGACGAGCTCGAGCCCGGGCACGTGACCCAGCTGCGGCGGCTGGGCCCCTTGACCTGACGGCGACGTCGACGCGTCGAGTGCGTCCCTGCCCCGCTCGAGGCGACGTCCTCGGCGGAACACCTGGCGGCGCGCGCTGGTTGCAGGACCCGTGACTGACACCGAGATCACCCGCGCCAGCGTCGGCCTGCGCAGTGAACGGGGACCGATCCTCCTCGCCGTGATGCTCAGCGTCGGCCTGGTCGCGATCGACTCCACCATCCTGGCCACCGCGGTGCCGGCGGTGGTCGACGACCTCGGCGGGTTCACGTCGTTCCCGTGGCTGTTCTCGATCTACCTGCTGGCCCAGGCGGTGTCGGTGCCGATCTACGGCAAGGTGGCCGACCTCTACGGCCGCAAGCCGGTGATGCTGCTCGGCATCGGGCTCTTCGTCCTCGGGTCGCTGCTCTGCGGCCTGGCCTGGAGCATGCCGGCGCTCATCGTCTTCCGGCTCGTGCAGGGCCTCGGGGCCGGCGCGGTGCAGCCGATGGGCATGACGATCGTCGGCGACATCTACTCGCTGGCCGAGCGCGCCAAGGTGCAGGGCTACATCGCCAGCGTCTGGGCCGCGGCCTCGGTCATCGGTCCGACCCTGGGCGGCGTCTTCGCCGACTACCTCTCCTGGCGCTGGATCTTCCTCGTCAACCTGCCGCTCGGCATCGCGGCCGGGTGGGTGATGTGGCGGCGCTTCGACGAGAGCGTCGAGCGCCGCAAGCACTCGATCGACTACCTCGGTGCCCTGCTTCTGGCCGCCGGCGGCACGCTGCTCCTGCTGGGTCTGCTCGAGGGTGGGGTGCGCTGGGGCTGGGACTCGCCCTCCGGCATCGGGATCTTCGTCGCCGCGGTCGCCCTGCTCGCGGCCTTCGTGGCCGTGGAGGCCCGCACCGCCGAGCCGGTGCTGCCGCTGTGGATCTTCCGGCGACGCGTGCTCAACGCGTCCAACTCCGGCGCCTTCGTGGTCGGCGTGCTGATGCTCGGGCTGACGTCGTACGTGCCCCTCTACGCGCAGGGCGTGCTCGGCCACGGCGCCCTCGTGGCGGGGCTCGCGCTGGCCTCCATGACGATCGGCTGGCCGATCGCCGCCACGACCAGCGGCCGCTTCTACCTGACGATCGGCTTCCGCCGTACGGTGCTGATGGGCGCGCTGTTCGTGATCGCCGGCGCGGCCCTGCTGCTGCCGGTCAGCGCCGACAGCGCCCTGTGGCAGCTGGCCCTGCCGTGCTTCGTGATGGGCATCGGCTTCGGGTACGTCGCCAGCCCCGGCGTGATCGTCGCCCAGTCCTCGGTCGAGTGGCAGCACCGTGGGGTCGCCACCGGCACCAACATGTTCGCCCGGTCGATGGGCAGCGCCGTCGGCGTCGCCGTGTTCGGCGCCATCGTCAACAGCCGGGTGGCCGACAGCGCCCCGGCCGGCGGCACCCTCGACCTCCAGCACCTCTCGGCCGGGGTGCTCGCCCCCGCGATCCACGCGGTGTTCGTGTGCTCCGCCGTGGTCGCGCTCGCGCTGCTGCTGTCGGGCCTGCTGATGCCGCGCCGTGCGCTGACCGACGGGCCGGCCGGTACGCCGGCCGACGCGCCTCCGGTCGAGGCCTGAGAACACCCCGCACGCACACCGACCCGCCGCCCAGGGGGCGACGGGTCGGGCACGGGTACGGCGTGGAGCGAGCCGGGTCAGCCCACCAGCACGGGCTCGGAGTCGCCGCCCTTGTCCAGGTCGACGGGCTTGTCCAGGTAGGGGCGGTCCAGCTTCTCGCCCTCGACGTCGACGTTGGGCAGGATCTTGTCGAGCCACGCCGGGAGGTACCACGCCTTCTCGCCGAGCAGGTACATCAGCGCCGGGATGAGCACCATCCGGACGATGAAGGCGTCGAACACGACCGCGGCGGCGAGGGCGAAGCCCATCGACTTGATGATCGCGTCGTCCTCGAGGATGAAGCCCGAGAACACCGCGGTCATGATGGCGGCCGCTGCGGCGACCACCCGGGCGCTGTTGCGGAACCCGTCGACGACCGCGTCGCGGGTGCTCATGCCGTGGACGTGCGCCTCACGGATGCGGGTCACCAGGAACACCTGGTAGTCCATGGCCAGCCCGAACACGACCCCGATCAGGAAGATCGGGATGAAGCTGACGATCGGCTGCGGCTCGAAGATCCCGAACATGCCCTCCTGGAAGATCGCCACGGTGGCGCCCAGCGTCGCCAGCACCGACAGCAGGAAGCCGGCCGTCGCGGTGAGCGGCACCATGATCGATCGGAACACGATCATCAGCAGGATGAACGCCAGTCCCACGACGATCGCCAGGTAGAGCGGGAGCGCGTCGGCCAGGCGGTCCGAGACGTCGGTGGTGATCGCGGTCAGGCCGGTCACGCCGATGGTGGTGCCGGTCTGCTGCTCGATGCCGGACTGGCCGTCGCGCAGGTCGTTGAGCAGGTCCTGGGTCCTGGTGTCGTCCGGGCCGGCCTTGGGCTGGACCTGGATCGAGCCGCCGGTCCCGTCGGCGTTGGTCCCGAGGAGCTGGGCGTTGGCGACCCCGTCCTGGTCGCCGGCCCAGGAGGTGACGTCGGCGAGGGCCTGGCCCGGGTCGGCCGCGTCGCGGGCGTCGACGACGATCAGCAGCGGGCCCTCGCGGCCCGGGCCGAACTCCTCGCTCATCAGGTCCGAGGCCTTGCGCTGCGTGGTCTCGCTCGCGGCGGTCGAGTCGCTCGGGAAGGCCAGGTGCAGGCCCTTGAGCGGGATCGCCAGGACGCCGAGCGCGATCACGACCAGGATGGCGGCGGCCAGCGGGCGCTTGCCGACGATGCGGGCCCAGCGGACGCCGTTGTTGAGGACCTGGCCGTCGGCCTCGTGGGCCGGCTTGTACTTGCGCACCTGGCCGGCGAACGCCTTCGACTTCAGCATGCCGAGGACGGCGGGCAGCAGGGTCAGCGCGACCAGGACGGCGATCAGCACGGTCCCGGCCGCGGCCAGGCCCATCGAGGTGAGGAAGGGGATCCGCACGACCGACAGTGCCGACAGGGCGATGAGGACGGTGAGGCCGGCGAAGACGACCGCCGAGCCCGCCGTACCGACGGCGATGCCGACGGCCTGCTCCCGGTCCTCGGTGTGCCTCAGCTCGGATCGGTAGCGCGCCAGGATGAACAGCGTGTAGTCGATGCCGACCGCGAGCCCGATCATCGACGACAGGGCGGTGGTCGAGGAGTTGAGGTCCATGAACGCCGTCATCGCGGTCACGCCGGTCAGGCCGATCGCGACGCCGAAGACGGCGGTCAGGATGGGCATGCCGGCCGCGATCAGCGAGCCGAACGTGAGCAGCAGGATGACCAGCGCGATCGCGATGCCGATGGCCTCGGCCGCACCGCCGCCGAAGGACTGCACCTGCGAGCCGGCGCCGTTGGCCTCGACGGTCAGGCCGGCGTCACGCGCGGAGTCCATGGCCTTGTCGAGGGCGTCGATCGTCGCCTGCTTGACGTCGGTGGGGGAGTCGACGTCGAGGTCGAAGGCGATGATGCCCGCGCGGCCGTCCTTCGACAGCGGCGAGATCGCCTGCGCGTTGGCCTCGGCGGTCGCCTCGTCGGTGCCGGCCTTCTTGGCCGCGTCCAGGACGGCCTGGGTCTGGGCGTCGGCGAGCTCGACCGGGTCGCCGAGCTGCGGGTTCTGCTTCGCGTCCCGGGCGACCTGGGGCAGGTTCTTGAGATCCCCGACCAGGGCGTCGACGGCCTTCTGGTACTCCGGGTCAGCGAGCGTGCTGCCCTCGGGGGCCGCCACCACCACGTTGATGTTGGCCTGCGCGAAGGCGTCCGGCGCGTCGGGGAAGAGCTCGGTCTGCAGGTCGGCGGCCTTCTCCGACGGGATGCCCGGGATGGTGAACGCGTCGTTGAACGGCTTGGAGATGGTCGCGGCGGCACCCACGACCACCACGAGCAGCGTCAGCCAGCCGGCGAGGAAGAGCGGCCAGCGGCGGAACGCCGTCTTGCCGAGCCGATAGAGGTACGTAGCCATGGGGGCTCCTGGTGGTCCGGGTCGGTGGGGTGTCTGGGGTGTCTGGGGTGGTACGGCGACGTCAGGCGCCGAGGAGGCTGCGGGCGGTGCGCAGGCTCTCGTCGAAGTGGTGCGAGAAGGGGCGGGTGCGCGGGTCGTCGAGGAACCCGTCGAGGGCGGCGTCGAAGAGGGCCGCGAGGATGGTCACGGCGACCTTGGCGTTGGCCTTGCCGAACCCGGAGCCCTCCCGGGCCACGACGTGGTCGATGACGTCGGTGCTGATGCCCTCGTAGCGCTCGTGGATCGCGCTCATCAACCGGGAGTTGCCGCGCAGGGCGCGGCGGCTCATGATCAGCACGTCGCGGTCGGTGGTGCTGTCGCCGAGCAGGGGGAGCACGAGGGTCCGCAGGTCGAGCAGGAGGTCACCGGCCGGCCCCCCGGCCCGGAACTCGTCGATGTCGTCCTCGTCGAGGGCGGGCCACTCCCCGAGCACCGCGTCGAGCTTGCCGGGGAAGTAGTTGAAGAGCGTGCGGCGCGAGACGCCGGACGCCTCGGCGAGCTCGTCCATGGTGAAACCGTCGAGACCGTGCTCGTCGGTGAGCCGCATGGCGCACAACGAGATGTGCTGCGAGGTGGCAGCCCGGTCCCGCTTTGCACTCTTCATCACAAAGTGCAGTCTTGCACTGGCTGCAATCAGAGTGCAAAGGCTCGTGGAGTGATCCTGGTTACGACGGACGACGTGTGACCGCCGTCACGCCATCAGCGGCGCTTGAGGTACGGCGTCGCGTTGACGGCGAGCGTCTGCCCGGTCACCGGGACGTCGCCGAGCGCCTCGTCGCAGGCCGCGAGGACGTCGTCGTCGAGCGTGATGCCGGCAGCGGCCGCGTTGGCGTGGACCTGCTCGGGGCGGGAGGCGCCGATGATCGCCGAGGCCAGCTCGGGGCCGCGCAGGGTCCAGGCCAGGGCCAGCTCGGGCAGGGTGAGCCCGGCGTCGTCCGCGATCGGCACCAGGCGCTGGACCGCCTCGGCGGCCTCCTCGGAGTAGATGACGTCCTTGGCCCCGCCCATCGACTCGTGGGCGAACCGCGAGTCGGCCGGGAACTCCTGGCCGGGCTTGTACTTGCCGGTCAGCAGGCCCTGCGCGAGCGGCGACCAGACGATCTGGGAGATCCCGTGGTCCATGCACAACGGGAAGACCTGGTCCTCGGGCGCGCGCCAGAGCATCGAGTACTGCGGCTGCGAGCTGACGAACAGGTCCTCGCCGCCGATCTCGATCGCGGCCTTGATCTGCTCCGGCGTCCACTCGCTGAAGCCGAGGTAGCGCGCCTTGCCGTCGCTGACCACCTTCTGCAGGGCCTCGACGGTGTCCTCGAGCGCGACGTCGGCGTCGAAGCGGTGGGCCTGGTAGAGGTCGACGTGGTCGACCTTGAGCCGCGTCAGCGAGGCGTCGATCTGCTTCGCGACCTGGTCGGGCGAGAGCCCCCGGTCGGCCTCGTCGTCCGACATCTGCCCGAACACCTTGGTGGCCAGGACGTAGGAGTCGCGAGGGTGCTCCGACAGGATCTCGCCCCACGCCTCCTCCGCCGCCCCGCGGCCGTAGACGTTGGCGGTGTCGAAGAAGTTGATGCCGGCGTCGAAGGCCGCCTCGGTGCACGCGCGGGTCCGGTCCTGCTCGACGCCGCCGGAGTAGGTCAGCCAGCTGCCGAGCGAGATCACCGAGACCTCGAGGTCGGAGCTGCCGAGGGTGCGGAACTTCATCTCACTCATGGGCTCGACGGTAGGGGCCGAACGGTGGATCGCGGTCCACCCCCACGACGGTGATCAGCCAGCACGGTCGTCGAGCCGCGGGGGCGTAGTCACCGCGAGTCGAGACGCCCGCAGCTGCACGTCGACCCGGGTGCGTCGGCTGCGGCCATCTCGACGCGGGCTCGCGGGGGCTCGCCCGGCTCGATCACCGTGCCGTCAGCAGGGTGCGGGTGTGCTCGAGGTGCCCGCGCATCGTGGACTCGGCGAGCGCCGCGTCGCCGGCCAGCACCGCGTCGACGATGGGTCGGTGCTCGGCGTGGATCTCGCCCAGCGAGCGACCGGTGGCGGTGGTGGGTGGACCGAGGAGGGCGGTGGTGGCGCGCAGCTGCTCGACGACCTCGGCCGCGCGACGGTTGCCCGCGGCGACCAGGATCGCGCGGTGCAACGCCCGGTCGGCGGCCCAGAACCCCGCCTCGTCGTCGTACGACGCGGCCCGGGCCATGCTCGCCAGCAGCCCGGCGGCATCGGGGCAGCCCCGCTCGGCGGCACGGCCGGCGGCGGCGGGCTCGAGGGCCAGGCGGATCTCGAAGATCTCCTCGACGTCGTGGGCCGTGGGCAGCACCACGCGGAAGCCGCGGTTGCGGGCGATCTCGACCAGCCCGACCTCGGCCAGCCGCAGCAGCGCCTCGCGGACCGGGCTGCGCGAGACGCCGAGCAGCTCGGCGAGCTGGTAGACGGAGTAGACCTCGCCCGGCACGAGCTCCTGCTGCTGGACCCCGGTGCGCACCGCCTCGACCACGGCATCGGTCAGCGACGGCGCCGGGTGCGGAAGGGTGAGTGACGGCATGAGTAACATGTTACTCATGACCGACGCGAGCAACCCGAGCGACGTGGTGGCGGCCCTGGCGGCCGCGGGGCTGGAGGTGCGGTCCGACGCGGGCACGCGGGCGATGTACTCCTCCGACGCCTCGCTCTACCGCATCCCGCCCCTCGCGGTCGTCCGGCCTCGTGACGCCGAGGAGGTCGCCGCCGCGCTCGCGGTGGCCCGCGAGACCGGCGTACCGCTGACGTCGCGGGGGGCGGGCACGTCGGTGGCCGGCAACGCCGTGGGTCGCGGGATCGTCCTGGACTTCTCGCGCCACCTCAGCCGGGTGCTGTCGGTCGACCCCGAGGCGCGCACCGCCGTCGTCGAGCCCGGCACCGTGCACGCGGTGCTGCAGAAGGCCGTCGCGCCGCACGGCGTGCGGTTCGGGCCCGACCCGTCGACCCACCCGCGCTGCACGATCGGCGGGATGATCGGCAACAACGCGTGCGGCTCGCGGTCCCTGGCCTACGGCCGCACCTCCGACAACGTCGCCGGGCTGCGCTTCCTCACCGCGGCCGGCGACCAGGTCCACACCTCGTACGACGCCGCAGGGCGCCCCGTCGTCGTCGGGGGTGACACGGTGCTGGGTGGGGTGCGCGACGTGATGGCCGCCCACCTGGCCACGGCGCGCACCGAGCTCGACCGGTTCGGTCGCCAGGTGTCGGGCTACGCCGCGCAGCACCTACTGCCCGAGCGCTTCGACCTCACCCAGGCCTTCGTGGGGTCCGAGGGCACCCTCGGCGTGATCACCGAGGCGACCGTCAGGCTCGTGGTCGACGCGCCGGTGCGGGTGGTCGTGGTGCTGGGCTTCGACGACATCGTGGCCGCCGGCGAGGCGTCCCCGGCCGTGGTCGCGCACGGCCCCACCTCCTGCGAGGGGCTCGACTCCCGGCTGCTGTCGGTGCTGCGGGCGCGCCGTGGCGAGAGCGCCGTGCCGCCGCTGCCGCGCGGGCGGGCCTGGTTGTTCGTCGAGCTGGCCGGCGACGACCGGGCCGAGGTGCTGGCCCGCGCGGAGACGCTGGCCGCGGCCGGGCTGGGGGTCGACGCGCTCGTCGTACCCGACCCGGTCACGCAGGCCCGGCTGTGGCGGATCCGCGAGGACGGCGCCGGCATGGCCGGTCGCTCGCCGGCCGACCGGCCCGCCTGGCCCGGGTGGGAGGACGCCGCTGTCCCGCCGCACATGCTCGGCTCCTACCTCGCGCGCTTCGACGAGTTGGTGACGTCGTACGGCATGACCTCGGCGCCGTTCGGGCACTTCGGCGACGGCTGCATGCACGTGCGCCTCGACTACCCCCTCGACCGACCCGACGGGACGGCGGTGCTGCGGGCGTTCCTCACCGACGCCGCCAAGCTCGTGGGGGAGTACGGCGGGTCGCTGTCGGGCGAGCACGGTGACGGCCGCGCGCGCTCCGAGCTGCTGCCGCACATGTACTCCGCCGAGGCCATCTCGATGTTCGGCGGCATCAAGCACGCCTTCGACCCGACCGACCTGCTCAACCCCGGCGTGCTCGTCGATCCCGACCCGGTCGACGCCGACGTGCGCGTGGCGGGCACCTTCCCGCTCGGCCGGCGGCGGCTCGCGATGGCCTATCCCCACGACGACGGCGACCTCGCCCAGGCCGTCCACCGTTGCACCGGCGTCGGCAAGTGCCGCGCCGACAACTCCGCGGCGGGCGGGGTGATGTGCCCGTCCTACCTCGCGACCCGCGAGGAGAAGGACTCCACCCGAGGCCGCGCGCGCGTGCTGCAGGAGGTCGTGCGCGGTGAGCTCGCGTGGTCGGCGCCCGAGGTGCACGACGCGATGGACCTCTGCCTGTCCTGCAAGGGCTGCGCGTCCGACTGCCCCACCGGCATCGACATGGCGACCTACAAGTCCGAGGTGCTCCACCAGACCTACCGCCGTCGGTTGCGACCGCGCTCGCACTACTCCCTGGGTCGGCTGCCGATGTGGTCGCAGCTCGCCGGTCGGGTCCCGCGGCTGGCCAACCTGATGATGCGGCTGCCCCTGCTCGGCCCGCTGGCCCTCTGGGTGGCCGGGGTGGATCGCCGTCGCTCGGTGCCGGCGTTCGCCCGGCAGTCGTTCCGGCAGTCGTTCCGGCGGTCGTGGTCTCGACAGGCTCGACCGACGAGCACGGCCGGTGGCACCCCGGTCGTGCTGTGGGTCGACTCGTTCAGCGACTCCTTCGACCCCGAGGTCGCCTCCGCCACGGTGCGGGTGCTCGAGGCGGCCGGCTATGCCCCGCAGCTGCCCGACGAGCGCCTGTGCTGCGGGCTGACCTGGATCACCACCGGCCAGCTCGATGCCGCCAAGAAGATCCTCGGCAAGACCGTCGCCTCGCTCGCGGTGGCCGCGCGGGCGGGCGTCCCCATCGTGGGGCTCGAGCCGTCGTGCACCGGCGTGCTGCGCAGTGACGCGCTCGAGCTCGTGCCCGGCCCCGACGCCGACGTCGTGGCCGCGTCGGTCCGCACCCTGGCCGAGCTGCTCGCCGAGACACCGTCCTATGAGCCTCCCGACCTGGCCGGGACCACCGTCGTCGCCCAGCCGCACTGCCACCACCACGCCGTCCTCGGCTGGGCCGCCGACGCGGCGTTGCTGGACTCGACCGGCGCCCTCGTCACCAAGCTCTCGGGATGCTGCGGCCTGGCCGGCAACTTCGGTGTGGAGGTCGGCCACTACGAGGTGTCCGTCGCCGTCGCCGAGCAGCAGCTGCTGCCAGCCCTCGACGCCGCCCCCGACGCGATCGTGCTGGCCGACGGGTTCTCCTGCCGCACCCAGGTCGCCGACCTGCGCGACCGGCCCAGCCTGCACCTGGCGCAGCTGCTCGACCCGGCGCGCTGACGTGACCCGACGTCGGTCGAGGTGCGAAGGCCGCTAGGCCTGAGCCTCGAGACCACCGCGGCGTCATGTCGACCGCACCGTCGTGCTGGGTCTGCAAGGACCCGGCGGTGGTCTCGAGGCTCGGCGCCGGGGCGCCTCGCACCTCGACCGGCGTGTGGTCCGGTCGGGCACGCTTGGGCCGTGGAGCCGCCGACCCTCACCTACGCCAACCGCACCGGCCGGCCGCCGGGCCGCGTGGTGCGCTCGGCCGGCCTGGTGCTGCCGGGCGTGCGCCGGGTCTGGCGCCAGGCCGAGCCGTACGCCGATGCGTGGCACGCCCACAACCTGCGGACGGTGAGCCGTCCCGGCCGCCGGTGGGTCGTGCTCGGCGACTCGATGTCGCAGGGCGTCGGCGCGACGTCGTACGACGCGGGGTGGGTCGGTCAGCTCGCCGCGCGCCTGGAGGCGACCGGCGACCACCTCGAGGTGCTCAACCTGTCCGCGACCGGCGCCCGGGCCGACGACGTGCTCACGCAGCAGCTGCCGGCCCTGGCCGACATCGGCAGGCGCGCGGACGACGTCGTGATGGTGCTGGTGGGCTCCAACGACCTGTTCGCCGGTCGGGCGGGGCGGTCCCGGCTGCCCGCGGCGTTCGCCGCCCTGGTCGAGGCGGTCCCGCGCGGGACGGTCTTCGCCACGCTGCCGCAGCCCACCGGTGTCGCAAGCCTGGCCAACGCCCACGTCGAGCGGGCGGCGGCCGCAGGCCGGGTCGTCCTGCTCGACCTGCGCGTCACCGGGCCGACCTCGTGGCGCGGTCGCCTCGCGGCCGACCACTTCCACCCCAACGACGCCGGCTACGCCGCCATGGCGGACGCGATCGAGCCGACGCTGCGGGCGGTGCTCAGGCGGCCGTGACGGTGCCGACGGCGTCGAGCTTGGCCGCCCGCGAGTGCACGTGGGGGACAAGGGCAGTGATGGCGAGGCCGACGAACGCGGCGACCGCGCCGATGGCGAAGCACAGCTCGAACCCGCCGCGCCCGGTCGACCCGGCGAGGACGGTCGCCATCACGGCGGCGGCGACGGTGGTGCCGATGGAGCGCGACAGTGCGTTGACGCCGAGCGCCGACCCGGCCTCGCGGGGCGGGGTCGAGGTCATGATCAGGGCCGGCATGGCGGCGTACCCGATGCCCACGCCCGAGCTGATGACGATCGAGGCGACGAGCAGCTGCCACGGGGCGTCCATGAGGAAGGTCGCGACCAGGTAGCCGACGCCGAGGACCGCGGCGCCGGTCATCAGGGTGATCCGCGGACCGACGTTGGTCATCATCCGGCTCGAGACCGGCGCGAAGACCAGCATCATCAGGCCACCGGGCGCCATCCACAGACCGGCCTCGAGGATGGTCTGGCCGAGCCCGAAGCCCGTCGCGGTGGGCAGCTGCAGCAGCTGCGGGACGACGATCGCCTGCGCCATCATGCCGAAGCCGATGGCCACGGCGGCGAGGTTGGTGAGCAGCACGGGGCGGCGCGCGGTGGCGCGCAGGTCGACGAGCGGCTCGTCCTGCGCGAGCTCGAAGACGGCCCACACGACCAGGACGACCAGGCCGACGCCGATGGACCCGACGGTGCGGGCGTCGAGCCAGCCCCACTCGCGCCCCTTGGAGGCGCCGAGCAGCACGCCGACGAGACCGACGGCGAGGCCGACGGCGCCGACCAGGTCGATCCGCCCGCCCTGTGCGTCGTGGACCCGGGGTACGAGGGTGACCAGCCCGACCAGCAGCAGGACCGCGAACCCGGCCGCCATCCAGAACAGGGCGTGGAAGTCGAACGTCTGCACCACCCAGGCCGCCAGGGGCAGGCCGATCGCGCCGCCGACGCCGAGCGTGGCGCTCATCGCGGCGATGCCGGTGTTGGCCATGTCGGGCGGGACCACCTCGCGGATCAGCGCGATCGCGACCGGGATGAACCCCATCGCGAGACCCTGCATGGCCCGGCCGACCAGCATCGGGGCCAGGGTGCTCGACAGGGCGCACACGACGGAGCCGGCCGCGAGCATCGCCGCGCTCGCGATCAGCATCCTCGGCTTGCCGAACAGGTCGCCCAGCTTGCCGCTGATCGGCATCGTGACGGCGGCAGCCAGCAGCGTGATCGTGACGACCCAGCCGGCGTTGGCGGGGGAGGTGTGCAGCAGCCCGGGCAGGTCGCCCTGGATCGGGATGACCAGGGTCTGCGTGAGCGAGGCGCTGAGCCCGCCGAAGCAGAGGGTCGCCACGGTGAGCAACGCCCGGGAGTGTCCTGTGTTCACCGTGTGTACGGTACACATCGCGTCCGGGTCTGGAAGAATCGGTGACCGTGACCACACCCGGGACCGACGTGCCGGCCGACCTCGCCCAGGTCACCGCCCTCGGCGACCAGCTGCTGCGCCTGCAGCGCCGTCGCCGCCACGTCTACGCCGACGTCGTGCTCGAGAACTCCGCCTTCCGCCTCCTCTGGGTCCTCGACGACGGGGAGCCTCGCACCCTGCGCCAGCTCGCCGCCGACCTCGACCTCGAGCAGTCGACGGTCAACCGCCAGGTCAACGCGGCGATCGCGGCCGGCTGGCTGGAGCGGTACGACGTCCCGGGGAGCGCCAGCAGGCTGGTCCGGCCGTCGGCCGCCGGCCGCGAGGCCTATCGCCACGACGGGTTGATCCGGGCCGGCACGATCCGAGCCGCCCTCGACGAGCTCGGCCACGAGCACGCGGCCTCGGTCATCGACGGCCTGCGCTCGCTCAACGACGCGTGGGACGCCGTGCTGGAGCGAGAGCTGCCCTGACGCCACCCTCGCGCGAGCTCGGGTCGACCCGGCGTCCCTCAGCCGCGGGCGCGCCCGATCACCGACGTCGCGTCGAGGTCGGGGTCCTCGGCGACGGCGGGCTCGAGACCCGCGGCGGCCATCATCGCGGTGGCCGCCTCGACCTGCATGGGGGCGACCTCGATGGCGAGCAGCCCGCCGGGAGCCAGCCACGTCGTCGCCCCGGCCGCGACGAGGCGGTGCAGGTCGAGGCCGTCGCTGCCGCCGTCGAGCGAGACCCGGTGCTCGTGGTCGCGGGCCTCACGCGGCATCAGGTCGAGCTCGCCGCTGGGTACGTAGGGCGCGTTGACCATCAGCACGTCGATGCGCCCGCGCAGGTCGGTCGGCAGGGCGTCGTACAGGTCGCCCTCGTGGACCCGTCCGGGCGGCAGGTCGGCGAGGTTGGTGCGCGCGCACGCCACCGCGGCCGGGTCGAGGTCGGCGGCGTGGCCCTCGACGTCGCGGCGACGTACGACGAGCGCGGCCAGCAGCGCCCCGCTCCCGCAGCACAGGTCGACGACGACGCCGTCGGGCGGGGTGAGCTGCTCGGCGAGCTCGACCAGGAGCAGGGTGCGCTGACGCGGCACGAACACGCCGTCGGCGACGACCACCCGCAGCCCGTCGAACCCGGCCCAGCCCAGCAGGTGCTCGAGCGGACGGCCCGCGACGCGCGCCGCCACGAGCCGCTCGAGGTCGGCCTCGTCGGTCGCGGTCTCGAGCAGGAGCGCGGCCTCGTCCTCGGCGTACACGCAGCCGGCGGCGCGCAGGCGCTCGACGAGGTCCATGACGCCCACCCTAGGCAAAGGACGCGTGCCGAGTTGAGCATTCATGCCGCGGCTTGCTAGCGCCAAACTAGAACCTGTTCTACTGTGCGACCCATGTCACAGGTCGTCCCCGAGAAGCCCCTGCGCGTCGTCGTCTGGTCCACCGGCACCATCGGTCGGCACGCGATCGCCGGCATCGACGCCCACCCCGACCTCGAGCTGGTGGGGGTGTGGGTCAGCAATCCCGACAAGCACGGCAAGGACGCCGGGGTGCTGGCCGACCTGGGGCGTGACCTCGGCATCGTGGCCACGACCGACCGCGACGAGCTGATCGCGCTCGCGCCCGACGCGATCGTGCACACCGCGATGGCCGACGACCGGGTCTTCGAGTGCATCGAGGACCTGATCTCGTTCGTCGAGGCCGGCATCAACGTCACCTCGAGCGGGCCGGTGCTGCTGCAGTGGCCCGAGGAGATCCTGCCGCCGGAGTTCATCGAGCGTATCGAGGACGCCTGTGCCCGGGGCAACGCCAGCATGCACATCAACGGCATCGACCCCGGCTTCGCCAACGACGTCCTGCCGCTGGTGATGACGAGCCTGAGCCAGCGCATCGACGAGGTGCGGGTGATGGAGATCTGCAACTACGCGACCTACTACCAACCCGTCGTGATGGGTGACCTGTTCGGCTTCGGTAGGCCGATGGAGGAGGTCGGCATGCTGTGGCACCCGGGCATCCTCACCATGGCCTGGGGCAGCGTCGTACGCCAGATCGCGGCCGGCCTCGACATCGTCCTCGACGAGCCGCTGACCGAGGAGGTCGACCGGCGCCCGGCCGAGCGCGACACGCCCTCGGTCTCCGGCGACATCGCCGCCGGCACCATGGGAGCGGTCCGCTTCCAGCTGACCGGCAAGGTCGACGGCATCCCTCGCGTCGTCCTCGAGCACGTCACCCGCACCGACGACGACTCGCAGCCCGAGTGGGAGACCCCGCCCGCCGGGTCCGACGCGTGCTACCGGATCAAGATCACCGGCGAGCCGATGATGAACGTCGACTTCACCCACCACGGCGAGCACGGCGACCACAACGTCAGCGGCATGATCACCACCGCCCAGCGCATCGTCAACGCGCTCCCGGCCGTCGTGGCCGCCGCGCCGGGCATCGTGCGGGCCATCGACCTGCCGCTGGTCACCGGGCGCGGACTGGTCTCGACCGGCTCGACCACCGAGGCTCGAGCGTGAGCATCCTGGACCGCTTCACGCTCACCGACCACGTCGCGATCGTCACCGGGGCGGGCCGCGGCCTCGGAGCCAGTACGGCGCTCGCGCTGGCCCAGGCCGGTGCCGACGTCCTGATCGCGGCCCGCAGTGCCGACCAGCTCGAGGTCGTCGCCGAGCAGGTGCGCGCGACCGGCCGCCGGTGCGTCGTGGTGGCCGCCGACCTCAGCGACCTCGACGCGGTCGCCGGGCTCGCGCAGACGGCGTACGACGAGCTCGGCCGGCTCGACACCGTGGTCAACAACGTGGGCGGCACCGGCCCACGGGACTTCCTCGGCACGAGCGCGGGCTACCTCGAGCGGGCGTTCTCGTTCAACGTCACGACGGCCCACGTGCTCACCAGGGCCGCCGTCCCGCTGATGCTGAGGGACGACCCTTCGACAGGCTCACGGCAAGCTGCCCAGAAGTCCGTCACGACCATCAGCTCGATGATGGGCCGCACCGCCGACCGCGGCTTCGTCGCCTACGGCACCGCCAAGGCCGCGCTCGCGCACTGGACGAAGATGGCTGCGCAGGACCTGTCGCCGCGGATCCGCGTCAACGGCATCTACGTCGGCTCGATCATGACCAGCGCGCTCGAGATGGTCGCCGGCGACCCGGGCCTGATGGGGCAGCTGGAGGGCAAGACCCCGCTCGGCCGGGTCGGCGAGCCCGAGGACATCGCGGCCGGTGTGCTCTACCTGTCGTCGAGGGCCGGCCAGTACGTCACGGGCAAGCTGCTCGAGATCGACGGCGGCATCCAGCAGCCCACCCTCGACCTCGGCTTCCCCGACGTCGGCGCGTAGGTTGCCGCGGGTGGCCGACCCCAGCAGAGACCCAGGCATCTCGACCGCCCACGCCGTCTCACCCGACTCCGGCGAGCACTGGACCGCCGAGGGTGCCTGGGAGGTGGCGCCCGGCATCCACCGGATCCCGCTGCCCCTGCCGATGGACGGCCTGCGGGCGATCAACGTCTACACGATCCAGACCGACGACGGTCTCACCCTGATCGACGGCGGCTGGCACATCCCGGTGGCTCGCGAGCTGCTCGACGCCAGCCTGCGCTCGATCGGCTCGGGCTTCGGCGACATCACGCGGTTCCTGGTGACGCACGTGCACCGCGACCACTTCACCATGGCGACGGTCCTGGGCCACGAGCTCGGGGTCGACGTCGCGCTGGGCCTCGGCGAGAAGCCGGCGCTCGACCTGCTCAACAACCACGAGGCGCTCACGGAGAACCCGTTCCACGCGGTGCTCCGCTCCGCCGGGGCCGGCGTCATCGCCGAGGAGTGGGAACGCCTCGAGGACCCCGACGACGAGGAGATGGGCAACCTCTGGCGCCACCCGACGTCGTGGCTCGACGGCGACCACGAGATCGCCGTCGGCACCCGCACCCTCGACGCCGTGCACACGCCCGGCCACACGCCCGGCCACTTCGTCTTCGCCGAGCGCGCGGAGGCCGTCCTCTTCGCCGGCGACCACGTGCTGCCCACGATCACCCCGTCCATCGGGTTCACCGTGCCGCCGACGCCGCAGCCGCTCGGTGACTTCATGGCCTCGCTGACCAAGGTCCGCGGTCTGCCCGACCTGCGGGTGCTGCCCGCCCACGGCCCGGTCGCGCCCTCGACCCACGCGCGCGTCGACGAGCTGCTCGCCCACCACGAGACCCGGCTCGCCAACAGCCTCGCGCTGGTCGCGCCGGGCGGGTCGACGGCGTACGACGTGGCGCGCGGCCTCGGCTGGACCCGTCACCTGCACGCCTTCGACGGCCTCGACTGGTTCAGCCGGGGGATGGCCGCGATGGAGACGAAGGCCCACCTCGACCTGCTGGCCGCGCGCGGACAGGTCAGCCGCGACGATCTGCCCGACGGCGTCGTCTACCGGGTCGTCGACCGCTCGTAGACGCTCCTGGTCACTGCTTCCTCCGGCGCATCGGGAGGTGGGGGATGCCGTCCTCGAGGAACTCCGGGCCGGTGACCTCGAAGCCGAACGTCGCGTACCAGCCGGCCAGCGGGGCCTGGGCGTCGAGCATCACGTCACGTCCCTTGGCCACCGACAGGGCGGTGTGCATGACGATGTCGGCCAGGCCCTGACCGCGGGCCGTCCTGGCCAGCACGACGCGGCCGATCCGCCAGGTCCCGCCGTCGTCGAGGACGCGCGCGTAGCCGAGGAGGTCGTCCTCCTCGAGCAGGACGTGTCGTGTCCCGGGCTCGAGGTCGCGGTCGTCGAGGTCGGGGTAGGGGCAGTCCTGCTCGACGACGAACACGTCCTGCCGCAGCCGGGCCACGGCGTACACCTGGAGGGCCGTCAGGCGGTCGAACGGGACGGCCACGCAGCGGATGGTCACGTCAGGAACTCCTTCGTATGACGCCACGCGCGGCGGGCCTCGGGCAGGCCGGGCAACAGCGCGAAGACGTGGATCAGGTCGGGTGCCTCGAGGTAGGTCAGCGGCCACCTGGCGGCGGCGGCGCGGTCGGCGAGGAGGCGACAGCCGGGGACGAGCAGGTCGCGCGTGCCGCAGGTGACGAGCGTCGGCGGCAGGCCGGTCAGGTCGCCGAGCCCGGGGGAGACCTCGGGGCGCGCGAGGTCGGCGGCGTCGCCGGCCCACCACCCGGCGTACGCCGTGAGCTTGTCGAGGGACAGCCACGGGTCGATCGCGTCGAGGTCGCGGGTGTCGGGGGTGCTCGTGGTGAGGTCGACCCACGGCGAGTGCAGCACCACGTGGGTCGGCAGCCTCGCCCCGCGGTCGCGGAGGGTCTGGAGCAGCGCCAGCGCGAGCCCGCCGCCCGCCGAGTCACCGGCCAGGACGACGCGGTCCTGGCGCGCGGTGTGCTCGGCGAGGTCATCGGCCAGGGCGTCGTGGCTGTCGCGCCAGGTGTGCTCGGGGGCGAGCGGGTAGAACGGCAGCACCACCTCGGCGTCGAGGACGCGGGCCAGCCGCGTCGCGTAGCGCACGTGCACCGCGTCGGTCGGCGCGACGTAGCCCCCGCCGTGCAGGTAGTAGACCGTGGTCCGCGGCCGCTGCCCCCGAGGGCGGATCGTGTGCACCGGGAACGGGACGCGCCGCTGGCCGACCTCGTAGCGCCGCTCGAACCCCGGGACCAACCCGGTCGGCAGCCGGCGGAACACGAAGTCGGGCCCCGCGTGCCGCGCCTCGACCCGCGCCCGCTCGGCCGCGGGGTCGTCCAGCCCGCTCGCCCCGCGCAGCCGCGGGACGGCGTACGCGTAGAACGCGTGGAGCAGGCTGGGCACGGCCTCACCCTGCCACGGGGGTACGACGGTCTCGACCACTTGTCTGGCGGGTGGTCTCGTGACGGTTGTCAGGGCAACCTCCTCGACCGGCGCGAGCACACGTTGGTCGAGGAAGGCGCGCTAGCGCCTGTCTCGAGACCATCGGTCCGCAACGATCCGCGTGTACGGCGGCGGCGTCGCGTCAGTGTCGTGCGGCTCGAGTGGACGCAACGGCGACCAAGGATCGTGCGGGTCGTCGACGCGCTCGTGCGGGACGTCCCACGGCATCGGCTCGGGCTGCGGCGGGGGGCCGGTGGCCTCCGCGGCCTCGGTGTGGGTCGCAGCCCAGCACCGGCTGGCCAGCCTCGGCAGCAGGTCCTCACGCCCGTTGATCAGCGCCTGACGCTTGGCCCGCCCCCACCCCTGGACCCGCTTCTCGAAGTCGTAGGCCGCGCGCACGGACGAGAACTGGGCCGCCCAGACGAGCTCGACGGGGAGTCGGTGCCGCGTGTACGCCGCCCCCTCACCGGCTCGATGCTGACCCACGCGTCGTTCGAGGTCGATGGTGCTGCCGACGTAGTAGGAGCCGTCACGGCATTCGAGGATGTAGGTCCAGGCCACGGCCCGACCGTGCCCCCGCTCGTCAGTTCGCGCCAGTCCGACGCTCGGCGCCTGTGGACAGCCGTGTGGTCGGGCCGCGCTGACGTGGCGGGTGGATGGTCTCGAGACGGTTGCTAGCGCAACCTCCTCGACCACCGTGTGCCGCCGTGCGCACGTCGGTCGAGGACGGCGTGCTGGCGCCTGTCTCGGGACCACCCCGGTTGAGCGCCGAGCCCACCGCTACTGTGGCGAGCACAAGACAGGGGAGCACGACTAGCGCGTGCTGAGAGTGCGGACGAGCCGCAGACCCTCCGAACCTGCTCCGGTTAGCACCGGCGAAGGGAGTCCAGATGAATCACGTGTGGCGTGCGGCGGCAGCGGCGACGATCGTGAGCATGACGATGACGTCGTGCTCGTTGGTCGGCGGGGACGACGACGGGGCGGCGGGTGGCGACCGCGAGACGGTGGTGCTCGTCGTGCACGACTCGTTCGCGCTGCCCGAGGACCTGGTCGCCGACTTCGAGAAGAAGAACGACCTGACCCTCGAGGTCCGCAAGTCCGGCGACGCCGGGGAGCTGACCAACAAGCTGGTCCTGACCAAGAGCAACCCCGTCGGCGACGTCGCCTTCGGTGTCGACAACGCGTTCGCGAGCCGGGCGCTCGACGAGGGCGTGTTCGCGGCGGCGGACGTCGACCTCCCCGCCGGCGCCGATGCCTACGACCTGCCGGGCGACGACGACCATGCGCTGGTGCCGGTCGACAACGGCAACGTGTGCGTCAACGTCGACGACACCTACTTCGCGAAGAAGAAGCTCGACCCGCCGGCGACCTTCGAGGACCTCACCGACCCGCGCTACAAGAACCTGTTCGTCACGCCGTCGGCGGCGACGAGCAGCCCGGGGCTGGCCTTCCTGCTCGCGACGATCGCGGAGTACGGCGACGACTGGCCGGCGTACTGGAAGCGGCTGATGGCCAACGGCACCCGCATCGCCAGCGGCTGGACCGACGCCTACCAGGTCGACTTCACCCAGGGCGGCGGCGCGGGCGACCGGCCGATCGTGACGTCGTACGACTCGAGCCCGGCGTTCACGGTGCCCGAGGGCGGCACGACCAGCACGACGAGCGCGCTGCTCGACACCTGCTTCCTGCAGGTCGAGTACGCCGGCACACTGGCCGGCGGCGACAACCCGGAGGGTGCCAAGAAGGTCCTCGCCTGGCTGGTCAGCCCCGAGGTGCAGGCGGCCCTGCCCGACAGCATGTACGTCTTCCCCGTCGCCGACGGGGTCCCGCTCCCGACGGCGTGGGCGACGTTCGCCAAGCGGCCGACCGCCCCCAAGACCGTCGACCCCGACGAGGTCACCGCGCAGCGCGACGCGTGGCTGCGGGAGTGGACCGACCTCACCACCCGGTGAGGCCCCGTCCATGAGACGCACCGCGACCCTGCTCGGGCTCGCCGCGCTGCCGGTCGCGGTGCTCGGCGTCTTCTTCGTGCTGCCGGTCGTGGGCATGGTGGGGCGGGGGTTCTGGCCCGACGGGACGTTCGACCCCGGCGCGGTCGCCGAGGTCCTGACCCGGCCCCGGGTGCACCGCGTCCTCTGGTTCACCGTGTGGACCGCCTCGGTCGCCACGGCGCTCAGCGTCGCGCTCGGCCTCCCTGCGGCCTACGTGCTGCACCGGCTGCGCTTCCCGGGGCGCGGCCTGGTGCGGGGGCTGCTGCTGGTGCCGTTCGTGCTGCCGACGGTGGTGGTGGGCGTGGCGTTCCGGCAGCTGCTGCGTGACGGCGGCCCGCTCGGCGTGCTGGGTCTCGACGGCACCCCCGCCGGCATCGTCACCGCGCTGGTGTTCTTCAACGTGGCCGTGGTGATCCGCACCGTCGGGGCCACCTGGGAGGGCCTCGACCACCGCCCGGCCGAGGCGGCCGCCTCGCTGGGCGCCGGTCCCGCCACGGTCTTCCGCACGGTCACCCTGCCGGCGCTGCGACCGGCGATCGTGTCGGCGGCCAGCGTGGTGTTCCTGTTCTGTGCGACGGCGTTCGGCGTCGTGCTCACGCTGGGCGGCTCGCGCTACGCGTCGGTCGAGACCGAGATCTACCTGCTCACCACCGACCTGCTCGACCTGCCCGCCGCCGCAGCGCTCTCGGTGCTCCAGCTGGTCGTCGTCGTGGGTCTGCTCGTCGTCGCCGGTCGCGCGCGCCGTACGCCGGACGCCACCACGGCCCGCTCGACCGCCCCCGCCCAGCCCGTACGACGCCGCGACCTGCCCCAGCTCGCCGTCACCGCCGCGCTGCTCGCGGCGGTGGCCACCCCGGTGGTCGCGCTCGTCGTCGGCTCGCTGCGCACCGGGGGACCGGGGGGCGGCGGGTGGACCCTCGAGCACTACCGCGCCCTCTCGGGTCGCGGCGGGACGCCCGGCGACCCGACCCTGGTCGTCCCGGTGCTCGACGCGCTCGTCACCAGCCTGCGGGTCGCCGTCGACGCGACCTGGATGGCGCTGCTGCTCGGGGGGCTCGTGGCGGTCGTCGTCACCCGCCGGTCGCGCGGGCGCGCCGAGCGCCGGCTGCGCGGGGTGCTCGACGGCTTCTTCATGCTGCCGCTGGGCGTCTCGGCGGTGACACTGGGCTTCGGCTTCCTGATCACCCTCGACTCGCCGCCGCTCGACCTGCGCAGCTCCCCGCTCCTGGTGCCTCTAGCCCAGGCCCTGGTGGCGCTGCCCCTCGTCGTCCGCACGCTGGTGCCGGTGCTCGCCGGCCTCGACGACCGGCAGCGCCAGGCCGCGGCGTCACTGGGCGCCGGTCCGCTGCGCGTGTTCGCCACCGTCGACCTGCCGGCCGCGTGGCGTCCGGTGCTGGCTGCGGCGGGCTTCGCGTTCGCGGTGTCGCTGGGGGAGTTCGGCGCGACGTCGTTCCTCGTGCGCGACGAGGCGCCGACCATGCCGGTCGTGATCTTCCGGCTGATCGGGCACCCCGGGGTCGGCGACTACGGTGCGGCGCTGGCCGCCTCCGTCGTGCTCGCGGCCACGACGGCCGTCGTGATGCTCGCGGTCGAGCGGCTCCGTGTCCCCGCTCTCGGAGCGTGGTGAGAGCAGTGCTCACCCTCGACCACCTCCACGTCGACTACGACGGCGTCCCCGCCGTCGTCGACGCCAGCCTCGAGGTGCCCGACGGCAGCGTCGTCGCGGTCCTCGGCCCGTCCGGGTGCGGCAAGTCGACGCTTCTGCGCGCCGTCGCGGGCCTCGAGCGCCCCACCACCGGCACCATCGCCTGGGACGGCACGGACCTCGTCGGCACGCCGACCCACCAGCGAGGCTTCGCCCTGATGTTCCAGGACGGGCAGCTCTTCGGCCACCTCACCGTCGCGCGCAACGTCGGGTACCCGCTGCGGGTGCGGTCCCGACGGTCCCGACAGTCTCGAGGGGCACGACCACCGATGGCCGGGCGGGTGGCCGAGCTGCTCGCGCTCGTCGGGCTCGAGGGGTACGCCGACCGGCTCCCCGCCACGCTGTCCGGCGGCGAGCGGCAGCGGGTGGCGCTGGCCCGGTCGCTAGCCGCCGACCCCCGGCTGCTGCTCCTCGACGAGCCGCTCTCGGCGCTCGACACGGGGCTGCGCGAGCGCCTGGCCGCCGACCTGCGCGACATCCTGCGCACCGCCGGCACCACCACCCTCGTCGTCACCCACGACCAGGAGGAGGCGTTCGCCCTGGCCGACCGGCTCGTCGTGATGCGCGACGGCCGCATCGTGCAGCAGGGCGACATCGCCCAGGTGTGGGCGCGCCCGGTCGACGCCGCGACGGCGCTCTTCCTGGGCTACGCCCGGGTGCTCGAGGGCCGCCCCGCCGCCCTCGTGCTCGAGGCCGCCGGCCTGCCGCCCGCGCCGGCGGTCGCCGTACGCCGCTCGGCCCTGACGCTCGAGCCCGCCGGCCGGCTCGAGGGCGAGGTCCGCTCGGCCCGGGCCACCCCCGACCACCTGCGCCTGGTGATCGCGGTCGACGGCGTCGGCGAGGTCGACGCGGTCGCGGGCCCGGGCAGCACGGCCGCCCCCGGCGACCGGGTCCGGCTGGGCGTCGATCCCGCCCGCACGGCGCCGATCGGCGCCGGACCGAGCAGCCTCCTAGACTGACGGGATGTATCGCCGCGCCATCATCGTCTGCATCGCGGTCGCGGCCACCACCGGAATCCTCGCCTTCGTCATCGCGCAGCGCTACGACCAGCCGCTGCTCGACCCGGAGGGGTCGTTCCTAGGACCGTCCTGGATCCGGCTGCCGGCGCTGCTGTCGCTCTGCCTGGCGCTCGACCTCGTGCCCCGGATGCTGTGGCACTCCCGGCTGCGGCGCAGTGCGATGCTGCCCGTCGTGCGCGAGCGGCTCGCCACCCACTGGACCCGCGACCGGATCACCCTGGTCGTCCTGGGGGTCACCTGCTTCTACGTGACCTACGTCGGCTACCGCAACCTCAAGTCGGCGCTGCCGTTCGTGCGCGACTTCCAGGACCAGGACCAGATGTTCGACCGCGAGCTCAACACGGTCGACCGGGTGCTGCTGTTCGGCCACCGGCCCGGCCCGCTGCTCCACGACCTGCTCGGCACCAACGTCGCCGCCCACGTGCTGTCGACGATCTACCTGCTGTTCGTGGCGATGGTGCCGCTGCTGGTGATGGCCTGGATCGTCTGGTCGCGGCGGATCTCGTTCGGCTACTGGTTCGTGGCCTCCCAGTGCTTCGCCTGGGCCCTCGGCACCGCCTCCTACTACGCCCTGCCGACGTTGGGCCCGGCCTTCTACTACCAGCCCGGCTACACCGAGCTCGCGCACACCGGCACCACCGACCTGCTCGCCTCGCTCTACAAGAACCGCGCCACCCTGCTCAACGGCAGCTACGACGGCCAGAGCGTCGAGGGCATCGTCAACTCCGTCGCCGGGTTCGCGAGCCTCCACTGCGGCATCACCCTGCTCTGGGCACTGATGGTGCAGTTCACCGTCCGCAACGTCTGGGTCAAGCGGATCTTCTGGACCAACTTCGGCCTGACCGTCGTGGCGACCCTCTACTTCGGCTGGCACTACATCGCCGACGACATCGCCGGGATCATGCTCGCCCTCGTCTCGTTCTACCTCGGTGGCCTGGCCACCGGACAGCGTTTCGACCGCCACCGGGCACGGCTCGAGACGGCGGACGAGGTCGTCGAGGAGCCGCCGGTGGGTCCTCCCGAGCGAATGACACCGGTGTAGTTCGCGAACTACAACAATGTAATTGTCAAGGCGACACGCCGTTGCACTTGTGACTTCTGTGAACTTCTGTTTCCGTTGTGACTTGTGAGACTCGTGTCGCCTCGGATGGCTGCCTCCCTGACCGTTGCCTGCGCCCTCGTGGCCGGGCTGACCGTGGCGGCGCACGCCGACGACGACAGCCCCGTCCCGACCCGCAGCGAGGTCCGTGACGCCCGCGCGGCGGCCCAGGCCGGCCAGCGCGACGTGGCCGGGGTGCGCGCCGAGCTCGCCGCGGCCCACGACGCCGCCGAGCAGACCCAGGTCCGCGCCGCCAAGGCCGCCGAGGCCTACAACGGTGCGCGGTACGCCGCCGGCCAGGCGCGCGACAAGGCGGCGCTGGCCCGCGCCGCCGAGGTCGACGCGACCGCCCAGGTACGCCGGCTCGGGGTGACCTACCGCCGGGCCGCGCTCAACACCTACACCGGGGCCAACGAGCTGGCCGTCGTCGACTCGGTCCTGGAGGCCGACGGCCTCAGCAGCCTGCTCGACGAGCTCGGCTCGGCGCGGATGGGGCAGCAGGCCCTCGGGTCGCGCGCCGAGGCGTTCCACGAGGCCGAGGACGCCGCCGCCGCCGCCCGCGACCGCGCCGACAAGGCCAAGGCCGAGGCCGACGCCAAGGCCGCTGCCGCCCAGAAGGCGCACGACCAGGCCCAGGCGCTGGCCGACGAGGCCGTGCAGGCCGAGCAGGCGGCCGCGGCGCGTGAGAAGCAGCTGGTGGCCGAGCTGGCGCGCCTGCAGGGCGTCAGCGTCCGCCTGGCCCAGAGCCGCGAGGACGGTCTGGCCCGCAAGGCCGCCGAGGCGGCCGCGGAGCGCGCCGCTCGGGCCGAGCAGGCCCGCCGCGAGGAGGCTCGCCGCGAGCAGTCGCGCCGCGACGAGCTCGCCCGTCAGGAGCGGGTGCGCCAGCAGGCCGCCCGGGACCGTGCCGACCGGCAGGACCGGCAGGACCAGCAGGACCAGCAGGAGGACACCCCGGACCCCGCGCCGGCTCCCGACCCCGACCCCGCGCCGGCCCCGTCGCCGAGCGGCGGAGCGGCCGCCGCCGTGGCTTTCGCCCGCAACCAGCTCGGTGAGCCCTACGTGTGGGCCGCGGCCGGCCCCGACCAGTGGGACTGCTCGGGCCTGACCATGGGCGCCTGGAGTGCCGGCGGCAAGTCCCTCCCGCACTACTCCGTCGCGCAGTACGAGCAGTCGACCCCGATCAGCGCGAGCGACCTCCAGCCCGGCGACCTGGTGTTCTGGAGCGACGGCGGACCGTCGCAGATCTACCACGTGGCCCTCTACGCCGGGAACGGCATGATCATCCACGCCCCCCGCCCCGGCAAGCCGGTGACCGAGGAGTCCCTCTACTACTGGATCACGCCGTCGTTCTACGCGCGTCCCTGACCCGGCCCGCACCACACCGACAGGTGGGCGGCTCCCGGGCGTCGGCTCGCTAGCGTGACGACATGGCGACCGACACCGTCCCCCCGAGCGACACCAGCGACACCAGCGACCCGAGCGATGCGAGCAACCGGCGTGGTGACGGGTACGTCGAGCCGACGGTCGACGTACCCGCGCTGACCGAGCTGCTCGACGGGCGGTACGCCGAGGTCCGCCGTACCGTGCGCGCGCAGCTGGTCGAGCACGCCGGGGTGCTGGTCGACGCGGAGGAGATGACGCGCCCGGAGTTCCGCGACCGGGTGCGCGACGTGGTGGTCGAGATGGCCGCCACCGGACAGACGGCGATGGGCTTCCCGACCGAATACGGCGGCAGCGGCGACATCGGGGCCAGCCTGGCGGCGTTCGAGACCCTCGCCCTGGGCGACCTGAGCGTGCTGGTCAAGGTCGGCGTGCAGTTCGGGCTGTTCGGCGGCGCGGTGCTCCAGCTCGGGACCGCACGTCACCACGAGCGGTACCTCGCCGACATCGTGTCCGGGCGGCTGATGGGCTGCTTCGCGATGACCGAGACCGGCCACGGCTCCAACGTCCAGGCGCTCGGCACCGTGGCGACGTACGACGCCGACACCGGGGAGTTCGTCGTGCAGTCGACGCGTCCCGACGCCTGGAAGGACTACATCGGCAACGCCGCGGCCCACGGCGAGATGGCGGCGGTGTTCGCCCAGCTCGTCGTCGGCGGGGAGTCGAAGGGCGTGCACGCGTTCCTCGTGCCGATCCGGGTCGACGGACAGCCCGCGCCCGGCGTGACGATCGAGGACGACGGCCTCAAGATGGGCCTCAACGGCGTCGACAACGGCCGGCTGTGGTTCGATGACGTGCGGGTGCCGCGCGAGGCCCTGCTCAACCGGTTCGCCGACGTCACCGAGGACGGCGTCTACGTCAGCGACATCGACAACGCCAACAAGCGCTTCTTCACCATGCTCGGCACGCTCGTGCAGGGGCGGGTGTGCGTCGGCGGGGCCGCGATCAACGCCTCGAAGGTCGCGATCACCATCGCCACCCGCTACGCGCTGCAGCGTCGCCAGTTCGAGGCCACCGGCACCGAGGAGGAGCTGCTGCTCGACTACGGCCTGCACCAGCGCCGGCTCCTCCCGCTTCTCGCCCGCACCTACGCGATGCACGTCGCCCAGGAGGTCGTCGCCGCCCAGGTGCACGGCGTCTTCTCGGGCACGCTCGACCCGGACGCCGACCCCGACCTGGCCCGGCGCGAGCTCGAGTCGCGCGCGGCCGGCACCAAGGCCCTCGGCACGTGGCACGCGACCCGCACCATCCAGGAGTGCCGCGAGGCCTGCGGGGGTGCGGGCTACCTCGCCGAGAACCGGTTCGCCGCGCTCAAGGCCGACACCGACGTCTTCACCACCTTCGAGGGCGACAACCACGTGCTGCTGCAGCTGGTCGCCAAGGGCCTGCTGACGGCGTACTCGAGCGAGTTCGAGGAGATGGACCAGCTCGGCATGGTCCGCTTCGTCGCCGGCCTCGCGGTCGAGACCGTGATCGAGAAGACCAGCGTCCACAAGCTCCTCGAGCGGATCAAGGACGCGCTCCCCGGCGGTGACGGCACCTGGGACCAGGACGCCGGTCTGCTCGACCCCGACTACCAGCTCGCGATGTACCGCTTCCGCGAGGAGCACACGATCGCCGGCGTCGCGCGTCGGCTCAAGCGCGGCATCGACAGCGGGCTCAACCCCGGCACGGTCTTCTCGCAGGTGCAGGACCACGTCATCGCGGCGGCGCGCGCCCACCTGGAGCGGCTGGTGCTCGAGGCGTTCGTCGAGAAGGTCGCCACGCTGCCGGACGGCGACAACAAGGTCGCCCTCAACCTGCTCGTCGACCTGCACGCGCTCGGCGGCATCGAGGCCGATCGGGCCTGGTTCATGGAGCACGGGCGCCTGACCTCGCAGCGCAGCAAGGCGATCAGCCGCGAGGTGTCGTCGCTGTGCCGCAAGATCCGGCCGCTGGCCCGCGACCTCGTGGACGGGCTCGCCGTACCCGAGGCGATGCTGCGCGCGCCCGAGCTGATCGGGGCCGAGCGAGGGTCGATCGCGTGAGGATCCCGGGGCTCGGCGGGTGGGGCGACGACCCGCTCTGGGCCACGGTCTACGACTGGTCCGTCGAGCACCCTCGGGTGGGCGGCCTGGTGTGGCGGGCCGGGCTGCAGAGCGACCTCGGCCGTCTGTACGCCGCCACCGACGAGCTGGGCCGACTGCCCGCAGGCTCGCGCGTGCTCGACGTGCCGTGCGGCGGGGGAGTCGCGCTGCGCGGGCTGCGTCCCGGCCAGGACGTCGACTACGTCGCCGCCGACATCTCCCCGGCCATGCTCGACCGCACGGTGCGCGCTGCCCGGGCGCGCGGCCTGGCCGACGTGGTGACCCCGCAGGTCGCCGACGTCGAGGACCTGCCCTTCGCCGACGACTCCTTCGACGCGGTCGTCTCCTTCACCGGTCTGCACTGCTTCCCCGACCCCGCCCGCGCGGTGGTCGAGATGGTCCGGGTGCTGCGACCCGGCGGCGTCCTGCTGGGCAGTGCCATCCTCAACGACACCGGCCTGCTGCACGAGCCGCTACGCCGCGTCGGGCGCCTGTCGGGCCTGATGGGCCCGGGCTGCACGAGCGCCGAGCTCGTCCACTGGCTCCAGGCACAAGGCGTGCCCGATCCCGTGATCGAGCGGTCGGGGGCGATCGGCTACTTCCGTGGCGTCAAGGGGTAGTGGACCCGTTCGGAAAATCTCCGCTGAGGCGGTGATTCTCATTCCACTACGACGAAACTTCGTCGCAGGACCGGGAGTTTCGGCCCGGCCCAGCGCGGTCGGCTCGATCGCTCAGGCGACGGAGGGGGCCCGCATCGCCCGCCGGATCCGGGCCGCGGTGCGCTCGGGCAGCTCGAGGTCGGACCAGACCAGACGGATGACCGTCCACCCGGTCAGCTCACGGATCAGGTCCTCCCGCCTCTTCTCCCGCTCGACCATCTGGGCGATCGACTCCCCCTCCTGGCGGAAGCGGTGGTACTTCTCGCGCCCGTCGAACTCGACGATCACCTTCGCCGCGGGCCAGGCGAAGTCGACCCGAGCAGCCACCGTGCCGTCCGGGTGCCTGACCTCGTACTGCGGGACCGGTCGTGGCAGACCCGTGGTGAAGAACAGGTAGTCGCAGCGGGTCTCGCCCACGGACTCGATCCGCTTGTCGGCGAGCAGGAGCACGACGTGGTGACCGATAGAGTCGGGCCAGCGGTCGGCGCGCGCGGCGTGCGCCGCCAGCTCCTCGCGTGTCGTCGCACCGGTGTGCAGGAAGTGGTTGGCCTGGACCAGCGCCGGCTCGGTGCCGTCCGTGCACGCCACCTCGAGCACGGCCCGAGCGGGCACGGTGAGCCAGAACCCGAATCGTCGAGTGAGATCGAGGACGTTGCACTCGCCCTGGTGGTGGGTGATCCGGCTGTTGCGACGGCCGTTCCCGGAGAAGTGGGTGAGGTGGGCGTTGGCGAGCTCGAGGCCGAAGTCGGGTCCGTCCAGCATCAGGCAGCTGCTGGCGTGGGACAGCGCGACGTGCTCGGCGTACTGCTGCATGACGGCCCGACACAGCAGCCGATGGCGCTCGGCCTCGTCAGCGGCCAGGTAGACGGAGCGCAGGCAATAGGACCCCTGCCGGAGCCTGATCAGTACGGCGGCGTCGACGAGTCTCTTCAAGGCGTTGTCGTCCACGCCCAGGAGGATCGCGTTGCGTCGGAGCAGGAGTCCGTACGCATCGCAGAAGTCGGAGATCGGGTGTCGTTCGGCTGGTCGCATCATGCGCACGACCGTGTCCCGGCGCCGACCCCGCGGCACGCGCCCGCCGCCGACCCTGTGGATGGACGACGATCTTCGTCGCCTGGGGACGGTTCGTGGTTGTCCCGCGTAGGACAGTCGCTCCGGCCGCAGGCGGAACTCGCACTTCTGGTACGAAACTTCGTCGTGTCTCCGCGAGTTTCACCACCTCGGCGGTGAAACTCCCAACGCGTCCAGCGACCTCGCCGGAACTCCCACCTCCACGACGAAGGTTCGTCGTAGTGCCAAGAGTTTCACCACCTCAGCGGTGAATCTCCCAACGGGTGACCCAGCGCTCCCGACGAGGCGACCGTTCAGCTCAGTGGTGCGAGCCGCCCTCGTTCTTGAGCCGCTCGAAGGACGCGAGCACCTCGGCCTCGGCCTCGGTGCGGCCGACCCAGTCGGCGCCCTCGACGGACTTGCCGGGCTCGAGGTCCTTGTAGACCTCGAAGAAGTGCTGGATCTCGAGGCGGTCGAACTTCGGGACGTGGTTGATGTCGCGGATGTGCTCCTGGCGCGGGTCGGTGGCCGGGACGCAGAGGACCTTGTCGTCACCGCCGGCCTCGTCGGTCATCCGGAACATGCCGATCGCGCGGCACTTGATCAGGCAGCCCGGGAACGTCGGGGCCTGCAGCAGGACCAGGGCGTCGAGGGGGTCGCCGTCGAGGCCGAGGGTGTTCTCGATGTAGCCGTAGTCGGCGGGGTACTGGGTGGAGGTGAACAGCATCCGGTCCAGGCGCATCCGGCCGGACTCGTGGTCGACCTCGTACTTGTTGCGCTCGCCCTTGGGGATCTCGATGAGTACGTCGAACTCGAGCACGTGGTTCCTCCGGGTGTCTGCGGGCGAGGTGCGGTGGCGTGGGGGCCTCGCACGGATGGCCCTAGTGTCCCGCACAATGTCCTGGTCCGTGCACGAGGGTGACGCAGTGTCGCCCGAGTGCTGACCTAGGGGAGAGGAGCGCGGGGTGGCCCGTCGAGACGGTGTCCGCGGCACCCTGGTGCTGGTGGTCGTCCTCCTGCTCGTGGCGGGCGGCGTGGCCGTGGTCCGCTACGACCTCGTCGACCGGCTCCGCGGCGACGACGACCCGTCGGCCGCGCCCACCTCCGAGCCCGCCGAGGTGGCGCCGCCGCCCGGTGTCGAGGTGCCCGAGGTCGTCGCCCCGCCGGCGGTCGCGCTCGTCTCGCAGAGCACCCCGACGGTCGACCCCACCGCCGTACGCCGCGCCCTGCAGCGCTACCTGCGCGACCGCACGCTGGGTTCCCACGTGCTGGCCGAGGTGGCGCCCCTCGACGGCGACGCCGCGGCCTACACGCTGGGCGGGCGGTCCGACGCCACCGCCGTCCCGGCCTCGACCACCAAGGTCGTCACCAGCACGGCCGCGCTGCTCGCGCTCGGTCCCGACCACGTCTTCACCACCGAGGTCCGCCGGCGCGGCAGCCGGCTGACCCTCGTCGGCGGTGGCGACCCGTTCCTCGAGCGCGGTCCCACCCGGGACGGCGAGCTGTGGCCCTACCCGGCGCGCGCCGACCTGCAGGACCTGGCCGAGCAGACCGCGGCCTCGCTCGCCGCCGACGGCACCCGCCGGGTGAGCCTGGCCTACGACGACACCCTCTTCGACGGCCCCCAGGTCAACTCCCGGTGGGAGTCCGGCTACGTCGCCTCCGGCGAGGTCAGCCCGACGTCGGCGCTGTGGGTCGACCGGGGCAGGGTCCGCGAGGGTCTGGGCCGCGTGGCCGACCCGTCGGCCGAGGCGGCCCGCTCGTTCGTCGAGGCGCTCACCGCCGCGGGGATCACGGTGGTCGGCCGGCCCGTCGCCGCGCGGGCCGCCTCCGGCGCCGTCCCGGTCGCCGCCGTCGACAGCGCGCCGCTGGCCCAGATCGTCCAGCGACTGCTCGACGTCAGCGACAACGATGCCGCCGAGGTGCTGCTGCGCCAGGTCGGCGTCGCCACGTCGGGCGAGGGGTCGATCCAGGCCGGCCGGGCCGGCGTACGACGACTGCTCCGCGACGCCGGGGTGGCCCTGGGCGACAGCGTCCTCCACGACGGCAGCGGCCTGTCCCGTGACAACCGCCTCGACCCGTCCGTGCTGGTCGAGGTGCTCCGGCTCGCGGCGTCCGACGACCACCCGGGCCTGCGCGCGGTCGTCACCGGGCTGCCGGTGGCCGGGTTCACCGGGTCGCTGACCGACCGCATGGACCAGGGCCCGGCGGCGGGTCGCGGGCGGGTGCGGGCCAAGACCGGCACCCTCTCCAACGTCTCGGCCCTGGCCGGCCTGGCCACCGACGTCGACGGCAACGTGATGGTCTTCGTGCTGATGGCCGACCGGGTGCCCGCGGCGAGCAGCCTCCTGGCCCGCGTGACCCTCGACGACGCGGCCGCCGCCCTCGGCGCCTGCGCCTGCACCGGCTGACGTCGCCACTCGAGCCCCGTGCGCCACGTGCGGTCACCCGCGTCACTCGGGTCTCTCGGGGGACCGGACGCTGTTACCGAATGCTGGCGATCTCGTGGATCGCGCGTGGAGTTCATCTTCGTACTGTCGAGTAACACGTCGACGTGAGCCGGCACCGCGCATCTGGGGGGATCGCGGAACGGCACGACGGAGACGACGACAACGTGAGGGCCCGCTCGGCCGCTTCTGGGGAAGCCGGCCTCGAGCGGGTCTCATGTCTTTTCGGCCTTCGCGCCACCGGTAGGTTCGCCGCATGAGCCAGACCCCCGACGGTGCCCCCGAGATGGTCGACTGGGACCTCGCGGTCCGGGTCGCGTCGCGGCTGGCCGGCCAGGGGCCGGTCGTCTCACCGACCGAGGCGGCCGACGCGGTCGCCGAGCTGCGGGCCGGGGCCGACCGCTCGACCGCGCTGGTGCGCGACTTCACCGGGCTCGTCGCCGCCGAGCACACCGCGCCGGTCCTCGTCGTCGACCGGGCCGGGTGGGTCCAGGCCAACGCCGATGCGTTCCGCCACCTCGTCTCGCCCCTGGTCGACCAGATCAGCGCCAAGAACAAGAAGCCGCCGTCCGGCGTCTCGCTCGCCGTGGGCTCGCGGGTCACCGGCCTCGAGGTCGGCGGCCTGCTGGGCTTCCTGGCCGGCAAGGTGCTCGGCCAGTTCGACCCCTTCCACGCCCCCGACGGGCGGCTCCTGCTGGTCGCCCCCAACATCGTGCACGTCGAGCGCGAGCTCGACGCCGACCCGACCGACTTCCGGTTGTGGGTCTGCCTGCACGAGGAGACCCACCGCGTGCAGTTCACGGCCGTTCCGTGGATGCGCGACCACCTCTTCTCCGAGGTCCAGGCGCTGTCGGCGACCGTGAGCCCGTCCGGCGTCGACGAGGTCGTCCGCCGGCTGACCGAGGGACTCAAGGGGGGCATCGGCCAGGGCGGCATCGTCGAGCTGCTCAGCACTCCCGAGCAGCGCGAGATCCTCGACCGCGTGACCGGGATGATGTCGCTGCTCGAGGGCCACGCCGACGTGGTGATGGACGGCGTCGGACCCAGCGTCATCCCGACGGTCGACGACATCCGCACGAGCTTCACCCGCCGCCGCAAGGGCGTCGGCACCCTCGACCGGATGCTGCGCCGCCTGCTCGGCCTCGACGCCAAGATGGCGCAGTACCGCGACGGCGCCCAGTTCGTCCGCTCCGTCGTGGACAAGGTCGGGATGGCCGAGTTCAACACGGTCTGGGAGCGCGCCGAGCACCTGCCGTCGAAGGCCGAGCTGTCCGACCCCGACGCCTGGGTGTCGCGGGTGCTGGGCTGAGCGTGCCGTGACGCTCGACCCCCGCGTCGCTGCCGTGCGGCTCGCCGTGCGGCGGGTGCTGCGCCAGCCCGACGTACGACGTGTGCTGGTCGCCTGCTCCGGCGGCGCGGACTCGCTCGCGCTGCTCGCGGCGACGGTCTTCGAGACCCGGCGCCACGACGTCCACGTCGTCGGCGCGGTGGTCGACCACGGCCTCCAGGACGGTTCCGCCGAGCACACGGCGCGGGTCGTGCAGCAGATGGCCGACCTGGGGGTGGACGAGACGGTGTCGGCGCGCGTGCAGGTCGACGCCGGCGGACTGGGGCCCGAGGCGGGGGCGCGCGAGGCGCGCTACGACGTGCTCGACCAGATGGCGGTCCACTTCGGCGCGACCAGGGTGCTGCTCGGCCACACCCTCGACGACCAGGCCGAGACCGTGCTGCTGGGCCTGGCCCGGGGGAGCGGCGGGCGGTCGCTGGCCGGCATGCGCGAGTCGTTCCAACGCGACGTCGCGGCCGACTCGCCCTGGTTCTGGCGCCCGCTGCTCGACGTACGCCGCGCGCAGACCGAGGCCGCGTGCCTCGCCGAGGGCATCTCGTGGTGGACCGACCCCCACAACCAGGACCCCCGCTTCGCCCGCTCCCGGGTGCGGCAGTCCCTGCTGCCCGTGCTCGAGCGCGAGCTCGGCCCCGGGATCGCCGAGGCGCTCGCCCGCACCGCCGACCAGCTCCAGGCCGACACCGAGGTCCTCGACGAGCTCGCCGCCCACCACTTCCGCGAGCTGTACGACGACGAGCTGGGCTTCCTCGTGTGGGCCCTCGAGCCGATCGCGCTCGCCCTCCGGCACCGGATGCTCCGCCTGGCGGCGTTGCGGGCCGGGTGCCCGCCGTCCGAGCTCACCGCCGGGCACATCAAGGCGCTCGCACTGCAGGTCCAGAACACCGAGCACCTGCCCAAGCAGATCCAGCTCCCAGGCCACGTGACGGCGATCCGGGAGGGCGACGTGCTGCGTTTCGTCCGGGCCCCACTAGCCTGACGGCATGGACGCAGCCCACGTCGACGACGACCTCGTCAACGTCCTCTTCACCGAAGCCCAGATCCAGGAGAAGGTCGGTGAGCTGGCGGCCCGCATCGAGGTCGACTACGCCGGCCAGGACCTCCTCATCGTCGGCATCCTGCGCGGTGCGGTGATGGTGATGGCCGACATGGCCCGCTCCTTCACCCGCCACGTCGAGATGGACTGGATGGCGGTCTCCTCCTACGGCTCGGGCACCAAGTCCAGCGGCGTCGTCCGGATCCTCAAGGACCTCGACACCGACATCTCCGGGCGCCACGTCGTCATCGTCGACGAGATCATCGACACCGGCCTGACCCTCTCGTGGCTGACCTCCAACCTCACCTCGCGCAACCCCGCCAGCGTCGAGATCTGCACCCTCCTGCGCAAGCCCGAGGCGCAGCAGATGCCCATCGACGTCAAGTACGTCGGCTGGGACATCCCCAACGAGTTCGTCGTCGGCTACGGCCTCGACTACCGCGAGCGCTACCGCAACCTGCGCGACATCGGCACCCTCGCTCCGCACGTCTACAGCTGAGGTTCCCGTGCCAGCCGAGGCGCCGAGCCTCGAGACCCCACGCCGGTCGAGGTGTGAGGCGCCCTAGCGCCGAGCCTCGAGACCCCCGCAGTGTCCTGCAGTCGTGAGCGACGTCCTCTCGGCCTGGGTCATCTGGTGTTCGGGTGGGGTCGGGTACGGCGGCTGCTGGGGTCTCGAGGCTCAGGCCTGGCGGCCTTCGCACCTCGACCGACGTGGGGGCCGGGGCGCCGTACCCAGGCTCCTGCGAGGATAGGAGCGTCCGCGGCGACCTGTACCGTCGAGGACCCAGTCGTGCTACCTGCGGAAGAGTGGTCGTGAAGCGGATTTTCAAGGGTCCTTGGGTCTGGATCGGAGTGGCGGTCATCGCCGTCGTCTCCGGTCTGCTGTTGATCTCGCCTGGTGGTGGCTACGACGAGGTGCCGACGTCGCGCCTCCAGCAGTACCTCGCCAAGGACGAGGTCAAGGAGATCAAGTTCATCGACGGTGAGCAGAAGATCGAGGCGACCCTGCGCGACGGCGTGCGCAAGGACGGCGCCAAGGTCACCTCGTCGTGGGTGGTCGGCCAGCAGCAGGGCATCATCGCTCAGGCCGACGCCCAGCTGAAGGACAACGGCGGCAACCTCGAGAAGCTCGAGTCCGAGAACCCCCAGCCCAGCACCCTGGCCAGCATCTTCTTCACCCTGATCCCGTTCATCCTGATCATCGCGCTGTTCCTGTGGCTGATGAACAGCGTGCAGGGCGGCGGCGGCCGGGTCATGCAGTTCGGCAAGTCCAAGGCCAAGCTGATCTCCAAGGACATGCCCAAGACCACGTTCGCCGACGTCGCCGGCTGCGAGGAGGCGGTCGAGGAGCTCGGCGAGATCAAGGAGTTCCTCCAGGAGCCGGCCAAGTTCCAGGCCGTCGGCGCCAAGATCCCCAAGGGCGTGCTGCTCTACGGTCAGCCCGGCACCGGCAAGACCCTCCTCGCGCGCGCCGTCGCCGGTGAGGCGGGCGTGCCCTTCTACTCCATCTCGGGCTCCGACTTCGTCGAGATGTTCGTGGGCGTCGGCGCGAGCCGGGTCCGCGACCTGTTCGAGCAGGCCAAGGAGAACGCCCCCGCGATCGTCTTCATCGACGAGATCGACGCCGTCGGGCGTCACCGCGGCACCGGCATGGGCGGCGGCCACGACGAGCGCGAGCAGACCCTCAACCAGCTCCTGGTCGAGATGGACGGCTTCGACGTCCGCGGCGGCGTCATCCTGATCGCCGCGACCAACCGTCCCGACGTGCTCGACCCGGCCCTGCTGCGTCCGGGCCGCTTCGACCGGCAGATCTCGGTCGACGCCCCCGACCTCGCCGGGCGCACCAAGATCCTCCAGGTGCACTCCCGCGGCAAGCCGCTGGCAGCCGACATCAAGCTCGAGGACACCGCCCGCCGTACGCCGGGGTTCTCCGGTGCCGACCTGGCCAACGTCCTCAACGAGGCCGCGCTGCTCACCGCGCGCAACAACAGCAAGGTCATCGACGCCGCCGCGCTCGACGAGGCCATCGACCGCGTCATCGCCGGACCCCAGCGCCGTACCCGCCTGATGAGCGAGAAGGAGAAGCTCGTCACGGCCTACCACGAGGGCGGCCACGCCCTCGTCGCGGCGGCCATGCCGCAGACCGACCCGGTGCACAAGATCACGATCCTGCCGCGCGGGCGGGCGCTGGGCTACACGATGGTGCTGCCCGACGAGGACAAGTACTCCCAGACGCGCTCCGAGCTGCTCGACAAGCTCGCCTACATGCTGGGCGGCCGAGCGGCCGAGGAGCTGATCTTCCACGACCCGACGACGGGCGCCGGCAACGACATCGAGAAGGCCACCAGCCTGGCCCGCGCGATGGTCACCCAGTACGGCATGACCGAGCGCCTCGGGGCGATCAAGCTCGGCGGCGACAACGAGCAGCCGTTCGTCGGTCGCGACTTCGGCCACGCGCGCAACTACAGCGAGGACGTCGCCGCGATCGTCGACGACGAGGTCAACAAGCTCCTCACGACGGCCCACCAGGAGGCGTTCGACGCCCTCGAGGCCAACCGCGACGTGCTCGACGCCCTGGTCCTGGCGCTGCTCGACAAGGAGACCCTCGACAAGGAGCAGGTCGCCGAGATCTTCGAGTCGCTGCGACGCCACCCCGGACGCCCGGCCTGGACCGGGTCGCCCACCCGCAGGCCCTCCGAGGTCCCCGCGGTCGAGATCCCGCAGGCCATCCGCGACCGGGTCGCAGCCAACGGGCTCCTCGCCAAGCAGCCGTCCGAGGGCGGCGCCATCGTCACGCCTCCCGGCCCCGGGGGTGACGTCCACGATCCCGGTCTCGGCGGCACCGGCGACCAGCCGACACCTCCCTGGCCGTCCTGACGTGGAGCCACGACGTGGTTGACCCGATCGACCGCCAGGTCGTGGCTCCGGCCGACGTGCCGGAGTTCGACCATGCCCGGGCCGAGGCCGCCGTGCGCGAGCTCCTCTTCGCGATCGGCGAGAACCCCGACCGCGAGGGCCTGCTCGACACCCCGGCGCGGGTGGCTCGCGCCTACGCCGAGCTCACCGCCGGCATCCGCCAGGCTCCCGAGGACGTGCTCACCACGACCTTCGACCTCGGCCACGACGAGATGGTGCTGGTGCGCGACATCGAGCTGTGGTCGATGTGCGAGCACCACCTGGTGCCGTTCACCGGGGTCGCCCACGTGGGCTACATCCCGGCCCCGAGCGGCAAGATCACCGGCCTGTCCAAGCTGGCCCGCCTGGTCGACGTCTACGCCAAGAGACCCCAGGTCCAGGAGCGGCTCACCACCCAGGTGGCCGAGGCGCTGATGACGATCCTCGAGGCGCGCGGCGTCATCGTGGTGATCGAGGCCGAGCACCTCTGCATGACGATGCGTGGCGTCCGCAAGGCCGGCGCCCGCACGATCACCTCGGCGGTCCGCGGCTCGATGCGCACCGACGCCGCCACCCGCGCCGAGGCCATGGCGCTGATCCACCGGACGAGGTGACCTGCCCCCTCGTCGCCCGGCGGCGGTAGGTTCGCGGGATGGCCGGCTCCGTCGTGGTGATGGGCGTCGTCAACGTCACGCCCGACTCGTTCTCCGACGGTGGGCGCTGGGCCGACACCAACGCCGCCGTGGCCCACGGCCGCCAGCTCCTGGCCGACGGGGCCGACCTCCTCGACGTGGGCGGCGAGTCGACCCGGCCGGGGGCCACCCGGCCGCTGGTCTCCGAGGAGCTCGACCGGGTGCTGCCCGTGATCGAGGCCCTGGTCGGCGAGGGGGCCCAGGTCTCCGTCGACACGATGCGGGCCGAGGTGGCCGCCGCGGCCGTCGCCGCCGGGGCGGGGTTCGTCAACGACGTGTCGGGCGGCCTGGCCGACCCGGACATGCTGCGCACCGTGGCCGCCACGCCGGCGTCGTACATCGCGATGCACTGGCGGGCACACAGTGACCGGATGCAGGACTTCACCGACTACCCGGGCGGGGTGGCCGACGTGGTCGGCGAGCTCCGCGAGCGGGTCGCCGCGGCCCTGGCGGCCGGCATCACCGCCGACCGGCTGGTGGTGGACCCCGGCATCGGCTTCGCCAAGACCGGGGCGACCAACTGGGACCTGCTGCGCGGGCTCGACGAGGTCGCCTCCCTCGGGCACCGGGTGCTCGTCGGCGTCAGCCGCAAGTCGTTCCTCGGCGCGCTCCTCGCCGACGCCGACGGTACGCCGCGCCCGCCGCTCGGGCGCGACCTCGCGAGCCACGCGGTCACCCTGGCCCTGCTGGGCCGACCCGGGCTCTGGGGGGTCCGGGTGCACGACGTGCGCGGGACCCGTGATGTGCTGTCCGTGTGGCAACACATGCACGGGTGACGACCCGGTGACCGACGAGCTCGCCGTCCTCGGCATCGAGTGCCGAGGTCATCACGGCGTCTTCGAGTTCGAGAGGCGGGAGGGGCAGACCTTCCTCGTCGACCTCGTGCTCGGACTCGACACCCGCCCCGCCGCCGCCACGGACGACTTGCACCACACCGTCGACTACGGGAGTCTCGTGGCCTCGGTGAAAGCCGCCGTGGAGAAAGACCCGGTCGACCTGATCGAGACCCTTGCCCAGCGGATCGCGGACGTCTGTCTCTTGGACGACCGGGTTGACTGGGCGCGGATCACGGTCCACAAACCCGAAGCCCCCATCGACGCGACGTTCGCGGACGTCGCGCTGACGATCACCCGAGAGCGTGAGGTCCCCCGTGACTGAGACCCCCAACCCCAACATCGTCGACGCCGACACCCTCACCGGTGAGATGCGCCCGATCCGACGGGTGGTCATCGCGCTCGGCTCCAACCTGGGCGACTCCCTCTCGAGCCTGCAGGGCGCCGTCGACGCGATCGCCGACACCCCGGACGTCTGGGTCACCGCCGTGTCGCCGGTCTACGAGACCGCGCCCGTCGACTGCCCGCCCGGCTCGCAGAACTTCCTCAACGCGATCCTGCTCGCCGACACCACGCTCGCGGCCAACCGGCTGCTCGAGCGGGCGCTGGCCGTCGAGGACGCCTACGACCGCGAGCGCAGCGACGTCGCCAACGCCCCGCGCACCCTCGACGTCGACCTCATCGTCGTCGGTGACCGGCGCAGCGACACCGACACCCTCCAGCTGCCCCACCCGCGGGCGGCCGAGCGGCCCTTCGTGCTCAAGCCGTGGTTCGACCTCGAGCCCGACGCCGAGCTGCCCGGCTTCGGCCCGATCAGCGAGCTGCTGGCCGCGACCGGCACCGACGGCCTCACCCTGCGCGAGGACCTCACCCTCGACGTCGAGTGACCACCGATCGGGGCAGCATCGAGCCCACCCGCCCGGTAGTCCTCCTCGGCTGGGCCGTTGCGGGGCTGGTGGTCGGGCTCCTGGTGCGCCCCGTCGCCGAGCGGATCGACGACACGGCGCCGCTGGTCACCTGGCCGCAGCCGCTGGGCCTGCTCCTGGTCGCCGCGATCGTCGGCGGCACCGCCTGGTCGACCTGGCGCACCGTCCAGGTCCGCCGCGAGCGGCTCGCCCCGCACCGCGCGGTCAACCGGCTGGTGCTGGCCCGGGCCTGCGCGATCGCGGGATCGGTCGTGGGCGGCGGCTACCTCGGGTACGCCGTGACGTGGCTCGGCGACGCCTCGCCCCTGGCCGACGAGCGAGTCGCCCGCTCCGGGCTCGCCGCACTGGGGGGATTGCTCACCGTCGTCGCATCGTTGCTGCTCGAGCGTGCGTGTCGCGTCCGATCGGACGACCGCGACAACTAGTTTTGCGGGCATGACTTCCCCGTCAGCACGATCCGGCGCTGCTGCGCGCCGTCGGCAGCGCTCCACCCGTCTCGTCGTCGCCGGCGGTCTCCTCGCCCTGGCGGTCCTCGCGGTCGCCGCCGCCGTGCTCAGCGGCTCCTGGCTGGTCGCGACCCTCGCCGCCGTCGCCGCAGCCGCGCTCGGGATCGGTGCCACCCGGATCACCTACGCCGAGGTCGCCGACACCCGTCGTCTGTGGGCGCGCGACCGGGCCGAGCAGGCCCAGGCCTACGCCGCCATCACCGAGACCCGCACCACCGAGCAGGCCCTCTACGTCGCCGACACCAGCGGTCGGCTGGCCCGCCACGAGGCCACCATCTCCCGGCTCGAGAGCCGCCTGGCCGACGCCGCGGCCGAGGTCGCGGCGACCCGCGAGGAGCTCGCGGTCGAGCAGGCCCGCGTGCTCGCGGTCCAGGAGGCCTCCGCCGACGAGCTGCGGCGGGTCGCCTCGCGCCTGGGCGACGCCGAGGAGCGGGCCGCGGTCGCCATCGTCCGGGTCGCCGAGCTCGAGCAGGAGCTCGACATCGTGCAGGGCGAGCTGGCCGCCTGGCAGTCCACCGGCGCCGCGCTGCGCCGCAAGCGCGCCTGACCCGCGCCGTACCCACCGGGCCCCACCGCGGCACCGCGTGGTCGGGACCCCGGGCCACCGGGCAGAATCAGTCGACGTGATCCCCGACGAGAGCCGTTTCGAGCCCGACCCCGAGGAGATCGTCGGTGAGCCCCCGGCTGCGCTGCCTGACGGCTGGGTCGTCGACTCGCCCGACCCCGCCGACCGGGTCGACCTCGCCCGGCTGACCCAGCTGCTGCGCGACCACGAGCGACAGGGCCGCGGCTGGGCCGGCGCCGGCGTCGACGACGTGCTCGTCGAGGTGTCCGAGGCCGGACTGCGCACGCGCGAGAACGTCGTCGTGCGCGACGAGGCCCACCTGGCCCGGGCCTGGGGCAGCGTCCACGACCGAGCGGGCGGCCGGATGCTCTTCCTGCACGTCGTCGAGCGCGGCCTGCCCGACCGGGTCGCCCGGGCCTGCTCCGACCTGCTCGTCGAGTGGGCCGTCGGCCAGGCGGTCGCCGTCGGGTCGGCCCGCGGCCTCGACGTGCAGCAGATCGACACCGGCGCCTACGCCGGCGACGAGCGGCAGGCCCGGTGGCTCACCGACGCGGGCTTCACCCGGGTCCGCACCTGGTGGCAGATGTCGCGCCCGGTCGTGGCCGACGAGGCCGACCTGGTGCCGTCGATCGACGAGTGGTCCGACCGCGGCGTCCGCTTCCGGCAGGTACGCCGGGCGGGCGACGGGCTCCCCGACGACAGCGACCTGCGCGCCGTCCACGACGTGCTCGAGGAGGCGTTCCGCGACCACTTCAACTCGTGGGAGGAGACCTTCGACGAGTTCCTGCACCGCCTGCGCGAGGACCCCGGACACCGGTGGGACCACTGGTGGCTCGCCGAGCTCGAGGACTCCGACGAGCCCGTCGGCGCGCTGGTCGGCACCGTCTCGGAGTCGGGCGCCGGGTCCTCGGCCCCCGACGGCTCCTACGTCTCCTACATCGGCGTCCGTGAGGCCGCCCGCGGCCGCGGGGTCGCCAAGGGCCTGCTGCGCACGATCATCGCCGACGCAGCCGGCCGAGGCCGCGACCGCGTCGGGCTCGAGGTCGACGCCGACTCCTCGACGGGCGCCGACGGGCTCTACACGTCGATGGGCTGGGTGACGAAGTACGTCACCGAGAGCTGGCACCGCGACGTGCCGGTGGTCTGAGGGGGCCCATGCGTCAACTCGTTCGATCGAACGAGTTGGTCGGAGACGGCGACCGGATCCGCCCGCCGACCCGTTCGATCGAACGAGTCGGGTGGTCCCGGCGCCCGGATCCGCCCGCCGACCCGTTCGATCGAACGAGTCGGATGGTCCCGGCGCCCGATCCGCCCGGAGGACGACGACGGGGTCGCGACCGGCTGCTGCCGGCCACGACCCCGTCGCGATCTCGCTCACCCCGCGACGTACGCCGCGGGGCGGTGCGGTCAGATCAGGCCCTTCTCCTTCAGCCAGTCGGTCGCCGCGTCGGCGGCCGAGGCCTTCTCGTCACCCTCGACCCGGTCGCGCAGGGCGATCAGGTCGTCGGTGGTGAGCGCGGCCGAGATGCCGTTGAGGACCTCGGCGAGCTCGTCGGAGTACGCCGCGTCGGAGACGAGCGGGACGACGTTCTGCGACGAGATGAGGTTCTCGGGGTCCTCGAGGACCACGAGGTCGTCGGTCTTGATCGCCGGCGACGTGGTGTAGATGTCGGCCACCTGCACGGAGTCGTCGACCAGGGCCTTGACGGTGTCGGGGCCGCCGAAGTCCTCGATCGGGACGAACTCGGCGCCGTCGACCTTGTAGACGCTCTTGAGCCCGGGGATGCCGTAGCCCAGCTCGCCGAACTGCGGGTTGGCCCCGAGCTTGAAGTCGCCGAGCTTGGACAGGTCGCCGATGGCGGTCAGGCCCTCGGCGTCGGCGGTCTTCTTGGTGACGACGTAGGCGTCCTTGTCCTCAGCCTCGGCCGAGTCGAGCACCCGCAGCTTGTCCTTCTTGACCGCGTCGCCCAGGGCGCCGTCGACCTCCTCGGTGGTCCGCTCGGTGTAGTCGGGGTTGTAGTAGGCCAGCAGGTTGCCGTTGTACTCGGGGATCAGGTTGATCGAGCCGTCCTGCAGCGCGGGGATCGTCTGCTGGCGCGGGCCGATGTTGAACTTCGTGTCGACGTCGAAGTCCTTGGCCTCGAGGGCCTGGGCGTAGATCTCGCCCAGGATCTCGCTCTCGGGGAAGGCGAAGGAGCCGACGACGATCTTCTCGCCGCTGGCCACCTGGGGGTCGGCGTCCTTGTCGCTCGTCGACGTCGGGTCGTCGGAGCCGCAGGCGGCCATGGCGGTCGCGAGGCCGAGTGCGACCACGGTCATGCCGAAGCGGCGTCGTAGCAGGTGGGTCATGGTGGTTGTTCCCTTCGTTCACGCGCCCTCGGGCGCGCGCGGCCGTGGTGACCGACTGTGGGTGCGGCGACGTGCCGCAGGGTGGGTGTCGGAGAGTCCGGGGGTGGCGGTCAGGCGCTGGGCGAGGGCGAAGAGCCCGTCGACCACGAGCGCCAGGACGGTGACGAGCAGGGCGCCTCCGAGGATGCGGTCGTAGTCGTAGAGCCCGATGCCGCTGGTGATGATGCGGCCCAGGCCGCCGAGCCCGGCGTACGACGCGATCGTGACGGTCGCGATCACCTGCAGGGTCGCGGCTCGCAGACCGCCCACGATCAGGGGGAGGCCCAGCGGGATCTCGACCTTGGTCAGGATCTGCCACTCGGTCATGCCGTTGGCCCGGGCGGCGTCGACGGTCTGTCGGTCGACGGACTCGAGTCCGGCGTAGGCGCCGGCGAGCATCGACGGGATCGCCAGCACGACGAAGGCGATCGTCGAGCCGACGATCGGCGCGGTGTCGAAGGAGAGCCAGTAGCCGAACACCATCAGCAGGAAGTAGAGGAGCCCGAGCGTCGGGAGGGCGCGCATCGCCCCGGTGAACGAGATGACGAACTGGCGCGCGCGGCCGGTGTGGCCGATGTAGAACCCCAGGGGCAGGGCGATGGCCGCCGCGATCACGATCGAGGTCGCGGTGTAGCGCAGGTGCTCGAGCAGTCGGTCCTGGATGGGCAACGGGCTGATCGTGCCGGACTGCCAGTTGGTCCCGTCGAAGATCCAGCGCACGGCGCTGAGGAAGAGCTCCATCAGCGTGCCTGCCCGTCGGCGCCGCCCGCGCCGCGCACCGCGCCCTGCAGCGTCACCCGCTCGACGGGGTCGACCGGGTCGGCGGGGTCGACCGGACCGACGGGCCGCCGGCGGGTCCTCGCGCGGTCGGGCCGGTTCCACGGCATCAACAGCCGCCCGATCATCACGATGACCAGGTCGAAGACCAGCGCCAGCAGGAGGCTGACCAGGATCCCGACCACGACCTCCTCGAGGATGCCGCGCTGCTTGCCGTTCTGGAACAGGTAGCCGAGGTTCTGCGAGCCGATGATGACCCCGACGGAGACCAGGGCGATCGTGCTGACCGAGACCACGCGGATGCCGGCCAGCAGCACCGGACCGGCGAGGGGCAGCTCGACCCGGACGAACCGCGCCGTGGGGGAGTAGCCGACGGCGGTGGAGGCGTCGATCGTAGTGCGGTCGACCGACGCCAGGGCGTCTGCGGCCGAGCGGGCCATGATCGCGACGCCGTAGATCGTGAGCGCCACGACCAGGTTGGTGTCGTCGAGCACCCGGGTGCCGATGATCGACGGGAGGATCACGAACAGCGGCAGGGACGGAATGGTGAACAGCAGGCTGCCGGTGGTCACCACGATGGCGCGCGACACGCGGTTGCGGTTGGCCAGCCAGCCCAGCGGGATCGCGAGCACGAAGCTCAGCACGATCGGGATGATGGCGAGCTTGACGTGGTTGATCGTCAGCCGCTGGATGAGGTCGAGGTTGTCGAAGGTCCAGGTCACGGGTCGGCCCTGTCGCCCGACGTGGCCAGCGGGTCGGCGGAGGGCTCGGCGCCGGGCTCGACCCCACCCTCGCGCAGCACGCCGATCGGCCTGCCGTCGCCGTCGACGACGAGGGTGAGCCCGTCGTCGCCCTCGCGCTGCTGGAGGTGGAGGGTGCGCTTGCCCTTGTCGGCGCCGATGAAGCTGGCCACGAAGTCGTCGGCCGGCTCGGCGAGGATCTGGGCCGGGGTGCCGGCCTGGGCGATGATGCCGCCCTTGCGGAAGATGACGACCTGGTCGGCGAGCAGGAACGCCTCGTCGATGTCGTGGGTGACGAACACGATGGTCTTGCCGAGCTCGCGCTGCAGGCGGTTGAGCTCGGCCTGGAGGTCGGCGCGCACGATCGGGTCCACCGCGCCGAACGGCTCGTCCATCAGCAGGACGTTGGGATCGCTGGCCAGGGCCCGGGCCACGCCGACGCGCTGCTGCTGGCCGCCGGAGAGCTGGCGCGGGTAGCGCTTGGCCAGCGAGCGGTCGAGGCCGACGGTGTCGAGCAGGTCGAGCGCGCGGCTGCGCGCCTCGGACTTGTTGACGCCCTGGAGGATCGGCACGGTCGCCACGTTGTCGACGACCTTGCGGTGCGGCAGCAGACCGGCGGCCTGCAGCACGTAGCCGATGCTGCGCCGCAGCTCGACCTTGTTGCGGCCGGCGATGTCGACGCCGTCGATGGTGATGCGGCCCGAGGTCGGCTCGATCATCCGGTTGATCATCCGTAGCAGCGTGGTCTTGCCGCAGCCGGAGGACCCGACGAAGACCGTCGTCTGGCGCGAGGGGAGCACGAAGCTGAAGTCCTCGACCGCGACGGTGCCGTCGTCGAAGCGCTTGGACACCGACTCGAACTCGATCATGGAAAAGGGCCCCATCAGTCGGAGGAGAGTGCCGAAAGCGATTCAGAGTAACCGCATGGACATACCGCGCACCGGATTGAACCAACATCGAGGTGCGCTCCGCTCCACCCCGGGGGACCCTCCAGGTACCCGATGGCAGGCTCCGTCCCGTGATCCCGACCACCGTTCCCAGCCCCCTGCCCAGCACGATGCGGGCCCAGCGGCTCGACACCCGCACCCTCACCTTCGAGGTGACCGACGTCCCCGTGCCGCAGCCCGGGCCCGGCGACGTGCTCGTCGAGGTGGCCTTCTGCGGCATCTGCCACTCCGACCTGAGCCTGCTCGACGGCACCTTCCCCGCGATGGGGCCGCCGGTGATCACCCAGGGCCACGAGGCCTCCGGCACGATCGCCGCGATCGGGCCCGACGTCGTCGGGTGGGCGGTCGGCGACCGGGTCGTGCCGGCGGCGGGTCGGCCGTGCGGCGTGTGCCGGTCCTGCCTGCGCGGCGACTACGGCTCGTGCACGGCCCTGGCCCTGATGGCCTTCGCGTACGACGGAGCGTGGGCGGAGTACACGCTCGCCCAGGCCGGTGGGCTGACCCGGGTCCCCGACAACGTCTCGCTGGAGCAGGCCGCGATCCTGGCCGACGCGGTGTCCACGCCGTACGGCGCCGTCGTGCACACCGCCGACCTGCGGGTCGGTGAGTCCGTGGGCGTGTGGGGTGCCGGCGGGGTCGGCACCCACGTCGTCCAGCTGGCGCGGCTGGTGGGCGCGACGCCGATCGTGGCCGTCGACCTCGACCCCGTGGTCCGGGCCCGTGCGCTCGAGCTCGGCGCCGACCTCGCCCTCGACTCGCGCGACCCCGACCTGCCGGCCCGGATCGCCGAGCTCACCGACGGGGCGATGCTCGACGTCGCCTTCGACGCCGTCGGGCTCACGGTCACCTTCGAGCAGGCGCTGGCCATGCTCGGCACCCGCGGCCGCCTCGTCGGCGTCGGGATGAGCCTCGAGGAGGTCTCGCTGGGCTCGACCCTCGGGTTCGGGCTGAGCCGCAAGCAGGTCCGCGGGCACCTCGGGTACGACGTCGCCGACGTCGGTGTGCTGGCACGGCTCGTCTCCACCGGCCGCCTCGACCTGTCGCGCTCGATCAGCGGCATCGTGTCGCTCGAGGACGTGGGCGAGGGGATCCGCCGGCTGCAGGAGCGCGACGGCAGCCCGGTGCGGATCCTGGTCCAGCCGTAGCCGTAGCCGTCACGGCCCGACCGGAACAAGGGGTGAACGTGTCGGATGGCTCACGTGACCGGCACGAGACGTTCCGGAAACATTGGGGCTAGCCTGGCGTTGCACTGCAGACACGCACTCGAGCACATCGTCCGGTACCCGCTCGCGGGACTGGAACGAAAGGTTCCTGATGTCGCACCTCCCGAGCACGCCCGTGCCCGCCGACCACCGCACCGACCGACTCCGCATCGGCGTCGTCGGCGCCGGCCGGGTCGGCGCCGTCCTCGCCTCGGCCCTGCGGGCCGCCGGCCACGAGGTCGTCGCGGCGGCCGGTGAGTCCGACGCGTCCCGCCGGCGCATCGCCGACCTGCTCCCCGGCGTACCCGGCGGCAAGCCGAGCGCCGTGGCCCGTGCCTGCGACCTGCTGCTGCTGACCGTGCCCGACGACATGCTCGGCAACGTCGTGCGCGTGCTGGCCGACAGCGGCGCCCTCCGCGAGGGTCAGTACGTCGTCCACACCAGCGGGCGGCACGGCCTGAGCGTCCTGGCCCCGGCCACCGCCGTCGGAGCCCGGCCGATCGCGCTGCACCCCGCGATGACCTTCACCGGCACCTCGGTCGACCTCGAGCGGCTGGCCGGGTGCGTCTTCGGGCTCACCGCCGAGCCCGAGGAGCGCGAGCTCGCGGCGAGGCTGGTGAGCGACCTCGGTGGCCGCAGCCTGTGGGTGCCCGAGACCCGTCGGGCGCTCTACCACGCGGGCCTGGCCCACGGGGCCAACCACCTGGTCACGCTGGTCACCGAGGCGATGGAGATCCTCGCCGCGGCGGGAGCCGACGACCCGGCCGCCACGCTGCGTCCGCTGCTGACCGCCGCGCTCGACAACGCCCTCGAGCACGGCGACGCCGCGCTCACGGGCCCGATCGTGCGGGGCGACGTCGGTACCGTCCAGGCCCACCTCGACGGCATCCTCGCCGAGGCCCCGACCACGCTGCCCACCTACCTCGCGCTCGCCCGGGCCACCTTGAGCCGCGCCGTCACCGACGGTCGCCTGCTCCCGATCCGGGCGCTGAAGATGAGCGAGGTCCTCGACGAGGCCGCGGCCGCAGCCACCCCGGTCCGCTGGACGACGTGAGCGGGGGCTCCACCACGCCGCGACTGGTCACCACCCGCGCCGAGCTCGCCGATGCCCTCGGCGCCCGGCGCCGTGCGGGTGAGCGGGTCGGGTTGGTGCCGACGATGGGCGCCCTGCACGACGGGCACGCCAGCCTGATGGCCCGCGCCCGCCGCGAGACGGGCGACGGACCACTGGTCGTCTCGATCTTCGTCAACCCGCTGCAGTTCGGCGCCGGCGAGGACCTCGACCGCTATCCCCGCACCCTCGACGCCGACCTCGAGGTGTGCGACGAGGAGGGCGTCGACCTGGTCTTCGCCCCGGCCGTCGACGAGGTCTACCCGACCTGGCCGCCGGCGGTCACCGTCGATCCCGGCCCCCTCGGCGAGGTCCTCGACGGCCGCAGCCGCCCGGGCCACTTCGCCGGGGTCCTCACGGTCGTCGCCAAGCTCTTCGGCCTGGTCCGCCCCGACGTCGCGGTCTTCGGGCAGAAGGACTACCAGCAGCTGGTGCTCATCCGCCGGATGGCCGCCGACCTGTGCCTGGGGGTCGAGGTGGTCGGTGCCGAGACCGTCCGCGAGCCCGACGGACTCGCGCTCTCGAGCCGCAACCGCTACCTCGACGCCGAGCAGCGCCCCGTCGCGCTCGCCCTGAGCCGGGCGCTGCGGACCGCAGCCACCGAGGCGTCGTACGGCGCCGCGGCGGCGCTCGACGCGGCCCGGGCCGAGCTGCGCGCGGCCCCGGGGCTCGACCTCGACTACCTCGAGCTCGTGCTGCCCGACCTGTCGCCCCTGTCGGCCGATCCCGAGCCCGGCACCGAGGCGCGCGCACTCGTCGCCGCCCGGGTCGGCACCACCCGCCTGATCGACAACGTCCCCCTGATCCTCGGGTCCAGCCCGCGGCCTCCCGACAGGACCAGCTGATGCTCCGCACGATGATGACCTCCAAGATCCACCGCGCCACGGTGACCCAGGCCGACCTGCACTACGTCGGCTCGGTCACCGTCGACGAGGACCTGCTCGACGCGGCCGACCTGCTGCCCGGCGAGCTGGTGCACATCGTCGACATCACCAACGGCGCCCGGCTCGAGACCTACACGATCGCCGGCGAGCGCGGCAGCGGCGTCCTGGGCATCAACGGGGCGGCCGCCCGGCTCGTGCACCCCGGCGACCTGGTGATCCTCATCGGCTACGGCCAGATGGAGACCGCGGAGGCCCGGACCTTCCGACCGACCCCACGTCGTCTTCGTCGACGCCGACAACAAGATCATGGCCACCGGGCTCGACCCGGCCGAGACGTTCGGCGACGCGCGCCTCACCCGTGGTGACACGGTGGCCGGCTCCGGCGCCCACTGACGCCGACTAGCCTTCGACGATGCCCACCGCCGTACGCCGCCTCCCGGGGCGGCTGACCGCCCCCGAGCCCGGTTGGACCACCCGCGCCGACGTCGTGATCGTCGGGTCCGGGATCGCCGGACTCACCGCCGCGCTGCGGCTGCGCGCGGCGGGGGTCGAGAGGGTCCTGGTCGTCACCAAGGACCGCCTGGCCGCCGGCTCGACGCAGTGGGCGCAGGGCGGCATCGCCGCGGCCCTCGGGCCCGGTGACAGCCCCCACGACCACGCGGTCGACACCCTGGTCGCCGGTGCCGGCGTCTGCGACGCCGAGGCCGTCGCCGTGCTCGTCGACGAGGGCCCCGAGGCGGTCCGCGAGCTGATCGCGCTCGGCGCGGTGTTCGACCACGACGCCGACGGCGAGATCTCGCTGACCCGTGAGGGCGGTCACCACCGCGACCGCATCGCCCACGCCGGGGGCGACGCGACCGGTGCCGAGATCCAGCGCGCGCTGATAGCCGCGGTCGGCGCGGCGCCCGAGATCGAGGTCATCAAGCGCGCCCTGGCCGTCGACCTGCTCCTCGCCGACGACGGGGGAGTGGCCGGGCTGACCCTGCACGTGATGGGCGAGGGCCAGCGCGACGGCGTCGGCGCCGTGCACTGCCGCGCGGTGGTGCTGGCCAGCGGCGGGCTCGGGCAGGTCTTCAGCCAGACCACCAACCCGTCGGTCTCCACCGGCGACGGCATGGCGCTCGCCCTGCGCGGTGGCGCGACGCTGCGCGACCTCGAGTTCGTGCAGTTCCACCCGACCGTGATGTGGCTCGGGCCCGACTCCCACGGTCAGCAGCCCCTCATCTCCGAGGCCGTGCGCGGCGAGGGCGCGTTCCTCGTCGACTTCGAGGGCGAGCGTTTCATGCAGGGCGTCCACGAGCTCGCCGACCTCGCGCCGCGCGACGTGGTCGCCAAGGCCATCATGCGGCGGATGCTCGACACCGGGCACCCGCACATGTGGCTCGACGCGCGTCACCTCGGCGCCGAGTTCTGGGAGCGGCGCTTCCCGACCATCCTCGCCACCGCCCGAAGCCACGGCGTCGACCCGGTCACCGCGCTCATCCCGGTGGCCCCCGCCTGCCACTACGCCTCCGGCGGCGTGCGCACCGACCTGCTCGGCCGCACCGACGTCCCGGGGCTCTACGCCACCGGCGAGGTCGCCTGCTCCGGCGTCCACGGCGCCAACCGGCTCGCCTCCAACTCCCTGCTCGAGGGCCTGGTCTTCTCGCGCCGGATCGCGCAGGTGCTCCCCGCGGAGCTGCGCCCCTGGAGCGAGGCGGCGCCCGACCGTCGTACGCCGGGGCTCGTGCCGGGCGAGGCCCGCGACGAGCTTCAGGAGGTGATGACGTCGCGCGTCGGCGTGCTGCGCGGGGCCACCGGGCTGGCCGAGGCCACCGCCGTGCTCGACAAGCTCGGCGGCCAGGAGGCCATCGGCATCGACCTCGCTGCCTGGGAGACCACCAACCTGCTCACGATCTCGACCGCCCTGACCGCCGCGGCGACGCTGCGCGAGGAGACCCGCGGCTCCCACTGGCGCGACGACCACCCCGAGCGCGACGACGCCCGTTGGGCGGGCCACGTCGACACGGTGATGACCGACGGCGTCGCCGAGGTCGCCTTCCACCCCGCCCCGGCGACCGACCAGGACCTCTCATGACGATCCTCCGCACGTCGTACGCCGACACCCCCCGGTCGCTGGTCGAGGAGCTCGCCGCCGCGGGTCTCGACCCGCGCGCGGTGTTCGAGCACGTCGTGCTCGCCTTCGACGAGGACCTGCCCGGCGGTGCCGACGACGCCACCAGCGCAGCGATGCCCCCGATGGGCCGCGCCGTGGCCGACATCGCCGCCCGCGAGGACGGCGTGGTCGCGGGCCTCGTGGTCGCCGAGCTCGCGTTCCGCTACGCCCTCGGCGACGCGGTCGAGGTGACCGGACGGGTGCCCGACGGCACGCGGGTGGAGCCCGGCGACGTCGTCCTGACCGTCGCCGGTCCCGTCGCGGGCGTCCTGACCGCCGAGCGCACGGCCCTCAACTTCGCCTCCCACCTGTCGGGCGTCGCCACGGCGACCTCGCACTGGGTCGACGCGCTCGAGGGCACGCGGGCCCGGGTGCTCGACACCCGCAAGACCCTGCCGGGGTGGCGCGCCCTGCAGAAGTACGCCGTGCGCTGCGGTGGGGGCACCAACCACCGCTCGAGCCTGGCCGACCGGGCCATGGTCAAGGACAACCACGTGGTCGCAGCCGGTGGCGTCGTCCCGGCCTACCGGGCCGTCCTGGCCGCCCACCCGGGCCTGCGGGTCGAGGTCGAGGTCACCGACCTCGACCAGCTGCGCGAGGTGCTCGACGCCGGGTGCACCGAGGTGCTGCTCGACAACATGGACGACGCGACCATGACCGAGGCGGTCGCGATCAACGCGGGCCGCGCGACCCTCGAGGCCTCCGGCGGGCTCACCCTCGACCGGGCCCGCGCCGTCGCCGAGACCGGGGTCGACTTCATCTCGGTCGGCGCGCTCACGCACTCGGTCGTCGTCTTCGACCTGGGCCTCGACTTCCGGACCGGGTGATGTCCCTGCTCGCCGTCGACGTCGGCAACGCCCACACGGTGCTGGGCGTGGTCGAGGACGGCGTGGTCTCGGCCGACTGGCGGGTCTCGACCGACGAGCGGCGTACCGCCGACGAGTGGGCCGTGCTCTTTCGCGGACTTCTCGGCCGGCGTCTCGAGAGCATCGAGGGAATCGTGATGTGCTCGACCGTCCCGGCGGTCACGCAATCGGGTCGCGACATGCTCTCGCGCCACTTCCCCGACTTTCGTCACCTGGTGGTCGAGGCGGGCGTGCGCACCGGCATCCCGGTGCTGATGGACAATCCACGTGAGGTGGGCACCGACCGCATCGTGAATGCGGTCGCCGCAGCCACCCTCTACGGCGGCCCCGCGATCGTGGTCGACTTCGGCGGCACAGCCACGACATTCGACGTCGTCAATGCCGCCGGGCAGTACATCGGCGGATCGATCAGCCCCGGAATCGAGATCTCCTTGGAGGCCCTGGGGCGGCGCGGCGCCCAGCTGCGTCAGGTCGAGCTGGTACGGCCCCGGTCCGTCATCGCCAAGAACACGGTGGAGGCGCTGCAGTCCGGGATGGTGTTCGGGGTCGCCGCCCTGGTGGAGGGCCTGGTGGAACGCATGATCGCCGAGCTCGCCATTATCGATTCCACGCGTGCGGCCGACGTCTCGGTGATAGCGACCGGATATCTCGCACCCCTGGTCATCGGGGAATGCGACTGCTTCACCGACGCCGACCCGTGGTTGACCCTCAAAGGCCTCGAGCTGGTCTTTCGTCGCAATTCTTGAGGTGCTGTCCCGTGTGGCATAGTGGCGGCGCTAGACCACATTGTTCATCAGCATCAAAGGGGTATCGCCATGGCACAAAAAGTAAACATCGTCCTGGTCGACGACATCGACGGTTCCGAGGCCGAGGAGACCGTGACTTTCGGTCTTGACGGCACCACCTACGAAATCGACCTGAATAGCAAGAATGCGCAAGCCCTTCGTGACTCACTTGCCGGATATGTCGGATATTCCCGCAAGATCACCGCTTCCCGCCGTTCCGGCGCGAGCCGCAAGTCCGCGCCCGCCGGCGGTACCAGTGCCGCCGAGATCCGCGAGTGGGCCCGCTCCAACGGCTTCGAGGTCCCCGAGCGCGGCCGGATCCCCGGCAACGTGCGCGAGGCGTTCGACGCCGCCCAGTAGTTCCCCACCCGCGCGCCGTCACCAGGGAACCGAACCCCTGCTCGTCCCATCCAGAGGGTGATGGACCAGGACAGCGAGTTCACCGAGTGGGCCGCCGGCACGTGGCAGAGACTGCTGCGGTCGGCGGTCCTTCTCGGGTGCACCCTCCCCGAGGCCGAGGACGTCGCTCAGTCGACCCTCGTCCGCTGCTACGCCAAGTGGACACTGGTGCGCCGCGCCGACAACCGCACGGCGTACGCCGCCAGGGTGCTGCTCAACGTGCACCGCGAGGCCCGGCGCAAGCGGTCGGCAGGCGAGCGACCCGTCGCGGCCCTGCCCGACGGCCCGGCCGGACCCGACGAGGCCGACCGGGTCGTCGCGGTCGACGCCGTACGACGCGCCCTCGGTGACCTGACGCCGGGCCACCGCGAGGTCGTGCTGCTGCGTTACTACCTGCAGCTCAGCGAGCGCGAGATCGCCGAGGCCTGCCGGGTGCCGCAGGGCACGGTCAAGAGCCGCCTGTCGCGTGCCATCGCCCAGCTCGGCGACTCCGTCGAGCTGGCCGCCTTCCGAGGAGAGGGAGACCTGCGATGAGCGACCCGCAGATCCGTGCGTACGTCGACGACCTGGCCGAGCGCGTGCCGCACGTCGAGCCGCCCCTCGTGGGCGTGCTGGCGGCTGGGCGGGCGGCCGTCGTACGACGGCGGCGGCGGCGAGGGATGGCGCTGGTGGTCGGCGCCGCGGTCGCGGTCGCGGCCGTCGTGGTCGGCCACGGTCTCGTCGTGCCCGACGGCCCTGGCGACGGTCGCGCCGCCGCTCGGGTGCCCGAGTCGGACCGACCCGAGCCGCCCGCGGGCATGAAGTTCGTCGGTGCCAACGGCATCGTGATCGCGGTCCCCGACACGTGGACCCAGGTCGAGGCGGACGAGTGCGACCCGTTCCTGCCGGACCGGACCTACGTGCTGCAGGGTCGGGCCGGAACCGGCGACGGGCCCGTGGACTACGAGGCGCTGGCCGAGGCCTGCAACGCGCGGCGGACGGAGCCCGCGCGCGGGTCCGCCGAGCCGACGCCCCGGGGCTCGTCGCCGTTCCCCGACGAGAGCCTCACGGTGTCCACCGGCTCCTCGGACATGGCTTTCCTGATCATGGGTGACGGCCCGGACCCAACCCCCGTCGCGTCGACCAGCAACGGCCTGGACCTCTACAGCTACGTGGACTGTGCGCAGGGTCAGTGCCAGGGACTCTGGTCGATCGGCGACGATCACGTGGGCTTCGCGGCACAGGTCGACCCGGTGGGCGGGAAGGCCCTGCTCGAGGCCATGGGCCGCTCGATCCGGCGACTGCCTGCGGGCTGGACGACGTCGGAGGTGGACGGCACCGTCGTGCCGTCGTGAGCACAGGTCGCCTCTGCTACACATGCTAATGTATGTGTATGTCGGTTATGGAGCGTCGCCTGCAGCTGCTCCTCGACCAGGAGCGCTACGACCGGGTGGCTGCCGAGGCGAGCCGGTCGGGACGCAGCGTCGCGGCGGTGATCCGCGAGGCCATCGACCTGCGGTTCGACGACGCCGCCGGTGCGCGCCAGCATGCCGCCGGTCTGGTCCTCGAGCTGGCGCAGGCGAGCCACGACGAGCCGCCCTTTGAGGACCCCGCCACGCTGAAGGACCTCTACGACGCCGAGCTCGCGGCGCGCCAGGCTCGGACACCCGGATGACGGCGCGGGTGTTCCTCGACAGCAGCGTGCTCCTCTACGCCTTCGGCGGGCCCCACGAGCATCGGCAGTCGTCCCTCGACCTGATGAGTGCGGCAGCGGGTGGTCGCTGCGTCCTCCACCTCAGCGTCGAGGCCATCCAGGAGTTCGTGTTCCACCGGATGCGGAGGGGCGCGACCGGCACGGCAGTCCTCGCCGCCCGCAGGCTCGGCGCGGCGGCAGTGCTCCACCCGTTCGACGTCGACGTGCTCCAACGGTCGCTCGGGCTGATGGAGTCCACGCCGATCCGTGGTCGCGACGCCGTCCACGCTGCGACGGCCCTGGTCCAGGGTTTCGACCAGATCGTGACGACCGACCGCGACTTCGCCCAGGTGTCCGGTCTCGAGGTCATCGACCCGGCCGCCGCCCACGCCGGGCTCTGACCAGGTCCGACCTTGTTCGCTCTCAGCGGACTCCGTTGGGGTGATCCACGGAACGCGTAGGCTGGTCGAGGGGTTGTACCTCCCGTACCCCTCTCTCCACCCAGGAGCGGACGGGCCCCACAGGACTTCTAGGAGTGCGCATGTTCGAGCGGTTCACTGACCGAGCTCGTCGGGTGGTCGTGCTGGCCCAGGAAGAGGCCCGCATGCTCTCCCACAACTACATCGGGACCGAGCACATCCTGCTCGGCCTCATCCACGAGGGAGAGGGCGTCGCCGCCAAGGCGCTCGAGAGCCTCGACATCTCGCTGGAGGCCGTGCGCGCCCAGGTCGAGGAGATCATCGGCCAGGGCCAGCAGGCCCCGTCGGGCCACATCCCCTTCACCCCGCGCGCCAAGAAGGTGCTCGAGCTCTCCCTGCGCGAGGCGCTGCAGCTCGGCCACTCCTACATCGGCACCGAGCACATCCTGCTCGGCCTGATCCGCGAGGGCGAGGGCGTCGCCGCGCAGGTGCTGCAGAAGCTCGGCGCCGACCTCAACCGGGTGCGCCAGCAGGTCATCCAGCTGCTCTCCGGCTTCCAGGGCAAGGAGTCCACCGCGGCCGCCGCGGCCCAGACCGGGAGCGGCGACGCGCCGACCTCGTCGCTGGTGCTCGACCAGTTCGGCCGCAACCTCACCCAGGACGCCCGCGAGAGCAAGCTCGACCCGGTCATCGGCCGTGAGACCGAGATCGAGCGGGTCATGCAGATCCTGAGCCGTCGTACGAAGAACAACCCGGTGCTCATCGGCGAGCCGGGCGTCGGCAAGACGACCATCGTCGAGGGCCTGGCCCAGGACATCGTCCGTGGCAACGTGCCCGAGACGCTCAAGGACAAGCAGATCTACACCCTCGACCTCGGCGCGCTCGTCGCCGGCAGCCGCTACCGCGGTGACTTCGAGGAGCGTCTGAAGAAGGTGCTCAAGGAGATCCGCACCCGCGGCGACATCGTGCTGTTCATCGACGAGATCCACACCCTCGTCGGTGCGGGTGCGGCCGAGGGCGCGATCGACGCCGCCAGCATCCTCAAGCCCATGCTGGCCCGCGGCGAGCTGCAGACGATCGGCGCGACGACGCTCGACGAGTACCGCAAGTACCTCGAGAAGGACGCCGCCCTCGAGCGTCGCTTCCAGCCGATCCAGGTCGCCGAGCCGTCGATCGCCCACACGATCGAGATGCTCAAGGGCCTGCGCGACCGCTACGAGGCCCACCACCGCGTCACCATCACCGACGAGGCGCTGGTCTCGGCCGCGACGCTGGCCGACCGCTACATCTCCGACCGGTTCCTGCCCGACAAGGCCATCGACCTGATCGACGAGGCCGGCTCGCGGCTGCGGATCCGCCGGATGACGGCGCCCGCCGACCTGCGCGAGTACGACGACAAGATCGCCGAGGTCCGCACCCGCAAGGAGGCGGCCATCGACGGCCAGGACTTCGAGGCCGCGGCGCGCCTGCGCGACGAGGAGAAGCAGCTCATGCTGCGCAAGTCCGAGCGCGAGAAGCAGTGGCGCGCCGGTGACATGGACGAGGTCGCCGAGGTCGACGAGGAGCTCATCGCCGAGGTCCTCGCGGTGGCGACCGGCATCCCGATCGTCAAGCTGTCCGAGGAGGAGTCCACGCGGCTGCTCCACATGGAGGACGAGCTGCACAAGCGGGTCATCGGCCAGGACGAGGCCGTCAAGGCCATCTCCCGCGCCATCCGTCGTACGCGAGCCGGGCTCAAGGACCCCAAGCGTCCCGGCGGGTCGTTCATCTTCGCCGGTCCGTCCGGTGTCGGTAAGACCTGGCTGTCCAAGACGCTGGCCGACTTCCTGTTCGGCGACGAGGACTCCCTGATCCAGCTCGACATGTCCGAGTTCAGCGAGAAGCACACCGTCTCGCGGCTCTTCGGCTCGCCTCCCGGCTACGTCGGCTACGAGGAGGGCGGCCAGCTCACCGAAAAGGTGCGGCGCAAGCCGTTCTCGGTGGTGCTGTTCGACGAGGTCGAGAAGGCCCACCCCGACATCTTCAACTCGCTGCTGCAGATCCTCGAGGAAGGTCGACTGACCGACTCGCAGGGCCGGGTCGTCGACTTCAAGAACACCGTCATCATCATGACGACCAACCTCGGCACCCGTGACATCAACAAGTCGGTCCACCTCGGGTTCAACCAGAGCGGTGACGCCGCCGGCTCCTACGAGCGGATGAAGGCCAAGGTCCAGGACGAGCTCAAGCAGCACTTCCGGCCCGAGTTCCTCAACCGTGTCGACGAGATCGTCGTCTTCCCGCCGCTGAGCCGCGAGCAGATCGTCCACATGGTCGACAACATGGTCGCCTCGGTCGAGCTGCGGATGCGCGACCGCGACATGCGGATCGAGCTGACGCAGGCCGCCAAGGACCTGCTGGCCGAGCGGGGCTTCGACCCCGTCCTCGGTGCCCGGCCGCTGCGTCGCACGATCCAGCGCGAGATCGAGGACTCGATGGCCGAGAAGATGCTCTTCGGCGAGGTCGGTCCCGGTCAGATCGTGCTGGTCGACGTCGAGGGTGAGGGTCCGACCGCGACCTTCACCTTCAAGGGCCAGAAGATGGGCGAGCTGCCCGACCTGCCGCCGTTCGAGACCGCCGACATCGGTGGCGTCGACCTCGGCAAGCCCGTCGAGGACGGCCCGGTCGACATCAAGAAGGCCGGTCCGACCGAGACCGAGGGCGGCGCCGCCGGCGCCCCGGGCCCCGGCGTCCTCTAGGCGAGGGCCGCCTGCTCCACCGCACCACCAGATCGACCCGTCGCCCATGGGCGACGGGTCGATCCGTTTTTCACGCTGACCCGTCGCCCATGGGCGACGGGTCAGCGGGGGTCAGCGGGGGTCAGGGGAGGGCGAAGGTGTCTGGCCCGACCTGGGCGACCAGGGCGTCGGCCAGGAGCGTCTCGAGGCAGCGGGTGCGTTGGGCACCGTCGGGCCACACCGCCTCGAGGGCCGAGCGGTGCACGGGGAGGTCGCTGTCGCGCAGTACCGCGAGCAGCCGCCCCCGGCACTGTCGGTCGGTCCCGGCCCAGGCCTGGGCCCGGCGCGCCGGGCCGTCGTACGCCGGGTGCCCGGCCGCCCGCCAGGCGCACCGGTCCGCGATCGGGCAGTCCCCGCACCGCGGTGACGCCGCGGTGCAGACCAGTGCCCCGAGCTCCATGACGGCCACGGCCCAGGTGGCGGCGGTCGCGGGGTCGTCGGGGAGCAGCGCCGTCGCGACGTCGCGCTCGGCGCGGGTCACCGAGGGACCCGGCAGCTCACGGCCGGAGACCGCGCGAGCCAGGACCCGCCGCACGTTGGTGTCGAGCACGACGTGACGATGGCCGAAGGCGAAGCTGGCCACGGCCGCGGCGGTGTAGTCGCCGACGCCCGGCAGCGCGATCAGGTCGGTGTAGGCGTCCGGCACCTCGCCACCGTGGCGCTCCACGATGGCCACGGCCGCACCGTGCAGGCGCAGCGCCCGGCGCGGGTAGCCCAGCCGGCCCCAGGCCCGTACGGCCTCGCCGGTGGGCTCGGCTGCCAGGGCGGCCGGGGTGGGCCACCGCGTCAGCCACGCCTCGTGGACGGGCAGCACCCGCGCCACCGGTGTCTGCTGCAGCATCAGCTCCGAGACCAGCACCGACCAGGGCGAGGCCTCGGGCCGGCGCCACGGAAGGTCGCGCTGGTGGTCGTCGTACCACTCCAGGACGGGCTCGTGGAGCGGCGACTCAGGCACCTGACGATTGTCCCTGCGGTGTGGCACCACCGGACCGGGCGGGTCCCTCGTTAACGTCAGGTCCTATGTCGTCGACGAGGCCACCGGTGCGCCGGCCCCTGTCTCCGGGCGTCTATCGGCGCCGCCGGCTCGGTGTCGCGGTCACCGCCGTGCTGCTCGTCGTCGCGACCGTCGACCTCGTCAACGGCGACGACGGGGCGCCGGCCGACGACACCGTCCAGCAGGTCGGCGGCACCCCCGCCGAGAGCCCCACCGCCACGTCGCCGGCCGGGGTCGCCGTCGGGCCGACCAAGACCCGCAAGGGCCGCCAGCCCACCGCACCGGCCACCACACCCCCCGCGCCGACGCCGGCCGAGCCCGAGGGCCGCTGCGCCGACTCCGACGTCACCGTGCGCCCCGAGATCGAGTCGGCGGTGGCCGGGAGCCGGGTGGTGGTGACCCTCGCGCTGAACACCACCAGGTCCGAGGCGTGCACCTGGACCGTGAGCGCCGAGCACCTCGCCTACCGGATCACCGACGGCGACGTCGACGTCTGGGCGAGCAGCGACTGCCCGGAGCAGGTGCCCTCCACCGAGGTCGTCGTACGCCGCGACCTCGTCTCGACCCTCCGGCTCACCTGGAACGGGCGTGAGTCGAGCCGCGACTGCCCGGCCTCGATGCCCGCCGTCGACCCCGGGTCCTACGCGGTGGAGGCCGCAGCGATCGGCGGGGAGCCGTCGGACGCCGTGACGTTCAGGCTCACCGACCCGGCCAAGGCCCAGCCGGCGAAGCCTGCCGGGCCGTCGCTGCCGACGTCCAAGTCGAAGTCGAAGTCCGCGTCTAAATCCAAGTCGGCGTCGAAATCGAAGGTCAAGAAGACGTCGACGAAGCCTCCGGTGCGCTAAGGACCGTGGCCCGGCGGCCGTGGACCTCACCAGGTCTCGACGCCGGTTCGCGCCGAGCAAGCTCGTCGGCGACCCGGACGCTCGACCACCCCCGAGGACGGCACGCGCTCCTGCGTCGCGCGCCCGTCCTCAGACGTAGCGTTCGAGGATCGTCGACTCGGCCAGTCGGGAGAGGCCCTCACGCACGCTGCGGGCGCGCAGCTCGCCGACGCCGTCGACGACCTGCAGGTCGTCGATGCCGGCGGACAGGAGCTTCTGGAGGGTGCCGAAGTGCTCGACGAGCCCGTCGACCACCGTGGACGGCAGCCGCGGCACCTTGGCCAGCAGCCGGTAGCCGCGGGGCGCGACGGCGCCGTCGAGGTGCTCGGCGGTGCCGAGACCCAGCACCCGGGCGGCCGAGGCCGGGTCGACCAGGTCGGTCGGCGAGAGCGCCTCGAGCCGCCCCAGCAGCACCTCGGGGCTCTTGGTACGCCGGCCGCCGGGCACGTAGTCGCGGATGACGAGCTCGCGCTCGGCGTCGACGCCGGTGACCAGCTCCTCGAGCTGGAGCGAGAGCAGCCGGCCGTCGCTGCCGAGCTCGAGCACGTGGTCCTCGATCTCGCGCGCGATGCGGGTGACCATCTCGAGGCGCTGGGCGACGACCGCGACGTCGCGGACGGTCACCAGGTCCTCGATCTCCAGCGCCGAGAGGGTGCTGGACACCTCGTCGAGGCGCAGCTTGTAGCGCTCGAGCGTGGCCAGGGCCTGGTTGGCGCGCGAGAGGATCTTGCCGGAGTCCTCGAGCACGTAACGGGTCTCGCCGACGTAGGCGGCGATGATCTGCATCGACTGCGACACCGAGATCACCGGGAACCCGGTCTGCTTGGCCACCCGGTCGGCGGTGCGGTGGCGGGTGCCGGTCTCGACCGAGTGGATCGTGTGGTCGGGCATCAGGTGGACCGCGGCCCGGGTGATCCGGGTGAGGTCCTTGTCGACGATGATGCCGCCGTCCATCTTGGCCAGCTCGCGCAGCCCGGTCGCGGTGAACGGGACGTCGAGCGCGAACCCGCCCGTCGAGATCGACTCCACCGTGCGGTCGTGCCCGATCACGATGAGGGCGCCGGTGCGACCGCGCAGGATCCGTTCGAGCCCGTCACGCAGGGCCGTGCCCGGGGCGGTCAGGGCGAGGGTCGCCCGCAGGCGCTCCTGCTCCTCGGTGCGCGCGACGCTCATGGTCGAAGATTACTTGTCCTCGACCACCTCGAGCGCATGCTTGGTGCGAGAGTCGAGATGGAGCAGGTGTAGCGCGGACCTCACGTCGCGCACCTCGACCACCCGCAGCCCGTCGACGACGCGGTCGTCGCGCACCGAACGCGGCCCCGTGGGAGCCTCCCGGCCGGCTGCGGCGGCGGGGACGACGGCCATCTTGAAGCCCAACCGCGCGGCCTCGGCCAGGCGCTGCGGCAGGTCGCGGACGCGCCGCAGCTCGCCGGCCAGCCCGATCTCGCCCATCGCGACCACCCCCACCGGCGGCGGGGTGACGAACGTGGCCGAGGCGAGGGCCACCGCGACGGCCAGGTCGCTCGCGGGGTCGGTCAGCCGCGCCCCGCCGACGGTCGAGGCGAACACGTCGTGGGAGTGCAGCCGGACGCCGACGTGTTGTTGGAGGACCGCCAGCACCATCGCGATGCGGGAGCCGTCGAGCCCCGAGACGGTGCGCCGCGGCCGTTCGAGGGGCGACGGCGTCACCAGGGCCTGGACCTCGGCCAGGAGGGGGCGCCGCCCCTCCATGGTGACCGCGACGCAGGTGCCGGCGACGCGGCCGTGGAGGTGCTCGACGAACAGGCCGGTGGGGTCGGCGACCGCCGTGATGCCGTCGGCGCCCAGGTCGAAGCAGCCGACCTCGTCGACGGGGCCGAAGCGGTTCTTGACCGCCCGGACCATGCGGAACCGGCTGTTGCGGTCGCCCTCGAAGTGGAGCACCACGTCGACCAGGTGCTCCAGCACGCGGGGGCCGGCGATGCCGCCGTCCTTGGTGACGTGGCCGACCAGCACCGTGGCGATCTCGCGGGTCTTGGCGACCCGGATCAACGCGGCCGAGACCTCCTTGACCTGGGTGACCCCGCCGGGCACGCCCTCGACGCCGGCGGCGCCGATCGTCTGCACCGAGTCGACGACGAGCAGGTCGGGCCTGACCTGCTCGATGTGGGTCAGGACGGCGCCGAGGTCGGTCTCGGCGGCGAGGTAGAGCTCGTCGTGGACCCCGCCGGTGCGATCGGCCCGCAGCCGGACCTGGCTCGCGGACTCCTCGCCGGTCACGTAGAGCACCCGGCGACCTGAGCGGGCGGTCTGGGCCGCGACCTCGAGCAGCAGGGTGCTCTTGCCGACGCCGGGCTCGCCGGCGAGCAGGATCGCCGCGCCGGGCACCAGGCCACCGCCGAGCACCCGGTCGAGCTCGGGCACCCCGGTGCCCTGGGAGGCGATCTCGGTGACCTTGACCTGTCCGATGGGCACCGCCGCCGACGTCACGGGGCCTGCGCTGGTGCGCATCGTCGGCGCGCTGGCCTCGGCCACCGAGCCCCACGCCTGGCACTCACCGCAGCGGCCGACCCACTTGCCGGTCTCCCAGCCGCACTCGGCGCACCGGTAGCTCGGGCGGGGTGCGCGTACGGCGGCTTTGCTCATGACCCGAACGCTAGACGCGACCACCGACAGCCCGCGGGCGACGCGCCCTCGAACACCCGATCGAGTGAGGGTCGGCGGCGCGCCGTACCGTTAGGATCCGGTTTGGATCGATCCAGAGCCAACCGGGAGCCGCCACGTGGAACGCATCACCCGCGTCTCCTCCCGCGCGCCCGCCGTGGCGCCGACGCTCGCCGACGTGGCCGAGCGGGCCGGGGTCTCGCGCCAGACCGTCTCCAACGCGGTCAACAACCCCGACCTGCTGCGCGGCGACACGCTCGCGCGCGTGCAGGAGGCCATCCTCGAGCTGGGCTACGTGCCCAACCGCGCGGCCCGCAACCTGCGCACCCGGGCGTCCCACCTCATCGGCCTGCGGATGAGCCCGGTCCAGGAGGGCACGGCCAACGCCGCGATGGACCGTTTCGTGCACTCGCTCGTGTGGACCTCGCGCGAGGCGGGCTACCACGTGCTGCTGTTCTCGGGCGAGGGTCCTGACCCTCTCGAGGGCTACGACGACCTGATGCGCTCCACCGCGGTCGACGCCTTCGTGGTCACCGACACCTACCTCGGCAACCCCCAGGCCGCCTGGCTGCGCGAGCGTCGGGCGCCGTTCGTGGCCTTCGGTCGCCCGTGGGACGACGACGGCGCCAAGCACCCCTGGGTCGACGTCGACGGTGCCGCGGGCACCGAGCTCGCCACGACGCACCTGCTGGACAAGGGTCACACCCGGATCGCCTGGATCGGCTGGCGCAAGGACTCCTTCATCGGCGAGGACCGACGCGCCGGCTGGAGCCGCGCCCTGCGTGAGCGCGGCCACGCGACCACCGGCCTGGCCTCGCGCGTCGAGGACACCGTGTGGAGCGGCCGCGAGGCCAGCGCCGTGCTCCTCGACGAGGCGCGCCCGTCCGCCTTCGTCTGTGCCTCCGACACCCTCGCCATGGGCGTCCTGCACACCCTCGCCGAGCGTGGCCTCCACCCCGGGCACGACATCGCGGTCGTCGGCTTCGACGACTCCCAGGTCGCCCAGGTCGTCCACCCCGGCCTGACCTCGGTGCGCCAGCCGCTCGAGGAGGTCGCGATCGCCGTCGTCCGCTCGCTCGAGGACCTCCTGGCCACGCCCTCCCAGGTGGGTGAGGGCCTGCTGCTGACGCCGACGCTCACCGTGCGCGGGTCGTCGTAGTAGCGCTCAGGGGCCACGCGGGGGAGGCCCCGCTCAGAAGACCTTCGACCACACGTTGACGGCGTAGTCGACCTCGAGACCGTCGTGGTGGCGCAGGATCTCCTCGGCCACGGACGGCTTGAACTCGATGCGGACCACGGCCTCGAGGTCGGCGCGCGAGGTGAAGCGCCAGCCCATGTCGACCGGCGTGCGGGTCCAGCCGCGGGAGGCCCAGAAGCGCTCGATGTCGGCCGGGGGCGGCAGGTGCGGGTAGCCGCGCCGGAACCACGCGCCGAACGTCGAGCGTGAGCCGTCGTTGTCGATGACCAGTGCGGTGCCGCCGGGGCGTACGACGCGGTCGAGCTCGGCCAGGCCGGGCTCGCACCCGGGTCCGAAGAAGTAGGCCCAGCGCACGTGGACGACGTCGACCGAGCGGTCGGGCAGCGGGACGGCCTGCGCGGTGCCCGGCCGCAGCGTCACGTTGCCCAGCGCCGCCGTACGACGCCGCGCGAGCCCCAACAGGGCCGGGTGCGGCTCGACCCCGACGACCGAGGCGGCCCGCTCGGCGAACAGCGGCAGGTGGAAGCCGGTGCCGCAGCCGAGGTCGAGCACGGTGCGCCCGGCCCAGCCGTCGGGACCGGCGAGGGACTCCAGGGTCGACCAGAGTCGCCCGTCGGGGTCGACGGCACGGTTCTCGACCTCGTAGGTGGCGGTGTGCTCCCAGATGTTGGGGCTCGGGACCGCCCCGGGGAGTGCCTTGACCATCAGGCCGGACGTGACGTCAGATGCGGACGAGTCCGCCGGGGGTCATCACCTGGGCGGCGAGGATGCCGGGGGTGCCGTGGGGGGCGACCCACTCGACCTTGACGTCCTCGAGCGGGGCCTCGACGGTCTCGCCGAGCCACTCGCTCACGCGCTGCGGGTCGCCGGCGATCTCCAGGCAGGCCAGGGAGAACGTCGAGTCGGAGCCGGCCGAGGGGTGCAGCTCGGCCGGGCTGTCCCACTCGACGAAGAACGGCAGCTGGGGGTCGGAGAGCAGGCCGTGCACGCCGATCTGCTTCCAGATCAGCTCGGTGCCGTCGGGGCGGTGCCGGTTGCCCTTGACGGCCGCGCGCCCGAGCCGCTTCTCGATGACGCTGATGTCGTCGACCGCCACGACCCAGCCGAGCCAGCCGCCGCCGGCGGCCGAGCGGGCCTTGACGGCCTGTCCGAACGGCGCCTTGTCGGAGGCGGGGTGGTCGAGGGCCTCGACCACCCCGGGTAGGTGTTGTCGGCCAGCGGCAGGATGCGGTTGCGCGTGCCGAACCGCGGGTGGATGCCGCCGTCGACGAAGTGACGACCGAGGAGGTGACCGATGCGCTGGGCCGTGGCGTCCAGCCCGTCAGGTCCGGCTGCGTACGAGAGGTGGTCGAGGCGCATGTGGATCATTGTGAGCAGGGCGGGTGGTGACTCCGACGCCGGGGGGGCGATGTCTTGATGTCGAGAGGTGTGGGGCGTGGCGGCGTCTCGAGGTCGGCTGCGGTGATCTCGACGCGCTTCGCGACCTCGTGCCTCGGTCGCTGCGCTTGCTCGATCTGCGCCCGCGACGTGGCCCCGCTCGTTCCTCGCGGGCTCACTGCGGGCTTGCCGGGTGGAGCGCGAGCGCCGAGCGGGACCGCACGTGGGCGTCGCAGTGCCGCACCAGCTCGTCGTACGCCGCGCGGCCCATCATGGCGACCAGCTCGGCCTCGTGGGTGACGTAGACCCGCTCGGGAGCCACGTGCGCCTCGGTGTTGCCCGAGCAGTACCAGTCGAGGTCGTGACCACCCGGACCCCAGCCGGCGCGCTCGTACTCGCCGATCGAGACCTCGGTGTAGGTGCTGCCGTCGGTGCGCGTGACCTCGCGGAACGTACGCCGCAGCGGCAGCTGCCAGCAGACGTCGGGCTTGGTCTCGAGGGGGTTCTTCTCGAGCACGAACGCCAGGGCGTGCAGGGCGCAGCCCGCCCCGAGGTGGAAGTCGGTGCGGTTGTGGAAGACGCAGGCCGACTGTCCGGCGACCTCGTGGACGCGCGTCTTGCGGTCGCCCTCGTCGTCGGTCTCGACCCAGTCCTTCTTCTTGACCTTGCGGCCGGGGTGGAACTGCCACAGGGTCTCGTCGAGCATCCCGACGTACTCGGCGACGCGCTTCTCGTCCTCGCCGTCGGCGAAGTGGGCGCCCAGGGTGCAGCAGCCGGTGTCGGGGGAGTCGGCGTAGATCCCCTGGCAGCCCTGGCCGAAGATGCACATGAAGCTGCTGGTCAGCCAGGTGAGGTCGCAGCGCATCACCTCGGTCGCGTCGGCGGGGTTGACGAACTCCACGAACGCGCGGGGGAACACCGGCTCGACCTCAGGCACGCTCGGAGCCTACGGGGGGACCCGGCCGGGCGGCCGCACGACGTCCCCACGCGCGGGGTAGCGTGGCGGCATGCGCCTCGGCGTCCTCGACATCGGGTCCAACACGGGCCATCTCCTGGTGGTCGACGCCCACGACGGCGCGGCCCCGCTCCCGGCGTTCTCCTACAAGCAGCCGCTGCGGCTCGCCGAGCACCTCGACGCCGACGGCGCGGTCTCGCAGACCGGCATCGACGCGCTCACGCACTTCACCGCCGAGGCGCTGGTCGTCGCCGAGGACAAGGGCTGCGAGGACATGCTGTCCTTCGCGACGTCGGCGGTCCGCGACGCCGGCAACAGCCACGAGGTGCTCGCCCACGTGCGCGAGCGCACGGGCGTCGAGATCGGCGTGCTGTCGGGTGAGGACGAGGCGCGGCTGACCTTCCTCGCCGTACGGCGGTGGTTCGGCTGGTCCGCCGGTCGCCTCGCCGTCTTCGACATCGGCGGCGGCTCGCTCGAGATCGCCGGCGGCGGCGACGAGCGACCCGACGTCGCCTGGTCCCTGCCGCTCGGCGCCGCCCGCCTCGCCCGGTCGTCGTTCGCGCAGGCGCCCGACGAGGCCGGCCTCAAGGCCATCCGCAAGCGCATCCGCGCCGAGATCGCCCGCGACGCCGGCAACCTCCTGCGCGCCGGCACGCCCCACCGCGCCGCGGCGACGTCGAAGACGTTCCGCTCGCTGGCCCGCATCTGCGGCGCCGCCTCGTCGACCGAGGGCTCGCTGGTGCCGCGCAGCCTGCCGCTCGAGACCCTGCGCAGCTGGATCCCCAAGCTGGTCGCGATGGACGCCGGCGCCCTGGCCGGCCTGCCCGGCGTGTCGCCGAGCCGCACCCACCAGATCGTCCCGGGTGCGCTGGTCGCCGAGGCCTGCATGGACATCTTCGACCTCGCCGAGCTCGAGATCTGCCCCTGGGCGTTGCGTGAGGGCGTGATCCTCGAGCGCATCGACCGGTTCGGCATCGCCAACGTGCCGGGCCGCCAGACCGGTCACCCCGGCCCGTCCTGATGACGCGGATCGGGCTGTCCACCTCCTCGGTCTACCCCGAGTCGACCGCGCACGCGTTCGGCTACGCCGCGGCCATCGGGTACGACGCCGTCGAGGTCATGGTCGGCATCGACGCCCTCAGCCAGCAGACCTCCGCGGTCCAGCAGCTCTCCGAGCACCACGGCGTGCCGATCAGCGCGATCCACGCGCCGTGCTTGCTGTTCACCCAGCGCGTCTGGGGCACCGAGCCCTGGGGCAAGCTCGAGCGCTCGGCCGAGATGGCCCACGAGGTGGGCGCCGAGGTGGTCGTGGTGCACCCGCCGTTCCGCTGGCAGAAGGACTACGCCCGCGACTTCGTCAACGGCATCGCCGCGCTCGAGAACTCCACCGGCATCCGCTTCGCCGTCGAGAACATGTATCCCTGGCGGGCCACCAAGAAGCGCGGCGCCGAGATGTACCTGCCCGGGTGGGACCCGTCGTCCGAGCCCTACGCCAACACGACGATCGACCTCAGCCACGCCGCGATCGCCGGGGCCGACGTGATCGAGATGGCCGACCGGCTCGGCGAGCGCCTGCGTCACGTCCACCTCACCGACGGCAGCGGCTCGGCCAAGGACGAGCACCTCGTGCCCGGCCGCGGCATCATGGGCGCGCAGGCCTTCCTGGAGCACCTCGCCGCCACCGGGTACACCGGCGAGATCGTCCTGGAGATCAACACCCGGCGCTGTGCCGGCCGCGAGGAGCGCGAGGCCGACCTGCGCGAGTCGCTGCGGTTCGCCCGCGAGCACTTCGCCGTCGGCACGCCCTGAGCGCCGGCCCTCACGACCCTCGGCGGCGTACGTCGCCGGCCTCGACCAGACCGGTCTCGTAGGCCGTCACCACGAGCTGCGCGCGGTCGCGGGCGCCGAGCTTGAGGAACAGCCGTGACACGTGGGTCTTGGCGGTCAGCGGCGAGAGCACGAGCTCGGCGGCGATCTCGTGGTTGGACAGGCCCCGGCCGACCAGCCCCAGGATCTCGCGCTCGCGGGGAGTCAGCTCGGCGAGCCGGCGGTCGTCGGGCGGGGCCGCCTCGGGGGCGGGCGGCGCCCCGGTGGGGGTGGCCGCGACGTACGCCTCGATCAGCCGCTTGGTGACCTGGGGCGCGAGCAGGGCCTGCCCGTCGTGGACCAGGCGGACGGCCTCGATGAGGGCCTCCGGCTCGACGTCCTTGAGCAGGAAGCCGGCCGCGCCGGCCCGCAGCGCCCCGAAGACGTACTCGTCGAGCTCGAAGGTCGTCAGCACCACCACCTTGGTGCCCGCGAGCCCCGGGTCGGCGGTGATCCGGGCGGTGGCCTCGAGCCCGTCCACCCGCGGCATCCGGACGTCCATGAGGACGACGTCGGGCGCCAGCGCGACCGCCAGCGAGACGGCCTCGGCGCCGTCGACCGCCTCGCCGACGACCTCGAGGTCGGGCTCGGAGTCGAGCAGCGCGCGGAACCCGGCGCGCACGAGGTTCTGGTCGTCGACCAGGAGCACGCGGATCGGGGTCATGGCGCCCCGATCGGGAGGGTGGCCGAGACCCGCCAGCCACCGCCAGCCCGCGGCCCGGCCTCGAGCGAGCCGCCCACCGCGGCTGCGCGCTCACGCATGCCCCGCAGACCGTTGCCCGACCCGGCGCCGACGAGGGTGCCGGCCAGGGTGCCGGTCCGGGGCTCCGTCACGCCGTCGTCCTCGACCTCGATCCGGACCACCTGGGCGATCCCGTCGTCGTCGCGCGTGACGCGCACCCGGGCCGACGTGGGGCCGACGTGCCGCATCACGTTGGTCAGTGCCTCCTGCACGATCCGGTAGCCGGTGGACCCGACGGCCGCCGGCAGCAGGTCGGCGGAGGCGTCGATGCTCAGGTCGAGGTCGACCCCGGCCGAGGCCAGGCCCTCGCGCAGGTCGTCGATCTCGCGCAGCCCCTGCGTGGGTACGACGGGGGCCCCGGGCTCGTCGTCCTGCTGTCGCAGCAGACCCAGCATCGAGCGCAGGTCGCCGAGCGCGTCGCCGCTGACCTTCTTGATGTCGCGCAGCGTGGCACGGGCCTGCTCGGGGTCGCGGTCGAGCAGGTGGGCGCCGACGCCGGCTTGCACGTTGATGGCGACCATGGCGTGGGCGACGACGTCGTGGACGTCGCGCGCGATCCGTAGCCGCTCCTCGCCGACGCGCCGCAGGGTCTCCTCCTCGCGGGTGCGCTCGGCGCTCTCGGCCCGCTCGAGCAGCGCCGCGGAGGCGAGCCGGCGCTCGTGCCCGGCGACGCCGAGCGCGAGCGGCACGGCCACGAACCCGAGGTTGCGCACGGTGTCCCACCCCCACAGCGAGTGCGGGCTGTAGATCGCCAGGATGACCAGGACCAGCGCCATGGTCACCACGCCGGCCGGCAGCGCCACCCTGCGGCCCAGGCGCAGCGCGAGGCCGTAGCCGCACACCACCGCCGGGAAGGCGATGGTCTGGTAGAGGTGGGTGGTCTCGAGCACCCCGAACATCAGGGTCATCGTCAGGACGCCGGCCAGGAGCGGCCACCGCCGCCACAGCAGGACCGGCGCGGAGGCGAGGACCACGGCGACGTAGGCCGCGGGCGTGGTCACAGCCTTCTCGGAGACCGTGGTCTCGACGGCCATGGCGCTCGCGCAGAAGACGAACAGGGCCGCGTCGACCAGGTGGTCGACGCGGCCCTGCGTGGTGCTCGTCGTGCTCGTCCTGCTCATGCTCCCGACCGTAGTGGCGGTCGCGGCCGGGGCGCGTCGTCCTCAGGGAGTACGTGCCGGCTCGGTCTCGCCGTACGCCGCCGGGTGGGCGCCGCCCTCGCTGAAGCCGATCCGGTCGTGGAGGCGGCGCAGCCACATCGGGGACCACCAGTTCCACTTGCCCAGCAGGCCCATCAGGGCGGGCACCAGGAGCGAGCGGACGACGAACGCGTCGACCAGCACGCCGACGGCGGTGGCGATCCCGATCTGCTGGATGAAGGAGATCTCGCTGGTGCTGAACGCCCCGATCGCGACGGCCAGCAGGATCGCGGCGGCCGTGACCACGCTTCCGGTGCGACCCAGGCCCGTGGCCACCGACTCGCGCTCGCCGAGCCCCGCGTCGCGGGCCTCCTTGATCCGGCCGAGCAGGAAGACGCCGTAGTCGGTGGACAGGGCGAAGACGAGGGCGGCGGCGACCAGGAAGTCGGTCGGCTCGACGCCGCCGTTGGGTGTGTAGCCCAGCAGACCGGTGAACCGGCCGTCCTGGTAGACCCAGGTCAGGGCGCCGAGGGACACCCCGACGGTGAGCGCGTTCATCACGACGGCCTTGACCGGCAGCACGACCGAGCCGGTCATCAGCCACAGCACCAGCAGGGTCAGCAGCACCAGCAGCGCGACCGCGAGCGGCAGGCTCGAGCCGATGGCGTCCTGCTGGTCGACGAACTCGGCCGCGGGTCCGGCGACCAGGGCGTCGGTCCCGGTCGCGTCGGCCAGGTCGCGCACCTCGCCCACGACCCGCCGGGCGTCGTCGCCGGCGGCGTCGCCGGAGACGGTGAGGTCGACCTGCCACGTGGTCGCGTCGAGCCGTTGCGCCGGGGTCGCCTCGACGACCCCGGGCAGGGTCGCCGCACCGTCGGCGAGGGTGCTCGCCCCGGCCTCGTCGCCGGTGACCGCCACGGTCACCGGGGTGCTGCCGGTGCCGTCGTACTGCGCGGCGAGGGCGTCGGACACGACCCGGGCGCTGAGGTCCTCGGGGACGGCGGTCGCGTCGATGGGGGACCACTCGGCGCGCAGTGCGGGAGCGGCGAGGGCGAGCATCACGACGGCGGTGACCGCGGCGACCGCGCCGGGGCGGCGCATCACGGCGTGCGACAGGCGGTACCAGCGGCCCTCGGACCCCGACGCCGTACGACGACGGGCCAGCTTGGCGCCCCAGAGCCCGAGGATCGCCGGGGTGATGACCAACGAGGCGACGGCGGCGACGACCGCGACGACCGCGCCGGCGATGCCCATCGACTTCAGGAAGCCGAGCGGGAACACGGTGAGGGTGACCAGCGCGACGGCGACGGTGGCGGCCGAGAAGGCCACGGTGCGTCCGGCGGTGGCCATCGTGGTCAGCACGGCCTCCCGGGTCGGGCCCTGCTCGGCGAGCTCCTCGCGGTAGCGGGTGAGCAGGAACAGCGTGTAGTCGATGGCCAGGCCGAGACCGAGCCCGATCACGAGGTTGAGCGCGAAGACGCTGAGACCGTAGACCTGGTTGATGCCGGACAGGGCGAGGAACGTGCCGAGGACGGTGGTGATCCCGACGACCAGCGGCAGCAGGGCGGCGCGGCCGCCGAAGATCAGCAGCGAGAGCAGCAGCAGGACGGGGAAGGCGAGCAGCTCGGCGCGGCTCAGGTCCTCACCGACCTGGTCCCCGATCTGCATCCCGGCCACGGCGCCGCCCCCGACGGAGACGTCGTCCTCACCATCGAAGGCGTCGATCGCGTCGGCGGCGACGTCCTCGCTGGCGGCGCTCGCCTCGATCGTCCCCAGGACGAGCGAGGAGCTGGCGTCGCGGGCCCGGCCGGCGGCGACGGCCCCGGCCACCCCGGGTACGCCGGCCAGTCGGTCGGCCACCGCGTCGCCCCGGGCCCGGTCGGTGCCGTCGACCAGGACGACGAGGCCGGGGGAGCTCTCGAGGCCGGTGGCGGCCTCGATCCGCTCGGCCGCGCGGGCCGAGTCGGAGTCGGCCGGGGCGAAGCCACCGTCGCTGTCGAGCGCCCCGGCCACCGGGCCGCCGAGGGCACCGGCGACGACGACGAAGAGGAAGACGGCCACGAGGGCACGCCGTGGGTGGTCGTGGAGGGCGAGGAGCAGTCGCCGGGAGCGGGAGGTGGGAGGGGCCGTGGTGGTCATGGCTCGACCTTCGCCGTCGAGACGGGTGGGCCGCGTCCTGCCGGGGGAGTGGATGCGCCGGACCGCAGCGGGCGGCGTACTCCCCACGGCGTACTCCCGGGGTCGTCGTTCGCCGGGGTGGTCGCGGCGAAGCGGTCCGGTCGTAACCTGGACCCCATGTCCCTGCTCCGCCAGCCGATCCTGCTGCTCAGCCGCAGCGGCGGCGTCAAGAAGCTCGTCAGCACGCTCCCCGTCACCTCGGGCATCGTGACCGGCTACGTCCCGGGGGAGACCACGACCGACGCGGTCGACGCGACCGCGGGCCTGGTCGAGGACGGCCTCGCCGTCACCCTCGACTTCCTGGGCGAGGACACCCTCGACGTGGAGCAGGCCGAGGCCACCGTGACGGCCTACGTCGAGCTCCTCAAGGACCTCGCCGACCGGGGGCTGGCGCGGCACGCCGAGGTGTCGGTCAAGCTGTCGGCGATCGGTCAGGCGCTGCCCGACGTGGGCGACAAGGTCGCCCTCGAGAACGCCCGCACCATCTGCCGGGCGGCGCGCAACGCCGGCACCACGGTCACCCTCGACATGGAGGACCACACCACGACCGACCGGACCCTCGCGGTGCTGCGCGACCTGCGCAAGGACTTCCCCGAGACCGGAGCCGTCCTCCAGGCCTACCTGCACCGCACCGAGGCCGACTGTCGGGCGCTGGCCCACGAGGGGTCACGGGTGCGGCTGTGCAAGGGCGCCTACAACGAGCCCGACGAGGTCGCGTTCCAGGACAAGATCGACGTCGACAAGTCCTACGTGCGCTGCCTCAAGGCGCTGCTGAGCGGGTCCGGCTATCCCATGATCGCCACCCACGACCCGCGGATGATCGCGATCGCGGCGTCCCTGGCCAGCCGCTACGGCCGCTCGCCGGGCACCTACGAGTACCAGATGCTCTACGGCATCCGGCCCGACGAGCAGCGCCGGCTGGCCTCGGCCGGCGAGACCGTGCGCGTCTACGTGCCCTACGGCCAGGAGTGGTACGGCTACCTCATGCGTCGCCTCGCCGAGCGCCCGCAGAACCTCACCTTCTTCCTCCGCTCGCTGGTGTCGAAGAAGTAGGTCCCGCCGGGTCGGTGCGGGCCGATAGGTTGCCGGACATGAGCACCGAGCACCGCACCGCCGTGATCGGCGCCGGCGTCATGGGGGAGACCCTCCTGTCGGGTCTGGTCCGCGCCGGTCGTCGCGTCGACCAGCTCCTCGTGGGCGAGAAGCGCGCCGAGCGGGCGCGCGAGCTCGAGGAGCGCTACGGCGTCGCCGTCGTCTCCAACGTCGACGCAGCAGCCCGGGCCGACACCCTGGCGCTGGTCGTCAAGCCGCAGGACATGGGCGACGTCCTCGGCGAGATCGCCGGGGTGCTGCGCCCCGGCCAGCTCGTCGTCTCGCTCGCCGCCGGCATCACGACCGCCTTCATCGAGTCCCGGGTGCCCGCGGGGGTCGCGGTCGTGCGGGTCATGCCCAACACCCCGGCGCTCGTCGACGAGGGGATGGCGGCGATCTCGCCCGGGTCCCACTGCTCCGACGAGCACCTCGCCGAGGCCGAGGCGCTGCTGGCCTCGGTCGGTCGCGTCATCCGGATCCCCGAGCGTCAGCAGGACGCCGTCACCGCGATCTCCGGGTCGGGACCGGCCTACATCTTCTTCGTCGTCGAGTCGATGATCGAGGCCGGCGTCCACCTCGGGCTGCCGCGGTCGACCTCCTCCGAGCTCGTCATCCAGACCCTCGTCGGGTCGGCCAAGATGCTCCGCGAGACCGGCACCCACCCCGCCGTCCTGCGCGAGCAGGTGACCTCGCCGGGCGGCACGACCGCCTCGGCCCTGCGCGAGCTCGAGATCCACCGGGTGCGCGCGGCGTTCCTGGCCGCGATGGAGGCGGCCCGCAACCGGTCGCGGGAGCTGGCCGAGGGGCAGTGAGCCCGCCCCCGGCGGCCCCGTCACCGACGGGCCTGCCCTGGGTCTGGGGCGCGACCCCGGCCGAGGCGGCCCGCCGCTACCCGGCCGACGACGTCGTCGACGGTCGGCCGATGACCCGCGCGGTGTCGGTGGCCGCGCCGGCGCCGGTGCTGTGGCGCTGGCTGTGCCAGGTCGCGGTCGCGCCGTACTCCTACGACTGGATCGACAACCGCGGCCGCCGGAGCCCGCGCGAGCTCACGCCGGGCGCCGAGCGGCTCGAGGTCGGCCAGGTGATGGCGGTGGTCTTCCGGCTCACCGGCGTCGAGGACGGCCACCACTGGACCGCGGTGACCGGCGCGCGGGGGCGCAGGCTGCTCGGCACGACGTCGGTGACGTACGCCGCGGAGCCGGTCGCCGACGAGCACCACCGGTCGCGGCTGGTCTGCCGGCTCGTGACCAGCTGGCCGCGGGGCGCGTCCGACGCGCTGGCCTGGGGCGACCTGGTGATGATGCGCAAGCAGCTGCACACCCTGCGCGACCTGGCGGAGGGGGCGGCTCGGTAGGCCACCCGGGGTCAGGACTCCCGGAGGCTGCCGATGACCCGGACCAGGTCGTCGACGATGCCGCGGACGACGGGCAGCCGCGCGAGTCGCACCAGGCGGTCGACGATCGGGGCGCCCTGGGCGACGAGGGCACGGGTGCGGGCCTGGTCGGGCGACTTGTCGTGCACCCAGAACAGCACGACGCCCATCTGCAGCAACCACAGCAGCCCCGGCAGCTCGCGACGCAACGCCGGCGCGAGCTTGACGTCGGCGCCCTCGACGACGCGGCGGTAGAGGTCGGTGCTGGCCTCGCGCGCGGGGGCCGACTCCGCGCTGAACGGCGACAGCGGGCTGTCGGGGTCGGCGGCGTTCTTGAAGAACTGACCGGCGAACTCGTGGTTGGGCGCCGCCACGTCGAGCCACGCCTCGAGGACGCCGCGCAGCCGCGCCTCGAAGTCCTTCTCGCGCTCCAGCACCGCGACGGCCGCCTCGGCGTGCTCGACCTGCATCCCGTCGTAGAACGCCTGGATCAGGTGTTCCTTGGAGGAGAAGTAGTAGTAGGCGTTGCCGACCGAGACCCCGGCCTCCCGGGCGATCGCGCGCATCGTCGTCTTGTCGTAGCCCTCGCGGCGGAACAGCCGCATCGCCGCGTCGCCGATGGTGGCCCGGGTCTGCTCAGCCTTGCTGGGGGGAGCAGGTTCCGGCACAGGCGCCAGGGTAGCCATCGCCACCTCCCCCCATCAGAACCCGTACGCCGGCCGCGGTGGCCGCCGCGCCGCGTGCGAGCGGGAGCCAGCCCGGACGGGCGAGCCGCTCGGCCAGGGGACGGAACCGCCGGGTCGCCCACAGGCACATCACCCAGGCGTGCTCCTGGGTCCACACCGCCCCGTCGTCACCGACCACGGTGATCTCGCGCAGCGTGCGGGAGTGGTCGAGCGACGGGAACAGGGCCCGTGCCTCGGCCGACCCTGCCGGCACCAGCCGCACCGGCACCAGGGCCGGCTGGACGACCAGCCAGTCGCGGAAGCGCGAGCAGAGCGGGCACCCGGCGTCGTAGAGGACCGTGAGGGTGGACGTCATGGCCGGGACCGTCAGCGGCCGGGGGCCGGGTAGGCCGCCTGGGGGCCGAGCGGGCCGGCGTACGACTGCGGGGCGACCGGGGCGCTGCGGAAGGAGTCCATCCGCTGGCGGCGGCGCATCGCGCTGAAGACCCACACGTTGAGGAAGTGCACGACACCGAGGACCAGGGTGACCACGCCGATCTTGACGCTGAGCTGCTCGAAGACGCCGCGCAGGTCCTCGACGTCGGTGCCCGAGCGCAGGTAGAGGCTGACGAAGCCGAGGTTGAGCAGGTAGAACCCGACGACGAGCAGGCGGTTGACGGCGTGGGCGAGGGCCTCGCTGCCGACGAAGACGTCCTCGAGGAAGGCCTGGCCGTGGCGCGACAGCGTCGTGGCCACCCAGACGGTGAGCGGCACGGCGACGAGCAGGTAGGCGACGTAGGTCGCGACGGTCCAGTCCATGAGAGGCTCCTTAGTTGTTTGAACGTGTTCAAGAACGACCGTACCGCAGGAGTGAACGTGTTCAAAACGATCAGTGCGCCCGTCAGAGACCGATGGCCGCCGTGGCGGCCGCCAGGACCGGCTCCGTCACCGCCAGGGCGCGCTCCGCGCCGCGGCCGAACGCCGCGGCCACCTGCGCCGGGTCCCGCACCAGCTCGGCGTACCGCGCCTGGATCGGCTCGAGCTCGGCCACCACCGCGTCGGTCACCGCGCGCTTGAGGGCGCCGTACGTCGTCAGGCCGTCGGCCGACCCGCCCAGCGCCTCGAGGACCGCCAGCAGGTTGGTGACGCCCGGCTTGGCCTCGCGGTCGCGGCGTACGGCGTCCGGCCCGACGTCGCTGTCGGTCACCGCCCGCGCCACCTTGCGGCGTACGACGTCCGGCGGGTCGAGCAGCAGGATCGAGCCCGCTGCGTCGGCCGACTTCGACATCTTGCGGGTCGGGTGGAGCAGGTCCATCACCCGCGCGCTGCCGTCGGACGCCGTCACGACCTCGGGCACCACGAAGACCTCGCCGTAGCGCCGGTTGAACCGCAGCGCGAGGTCGCGGGTGAGCTCGACGTGCTGCTTCTGGTCCTCGCCGACCGGGACCGACTGCGTGCGGTAGAGCAGGATGTCGGCGGCCATGAGCGCCGGGTAGGTCATCAGCGAGGCCCGCGTGGACTCACCGGCCCGCGACTTCTCGCGGTACTGGATCATCCGGCCGAGCTCGCCGGTGGTCGCGACGCACTCCAGCAGGTAGGCCAGCTGCGCGTGGGTCGGCACGTGGCTCTGTCGGAACAGCGTCGCGTCCCCGAGGCCGACGGCGAGGAAGAGGGCCGCCATCTCGTCGGTGTGGGCACGCAGCAGCCGTGGGTCGTGGTCGGTGGTCAGGGCGTGCAGGTCGGCGATGCCGTAGAAGGCGTCGCCCTGGCGCTCGCGCATCGGGCGCAGCGCGCCGAGGTGGCTGCCGAGGGTGAGCCGTCCCGAGGGGGCCAGCAGGGAGAGGGTGCGGGTGGTCATGGTGGGACTCCTGGATGAGGCCCCGCGAGTCGACCGTCGAGGGAAAACGCAGAACGGCCGCCCGAGGGGCGGCCGGTTCTGGTGTGGTGCGTCAGAAGGGTGGTCCGCCGGTCAGGCGGGCCACCACTGGGTGGAGCGGGTCGTCAGCACGACGTGGATCTTGTCACGGCAGGCGCGCCGTGACCACCTCGTCCAGCACGCCCAGGGGGAGCGAGCCCTGGTCGAGCACGGCGGAGTGGAACCTCTTGATGTCGAACGCCGAGCCCTGGCGGGCCTCGGCGGCCGCGCGGATCCGCTCGATCTCGACCCGGCCGACCATGTAGCCGGTGGCCTGACCGGGGTTGGTGATGTAGCGGTCGATCTCGGGCCGGACCATCGAGTCGGCGAGCGGGGAGTTGTCGACCATGTAGGTCACCGCCTGCTCGCGCGACCAGCCGAGCGCGTGCAGCCCGGTGTCGACCACGAGGCGGCAGGCACGCATCGAGTCGGCGGCGAACATGCCCATCCGGTCGACGGCGGTGCTGTAGAGGCCCATCTCGTCGGCCAGGCGCTCGGTGTAGAGGCCCCAGCCCTCGGCGTAGGCGTTGTTGTGGATGTGCTTGCGGAACTCCGGGACGCCCTGGAGCTCGGCGGCGATCGTCAGCTGGAGGTGGTGACCGGGGATGCCCTCGTGGAAGGCCATCGACTCGAGCTCGAAGGTGCCCCACGAGGCCGGGTCGCCGGTGTTGATGAAGAAGGTGCCGCCGCGCGAGCCGTCGGCGGCCGGCGGGAAGTAGTAGGCCTTGGCGCCCGACGGCGTCGCCTTGACCGCACAGGGCGCCTGCGGCAGCACCTCGAACCACGCGGGCATCGCGTCCCAGGCACGGGCCATCGCGACCTCGGAGGCCTCGACGAGCTGCTCGCTGCGCTCGAAGTGGAGCTGGGGGTCGGTGCGCATCGCCTCGAAGATCTGGGCGAGGTCGTCGGTGCCGACGACCTCGGGCCCGAGCTCGCGGTACTCGTCCGCGAGCTTGGCCACCGTCGCCAGGCCGAGGTCGTGGATCTCCTGGGCGCTCATCGACGTGGTGGTCGAGTAGCGCAGCATCGCGGCGTAGGACGCCTCGCCGTCCTCGAGCCAGCACAGCCCGGGCTTGTCGTCGGCCCGGGCCGAGCCGAGCGTGGCGGCCAGCGCGTCACGGTACGACGCCATCGCGGGGCGCAGCGCGGCCTCGACGGCCTTCTCGAGTCGGCCCCGCCAGGCGGCCTCGTCGATGCCGCCCGGGGCCGCAGGCAGCGCGCCCAGCACGGCGTCGTCGGACAGGGGCGCCGCGAGCTGCTCCTCGAGCTGGGAGATCGCGCCCTCGACGGCGAAGGCGGGGGAGACCCGGCCGGCGGCCAGGCCCTCGCGCAACCGGTCGCCCTGCTCGGTCAGCCAGCGGGCGGCGCCGTGGAGCTTGTCGACCAGGGCCTCGGCGACCGTCGCGTCGGGCAGGCTCAGCATCGGCGTGATGATCGGCAGCTCGACCTGGGGGCCGAAGATCGGGTCGGCGTGCAGCTCGGCCAGCCGGGTCTGCAGCCGGTCGGCGGTGCCGGTCGCGGTGCTCTCGAGCACCAGGCGGGTCACCTTCTCCTGCTCGCTCAGGCCACCCGGGTCGATCGCCTCGGCGTCGGCGGCGAAGGTGCGCAGGGCCTCGATCCTGCGGTCCTCGGCGTCGCGGCTGGCGTCCTCGAAGAACGCGGCGTAGCGGTAGACACCGAGCAGGTGCGCCTCGGTCGGGTTGGACTCCAGGTAGTGGTCCCAGAACGCCTGGGCCAGGTCGGCGAGGTCGGCGCTGGCGGTCTGCGACGGGTCGGTCGAGGTCATGGCGCGACCCTACGGCCAGCCGTCGACGCGGTGCACGTGGCTTCGAGGCTCGCCGCAGCGTCCGCGCGAACCTTCCGAAGACCGGCTGCGGTGATCTCGACGCGCTCGCACGGGTTCGTTCCTCACCCGTGTCGCTTGCTCGATCTTCGCCCGCCACGGCGACCCGCTCGTTCCTCGCGGGACGCCTGCGGGCTCAGGGTGGGTAGTCGCCCCCGCCGGGCAGCGGCGAGAAGACGACCAGCCACCAGATCCAGCCGACCTGACCCAGGACGCCGACCGCCACCCAGAAGACCGTGCGGACCTCCCACCACCGCGGCGAGGGTCGGTGCGCGCCGACCAGCAGCACCGCCAGGGGGAAGAGCGGGATCAGGTAGCGGAAGATGCTCGTGTGGCCGTCGACGACGGCCAGGAGGTAGAGCGAGTAGGCCACCGCCCACACCCGCAGCCGCAGGTCGAGCCCGCCGCCGATCCGCGGCACCAGCATCAGCAGCGACAGCAGGAGCGGTAGGGCGATGCCCAGGGCCGGCAGCACGAACAGCTTGTCGTGGGTGTCCCACGCATAGCTGATGGTCCGCTTCCACGGCTCGAGGAACTGGATCGAGTCGTCGCCACGCCAGGCCGTCATCGTCGCCGGGTAGGCGTCGCGGCGGCCCGTGCCGAGCGCCGCGATCGCGGTCCACAGGATCCCCGACAGGCCGACCGCGCCGAGGGCCCAGACCATGCCCACGCCCTCCGGACGGGTGACCGGCCGCGACTCGCGCACCCGCCAGCGCATCCACAGCGCCACGAGGACGACGGCCACGAGCGGCAGCGCGATGGGCCGGGTCAGCCCGAGCGCCAGCGAGCACAGCCCGGCCGCCCACCACCACTCCCGCACGACCAGCAGCAGGAACGTGACGAGCAGCAGCATGCTGAAGGACTCGGTGTAGGCCATCTGCAGCACCGGGGACACCGGGCAGGCCGCCCACACCGCGACCGCGGCCAGGGCGAGTGCCTCGACCCGGCGGGGGTGGTCGGCCGCGGCCGGCAGGGTCTCCACCAGCAGGCGGGCCATCACGATCGCGGCGCCGAGGCCGGCGAGCAGCGCCAGCAGCGGGGCGACCGTGGTGAAGTCGGAGCCGAGCAGCCAGGCGACCAGCCGTACGGCGTACGGGTAGGCGGGGTAGAACGCCCACGCGTTCTCGGCCGCCCGGCCGTCGTCCTGCAGCGGGATCTCGTCGGGGTAGCCGTGCTGGTAGATCTCGCCGTACCACCGCGCGTCCCAGTTGAGGGTCAGCGTGGGGTCGTCCTGGGTCGGGCCCGCGACCCCGGGCTGCACCCCCGGGTAGTAGCCCGCCCCGTCGGCCGCGTGGGACAGCAGGATCCCGGTCAGGAAACGCAGCACCAGGTAGACGCCGGTCACCTGCACCCACAGCGGGAGGGCGGACGCCGAGCCCACGAGCCCGCGACGTCGACCCTCGGGTGGCCGCTCCGGCAGCGTCACGGTCATGCGCACTAGTGTCGCAGGGATGGACCAGAGTCCCGGCCCGGCCAGCGTCGTCTTCGACCCGAGCCTCACCGACTACGACTTCGGTCCCGACCACCCGATGGCCCCGGTGCGCGTCGACCTGACGATGCTGCTGGCCACCTCGCTCGAGGTGGTGGGGCCGCGCCTGGTCACCGTCGGGGCGCCGATGGCCAGCGACGAGACCATCGCGACGGTCCACGACGAGCAGCTCATCGAGGCCGTACGCCGAGCCGACCCCGACGAGCAGCGCGGCCTCGACACCGACGACAACCCGGTCTTCCCCGGCATGCACCAGGCGGCCGCCCACGTCGTCGGCGCCACCGTCGAGGCCTGCCGTCAGGTGTGGAGCGGCGTCAGCGTCCACAGCGCCAACATCACCGGTGGCCTCCACCACGCGATGCCCGGACGCTCCAGCGGCTTCTGCGTCTACAACGACGTCGCCGTCGGCATCCGCTGGCTGCTCGACCAGGGCGCCGAGCGGGTCGCCTACGTCGACGTCGACGCCCACCACGGCGACGGCGTCGAGGCCGTCTTCCGCGACGACCCGCGGGTGCTGACCGTCTCGCTGCACGAGTCGGGCCAGTTCCTGTTCCCCGGCACGGGCGCCTCCGCCGACGTCGGCGGGCCCGGCGCCGAGGGCTACACCGTCAACGTGCCGCTCCCGCCCGGCACCGGTGACGCGGGCTGGTTGCGCGCCTTCCACGCCGTGGTGCCGCCGCTGCTGCGCGCGTTCGAGCCCCAGGTCCTGGTCACCCAGCAGGGCTGCGACTCCCACCGGGCCGACCCGCTCGCCGACCTCGAGCTCACCGTCGACGGCCAGCGCGCCACCTACCTGGCCCTGCACGACCTGGCCCACGAGGTCGCCGGCGGCCGGTGGGTCGCCACCGGGGGAGGTGGGTACGCCGTCGCGAGCGTCGTGCCGCGGGCCTGGACCCACCTGCTGGCCGCGGTGTCCGGCGTACCCCTCGACCCGGGCACGCCCGTGCCGGCGGCCTGGCGCGAGCACGTCGAACGGCTCCTGGGCCTGCCGGCACCGACGCTGCTGAGCGACGTCGACGACGCCGTACGGCGGCCCGGAGGGCCGGCGTTCCGGGCCTGGGAGGAGGGCTACGACCCGGCCTCCTGGCTCGATCGGAGCGTCCAGGCGACCCGCGTGGCAGCCTTTCCGTACCACGGTCTGGATCCGCTCAGCTGGTAGGCGCGCCGCCCCTCGAGAAGTTTCACCTGCAAATCCTTCCCCACGCGTCACATCAGGCCCTAGTGTCTGCACGTCGCGCTCGTGTCATCACCGGTGGGGAAGCCGGTGGCGGACGCGCAGGAAGCTGGTGCACCATGTCGAGCTCCTCCGGAGGCTTGTCCGACCCGAAGTTCCTCACCATCGCCGAGGTCGCATCGCTGATGCGCGTCTCGAAGATGACCGTCTACCGCCTGGTCCACGGGGGTGAGCTGCCCGCCGTCCGCGTCGGTCGCTCGTTCCGCGTGGCCGAGAACGACGTCGACGAATACCTCCGCAAGAGCTTCTACGACGCCGGCTAGTCGATCTGGTCGACTCCGGCCGGCCCGCGACTCGCTGGCCGCCCGGGCCTGGCCCCGCTGCCGCCAGCCCGGGTGGCGGCAGCCGAGCCGCGGGGGCCGTCCTTCGTCTCCGTGCGCCCTGTGGTCGCCTCGTGCGGTGGACCCGCGGGTGCGGACCGATTCTCTTGGCTGTCGTGCCGGCCGTTACGCTGACCGGAGCCTCCGGACACCTCCGGAGCGCACGTGTCTGTGAGAGTTGGGTTCCGTGGGTTCTGTCATCAAGAAGCGTCGCAAGCGCATGGCGAAGAAGAAGCACCGCAAGCTCCTGAAGAAGACGCGCGTCCAGCGTCGCAAGCTCGGGAAGTAGCGCAGCCCCTTCGCCATGGCCGGCGGCGACAAGGTCGTGCTCGTCACCGGGGTCTCCCGTGACCTCGGCCGCCGGTGCGCCCGCGCGCTCGCCGAGCACCCGTCCGTACGCCGGGTCATCGGGGTCGACGTCACGCCGCCGCGTGGCGACCTCGGTGACGTGTCGTTCGTGCGCGCCGACATCCGCACCCCGGTCATCGCCAAGGTCATCGCCAAGGAGGACGTCGACACCGTCGTCCACATGAGCGTCATCGCCACCCCCGGCAGCACCGGCGGCCGGACGACGATGAAGGAGCTCAACGTCATCGGGACGATGCAGCTCCTCGCGGCGTGCCAGAAGGCGCCGAGCGTGTCCGACCTGGTGGTGAAGTCGACGACGACCGTCTACGGCGCCAGCAACCGCGACCCGGCGATGTTCACCGAGGACATGAACCCCCGGGGCGCACCGCGCAGCGGCTACGCCAAGGACGTCGCAGAGATCGAGGGCTACGTCCGCGGCTTCGCGCGCCGGCGCAGCGACGTCCGGGTGACGATGCTGCGCTGCGCCAACGTCATCGGCCCCCACGTCGTCAGCCCGCTGACGTCCTACTTCCGGCTGCCGGTGATCCCGACCGTGCTCGGCTTCGACGCCCGCCTGCAGTTCCTGCACGAGGACGACCTGCGCGCCGTGCTCCAGCACGTCGTGGCCGGTGACGTCCCCGGCACCTTCAACATCGCCGGCGACGGCATCCTCACGCTCAGCCAGGCCGTACGCCGGCTGCAGCGGCCGGCGGTGCCGATGCCCGGCTTCGCGGTCGGCTCCCTCGGCTCGGTGCTGCGCTCGGCCCGGATCGCCGACTTCTCACCCGAGCAGCGGTCCCTGCTCACCTACGGCCGCGGCGTCGACACCACCCAGATGCGCGCCGTCCTCGGGTTCGAGCCCCGCTACAGCACCGCCGAGGCCTTCGCCGACTTCGCCTCCGACCTGCCACCCACCGGTGGCCGCGCCGAGCGCGTGCTGGCCGGCGTCGCCGACCACCTGCCCAGCACCCCCGCCGCCCACGCGGGCAGCGCCTCGACCGGGCCCACGCTCAGCGTCGCGCCCGCCCCGTCGGGCCGACGCCCCGCGCGAGGTGGCTCGCGTGGGTGACGCCGAGATCATCCCGATCGGCACCCGCGGCAAGCCCGGCCGCGGCACCGGCACCGCGCCGTCCTCGGCCGCCCGCGGCCTGGCCCCCAAGCCCCGCACCCCGGCCCGCAAGACCTCCGCGTCAGCGCCGACACCGGCCGACGCAGCGTCCTCCGCAGGCGCGGCCGTGCCGCCCGTCGACCCGCCCGTCGCGCCGTCGGCGCCCGCGACCTCCGACGACGCCGCGCCCGCCGCGACCAGCGCCACCACGACCCGCGAGCTGCACCCCCTGCGCGCGATCCCCACCTCGGCCTGGCTGTCGGCGTTCCAGCACGCCGCCCTCGAGGTCTTCGGCGAGCAGTGGGAGCCGCGCCTGGCTCAGTTCCTGGCCTTCCTGCGCCGCCGCATCACCGGTGACTACGTCGTCGACGAGTACGGCTTCGACGCCGAGATCACCCAGCGCTTCTTCATGGCGGCCCTGCGCCCGATCGCCCAGCAGTGGTTCCGCATCGAGGTCCGGGGCATCGACAACATCCCCACCGAGGGCGGTGCCCTCGTCGTGTCCAACCACTCCGGCACGGTCCCCGTCGACGGCCTGATGACGATGGTCTCGGTGCACGACCTCACCGGTCGCCACCTGCGTGCCCTGGGCGCCGACCTGGTCTTCCGGATGCCGATCATCAGCTCCATGGCCCGCAAGGGCGGCGCCACCCTGGCCTGCAACGAGGACGCCGAGCGGATGCTGCGCCAGGGCGAGCTCGTCGGCGTGTGGCCCGAGGGCTTCAAGGGCATCGGCAAGCCCTACTCGCAGCGCTACAAGCTGCAGCGCTTCGGCCGCGGCGGCTTCGTCTCCGCCGCCCTGCGCACCGGCGTCCCCATCGTCCCCCTGGCCGTCGTCGGGGCCGAGGAGATCTACCCCCTCGTCGGCAACATCCCGGCCCTCGCCCGCCTCCTGGGCGTCCCCTACATCCCGATCACCCCGCTCTTCCCCCTCCTGGGTCCCCTCGGCCTGATCCCGCTGCCGTCGAAGTGGCTGCTCGAGTTTGGCGAGCCCATCCGCACCGACGACTACGAGGCCGGAGCCGCCGAGGACCCGATGCTCGTCTTCGACGTCACCGACCAGGTCCGCGAGACCATCCAGCAGACCCTCTACTCGCTGCTCATGCAGCGCGAGTCCGTCTTCAGGTAGGTCCCCGTTCTCGGGTCCGGGCCACGCACCCCCTCCAAGAAGGAGTCAGTCGGACTCGGTGCCGCCCAGGACGCCGTCGAGGCCCTCGGTGAGCTCCTCGGTCACGCCGGTCAGGACGTTGCCGAGGTCGAGGGGGTCCAGGCCGTCGACGACGGCGCCGAGGGAGGGCCTCGGGCCGGGGGGAGTGCTGGGGTCGGTGTCGTCGGGGGTCGGGTCGGGGGGCTCCGTGGTCGGTGTCGACGTCGGCGGGGACGCCGGTGTCGTCGGGGGTGTCGGGTCGACGGCGCTGGTGGGTGGCTGCTCGGTGTCGGGGGAGTCGCTCCTGGGCGGGGTGGTCGCGGACGCGGGCTTGGTGACGACCTCGTCGAGGAGGCGGTCGAGGGGGCCGAGATCGGCGGCGGCGCTGACCTGCGCGGCGGCGGGGAGGGTGCTGCAGGCGGGGCAGAGGGCCCGGGCCCGGCGGTCGATCTCGTCGAGGACCGCGGCGGCTCGGTCCAGCACCGGGCGGACCTGGGCCGGGACGAGGCTCTCGAGGCGCTGCAGGACGTCGAGGCTGGTGGCGGTGAAGGTGCGCAGCTCGGCGACCGACGAGGGCTGGCCGGTCTGCTCGTAGTCGCCGAGCAGGACGTCGGAGGCGTCGGCGGCCTGGTCGGAGAAGTCCCTCAGGGTGCGGGAGATCGTGTCGGAGTCCTGGTCGCCGCTGCGGGAGAGCTCGTCGACCTCGTCGAGACGACCCGACGCGTTGTCGAGCATGGTGGCGCCCTTGTCGTCGGCGCTGCGCAGGACGGTCTCGTGGAGGCTCTCGATGGCGCGCTTGAGCGGGTAGAGGGTGTCGCCCGGCAGGGCGTTCTGGGCGGCGACCGACATCGAGGCGGTGGCGCTGACCAGGGCGAAGCCGCCGATGGCCGCGGCGACCCGTCGCTCGCGGGCCGTACGACGGGGGGTGGGCTGGCGACGTGCCTCGGCCCGCGCCGGGGTGTCGGGCACGAGTGCGGTCTCGGCGGCGAGCAGCAGCCGCTCGCGCAGGGCGGCGACGAACTCGGGCCGGGGCTCGACGGTCGGTGTGCTGCGCAGGACGGTGACCAGGTCGACCAGCGGGAGGAGGTCGGCGTGGGGTCCCGTGGCGTCCGGCTGCGTGGTCGAGGACGCCTCGACCAGCGAGCTGAACTGTGCGGCGCGCCTGTGCGCCGGGAGCACGGGGTTCATCGGGTCCGTCCTGCGGTGGTGCGGTTGTCGCGGGTGCCGTGGCGGCCTGTCCCAGCGCCCAACGACGACGGATCGCGCGAGGTTACGGGCGCTGCGGCCACCAGATCGGGAAGGGTCGCCATCAGTCCCGGATCCCCTCGGGCATCAGCTTGGCGAGGTTGCGCACGCCGCGCAGCTGCAGCTGCTTGACGGCCCCGTCGCTGCGGCCCAGGACGGCGGCGGTCTCGGCGATGCTCATGCCCTGCAGGAAGCGCATCACCAGGCAGTCGCGCTGCTCGTCGGGCAGCTGGGTGAGGGCCTCGAGGAGCAGCTCGTTGGTCAGCCCGGCGAGCACCAGGGACTCGGGGCCCTCGGTCGCGTCGTCGTGGGCGCCCATGTCCTCGGTGGTCGTCTCGAGGCGGGTGCGGCCGGCCTTGAAGTGGTCGGTGGCCAGGTTGCGGGCGATGGTCATCAGCCAGGCGCCGAAGTCCTTGCCCTGCCAGCGGAAGTTGGTCATGTTGCGCAGCGCGCGCAGGAACGTCTCGGAGGCGAGGTCCTCGGCCAGGGGTGCGGACCGGGTGCGGTAGTAGAGGAACCGGTAGACCGACACGTGGTAGTGGTCGAAGAGCAGCCCGAAGGCCTCGGCGTCGCCGCCGCGGGCGAGCTCGACCAGGGCGATCAGGCGGGTGCGCTCGGCCTCGGAGTCCTCGGACGACGTCGCCAGGTCGGCGTCACCGAAGCCCCCGCTTCCGACGCCGCCGATACCGCTGCCCGTGCTGCTGCCGACTCCGTCGACTCCGCTGTCGACGCTGTGGAGGGTGCCGACCACCTCGCCGGAGCCGCCGGAGCCGCCGGTGCCACCGGCGCCCGCGAGCAGGACCCCGTCGCCCAGGGCGACGGACGGGTTGCTGAGCAGGCGCGCGACAGCCAGGCGCAGGGCGTCCAGCCCACGCGTGACGTCCGGCCTCGGCTGAGGCATGTGTGCCCTCCCGCGAGGGACTCTCTCTGAACCCTCGGCCCGAGACTAGACCGGGCCGGGCGGGGTGTATAGGAGATCTGGCGCCGCCCGCGACGCCGCCGACGGGACGGCGTACGCGAGGGTCGAGCGGTGCGGACCGGCCGCGGAACGGGTCAGTGGCGACGCCCGCGCAGCGCCACGCCGGCCGCGACCGTGCCGGTCACGGCGCCGGCGACCGCGCCCACGGCGAGCCCGGCGCGTGCGGCCTTGCGTCCGGTCCGGTAGTCGCGGACCCGCCAGCCCTGGGCCCGGGCGTGGGCCCGCAGCCGGGCGTCGGGGTTGATCGCCACCGGGTCGCCGACCAGGCTCAGCATCGGCAGGTCGTTGAAGGAGTCGGAGTAGGCCGAGCAGCGGCTCAGGTCGAGTCCCTCGCGCGCCGCCAGCGCCCGGATGGCCTCGGCCTTGGCCGGGCCGTGCAGCAGGTCGCCGACCAGGCGGCCGGTGTAGACCCCGTCGACGTGCTCGGAGACGGTGCCCATGGCCCCGGTCAGACCCAGGCGCCGCGCGATGATCCGGGCGATCTCGATCGGGGCGGCGGTCACCAGCCAGACGCGCTGGCCCTCGTCGAGGTGGAGCTGGGCCAGGGCGCGGGTGCCGGGCCAGATCCGGTGGGCCATGGTCTCGTCGAAGATCTCCTCGCCGAGCTCCTCGAGCTCGTCGACGGTGTGGCCGGCGATGAAGCTCAGGGCCGAGTTGCGGGTCTCCGCGATGTGGTCGGGGTCCTCGACCCCCACGACACGGAAGTAGGCCTGCTTCCACGCGGCCGCGAGGATGTCGCGGGTCGTGAAGAAGTCACGGCGGTGCAGCCCGCGGGCCAGGTGGAAGATGCTCGCCCCCTGCATCACGGTGTTGTCGACGTCGAAGAACGCCGCCGCCGTCGGGTCGACCGGGTGGTCGAGCGCGGTCTCGACCTCGGCCGCCGCGGCCGCAGCCTCACCGGCCAGCGTCGAGCGCTGACGCAGGTTGGGCGGCCGGCGCGCCTTGTCGGTGGGAGGCATGCGCCCGACCGTACCGCCGTCCGCGGGTGGGCATCGGGCCGTCCGCGACCACCCGGACGGCGCCTAGACTGCCCCAATGCCCGCCGCGAACCCGACCGCCGACGTGGCCGGCCCGGCCGTCCTGGTGTCCGAGGCGGCCCGGGAGAGCCCCGACAAGCTGGCGCTGGTCGAGTCCGGCGGACGCAGCCTGACCTGGGCCGAACTCGACGACGAGGTCGGTCGGGTCGCCACCGGCCTGGTGGCCGCCGGGATCGTGGCCGGCTACCGCGTCGTCGTCATCACCGGCAACCGGCTCGAGTTCGTCACGACCTACCTCGGCGTCCTGCGGGCCCAGGCGGTCGCCGTACCCCTCAACCCCGGGTCGAGCGCCCGTGAGGTGGCCCGCGTGATCGCCGACTGCGGCGCGCGGATGGTCGTCGCCGACGGCGACACCGTCACCACGGTGCGGGCGGCCGCGACCCTGATCGACGACGCGCTCGCCGGCGGCGACTCGACGCTGGCCCACGACGTGCCGGCCGAGGTCCTCGCGCGGATGGTCAAGCCGCGGGTCGTCGTGGTCGGCACGACCCTGCAACCCGGTGAGCGCTCCTACGACCACCTGCGCGCCGACACCGCGCGCCCGTTGCCGCCGCTGCGCGATGGCGAGCGCATCGCCGCGCTGCTCTACACCAGCGGTACGACGGGACTGCCGCGTGGCGCGATGCTCAGCCACCGGGCGCTCGCGGCCAACATCGAGCAGGTCGCCGCCGTCGACCCGCCGATGATCCACGGCGACGACGTCGTGCTCGGGGTGCTGCCGCTCTTCCACGTCTACGGCCTCAACGCCGTGCTCGGCACCGTGCTGCGCAGCCGGGCCAAGCTGGTGCTCGCCGACCGGTTCGACCCCCAGGGCACCCTCGACCTCATCGACGACGAGGCCTGCAGCGTGGTGCCGGTCGCCCCCGCCGTCTTCGCGCACTGGCGCGAGGTCGACCTCGCCGGCCGCCTCGGCCCGGTGCGCCTGGTCCTGTCGGGCTCGGCGCCGGTCTCGGCCGAGGTCGTCGAGGAGTTCGTCGAGCGCACCGGCGTCCCGGTCCACCAGGGCTACGGCCTGACCGAGGCCGCGCCCGTCGTCACCAGCACGCTCTGCTCGCCGGCGGCCCCCGCCGGCTCGGTCGGGGCCCCGCTGGGCGGCATCGACCTGCGCCTGGTCGACGAGACCGGCGTCGCGGTGCCCCGCGACTCCGGCGACCCCGGCGAGATCCAGATCCGGGGTGCCAACCTGTTCAGCGGCTACTGGCCCGACGGGGCCGACGGCCCCGATGCCGACGGCTGGTGGTCGACCGGCGACGTCGCCTTCATCGTGGGGGAGGGCGGCGACGCCCACGACCGGGCTCGCGGCGACGTGTTCCTGGTCGACCGGGTCAAGGAGCTCGTGATCGTCTCGGGGTTCAACGTCTACCCCGTCGAGGTCGAGCGGGTGGTCGCCGAGGTCGCAGGCGTCGCCGACGTCGCCGTCATCGGGGTGCCCGACGATGCCACCGGCGAGGCCGTCGTGGCCTACGTCGTCGCCGACGCGGCGGGCGCCGCCGACCCGCAGGCCCTCGAGGCCGGCGTACGCACGGCGTGCGAGCTCGGCCTGGCCCGGTTCAAGGTGCCGAGCCGGGTCGAGGTCGTCGAGCACCTGCCGCACGGGGTCACCGGCAAGGTGCAGAAGGGCCGGCTGCGGGGTCTCGAGCGGCGCCGTGCGCTGGGACTGCTCGAGTAGCCGTGCGCCTGCGACGTCGCCGTGACCCGGAGCCGACCCTGCCCCGGGTCACGCTCTACTCACGCCTCGGCTGCCACCTGTGCGAGGCGGCCGAGGAGGTCGTCGCCCGGGTCTGCGCCGACCTGGGGGAGCAGTACTCCGTGGTGCTCGTCGACGACGACCCCGAGCTGCAGCGTCGCTTCACCGACGAGGTCCCGGTGACCTTCGTCGACGGCCGGCAGCACGACTTCTGGCGCGTCGACGAGACCCGGCTGCGGGCCGCGCTGGGCTGAGCCCCGCGCCCTACCACGCCCGGGCCACCCTCTCGGAGGGGGGTGGGGAAGACCACTCCCGGTCGATTTGTTCTCGCGTTCACAAACTCCTACTGTGATCGAGCCGTGGCCCTCCTCCAGGGGCCGGCTAGGAAGCAGAGCAGTGACTGCACGCAGTTCGAGCGAGAGCTCCCGGGACATCCCGGAGGCGACCGTCGCCCGCCTGCCCGTCTACCTCCGGGCACTCAACACGCTCGCCGACGACGGCATCCGCACCTGCTCCAGCGAGGAGCTCGCGCTGGCGGCCGGCGTCAACTCCGCCAAGCTCCGCAAGGACCTGTCCTACCTCGGCAGCTACGGCACCCGCGGCGTCGGGTACGACGTCGACTACCTCCGCTACCAGATCGCCCGCGAGATCGGCGTCACCCAGGACTGGCCCGTCGTCATCGTCGGCATCGGCAACCTGGGTCACGCCCTGGCCAACTACTCCGGCTTCCGCAGCCGGGGGTTCCGGGTCGTCGCGCTCCTCGACGCCGACGAGAGCCGCCACGGCGAGGTCGTCGCGGGCGTCGACGTACGCCCCTTCGGCGACCTCGAGGAGATCGTCGAGACCCACGGGGTCGCCATCGGCGTCATCGCCGCCCCGGCCGGGGCCGCGCAGGACGTCGCCGACCGGATGGTCTCCTGCGGCATCACCAGCATCCTCAACTTCGCCCCCGCCGTGATCGTGGTGCCCGACGGGGTCGACGTACGCAAGGTCGACCTGTCGATCGAGCTGCAGATCCTGGCCTACCACGAGCAGCGGAAGGCCAACTCAGCATGAGCGTGCTCGTCGTCGGCATCTCCCACAACAGCGCCCCCGTCTCCGTCCTCGAGCGGGTCGCGCTCGACCCCGAGGGCGTCCACAAGCTGCTCACCGACGCCCTGTCGTGCGAGCACGTCAACGAGGTCGCGGTCGTCGCGACCTGCAACCGCGTCGAGGTCTACGCCGAGGTCGAGCGGTTCCACGGCAGCATCGAGACCCTGTCGCGACTGCTCGTCGACCGCGCCGGACAGAGCGCCGACGCGCTCGTGCCCCACCTCTACGTCCACTACGACGACGGCGCGGTCGCCCACCTCTTCCAGGTCGCCTCCGGGCTCGACTCGATGGCCGTCGGCGAGGGGCAGATCCTGGGCCAGACCCGCGAGGCCCTCCGTGTCGGTCAGGAGGTCGGCAGCGTCGGGCCCGCCCTCAACTCGCTGTTCCAGCAGGCGCTGCGCGTCGGCAAGCGGTCGCGCGCCGAGACGGGCATCGACCGCGTCGCCCCGACGCTGGTCAGTGCCGCCCTCGAGCGCTCCGACGCGGCGGCCGGTGACACCGGCACCGTGCGCGGCGGCCGTGTCGTCGTCGTGGGGGCCGGCTCGATGGCCGGCCTCGCGACCGCGACGGTCACCCGGCTCGGTGCCGCCCACGTCAGCGTCGTCAACCGCACCCCCGACCGGGCCCGCCGGCTCGCCGCCGAGTACGCCGCCCACCCCGTCGCCCTGGTCGACCTGCCCGGCGAGCTCGCCCACGCCGACGTCGTCATCACCTGCACCGGTGCCACCGGCGTGCTGGTCACCCGCGACATGCTCGCCGCGGCCCGCGCCGGACTCGCCGACCCCGCCCGCCCGCTGTCGGTCATCGACCTCGCGCTGCCCCACGACGTCGAGCCGAGCGTCGCCGAGCTGCCGGGCGTCACGCTGATCGGGTTGCGCGAGCTCTCCGAGGCCCTGGCCGTCAGCGACGTCGCCGGCGAGGTGAGCGACGTACGCCGCATCGTCGGCGAGGAGGTCTCGGCCTTCCTGACCGCCCGCCGCCAGGCCAGCGTCACCCCCACCGTGGTCGCGCTGCGCTCGATGGCGACCTCGGTCGTCGACGCCGAGATGGCCCGCCTCGAGTCGCGCCTGCCGCGGCTCGACGACGCCGCGCGCGCCGAGATCCGCCACACCGTGCGCCGGGTCGCCGACAAGCTGCTCCACGAGCCGACCGTCCGCGTCAAGGAGCTCGCCAACGAGCAGGGCGCCGTGTCCTACGAGCGGGCCCTGGCCGAGCTGTTCGCGCTCGACCCCGAGGCCGTCGACGCCGTCACCCGACCCGACGTCACGGGCGCCCCGCGACCGTCGTCGGCTCCCCTGCTCGGCTCCTCGGCCGTCAGCGAGGACCGGCCGTGAGCGCCCCCGTTCGCGTCGGCACCCGTCGCAGCCTGCTGGCCACGACCCAGGCCGGCCAGGTCGCCGACCTGATCCGCACCCGGCTGGGTCGTGAGACCGAGCTCGTAGAGATCACCACCGACGGCGACCGCAGCCAGGCCGCCGGCACCCCGATCACCGACGTCCCGGCGTCCAACACCGGCGTCTTCGTCGGCGCGCTGCGCGACGCACTGCTCGACGGGCGGGTCGACGTCGCCGTCCACTCGCTCAAGGACCTCCCGACCGCGCCCGCCGCCGGCATCACGCTGGCCGCGGTGCCCGAGCGCGAGGACCCCCGCGACGTCGTCGTCGCGCGCGACGGCCTCACCCTCGGCGAGCTGCCGGTCGGCAGCCGGGTCGGCACCGGCTCGCCCCGCCGCGCCGCCCAGCTGCACGCGCTCGGTCTCGGCCTCGAGATCGTCGGCGTGCGCGGCAACGTCGACTCCCGCGTCCGGATGGTCCACGACGGCACGGTCGACGCGGTGATCCTGGCCCGCGCCGGGCTGGCCCGCATCGACCGCCTCGCCGAGGTGACCGAGGTGCTCGACCCGCTGCAGATGCTGCCCGCGCCCGGACAGGGCGCGCTCGGGGTCGAGTGCCGCAGCGACGACGCGCTGGCCACCGAGCTGGCCGGCCTCGACGATCCCCGCTCCCGCGCCGCCGTCCAGGCCGAGCGGGCGGTGCTGGCCACCCTCGAGGGCGGCTGCTCCGCCCCGATCGGGGCCCTGGCCGACGTCGTCGAGGGCGACGACGGAGACGAGCTGTGGGTGAGGGCCGTGGCGCTCTCACTCGACGGGGCACTCTCGGTGCGGATGTCCGCATCGGGTGCCACGGCCGACGCCATCGGCGTCGGGAACCGGCTGGCGAGCGACATGCTCGCCGACGGTGCAGGACAGCTGGACCCACCAGCTGCGGACCCAGCCACAGACGAACCACCAGAGGTGCAGCCATGACGCGAGCCAAGACCACCCCGACCGGCACCCACGCCGCCACCGCCACGACCGCCGCCGACCGGATCGCCCGTGCCTGGGTGTCGTTCGTCGGCAGCGGACCGGGCGACCCCGACCTGCTGACGGTCCGTGCCGTCGACCTGCTGCGTCAGGCCGACGTCGTGGTCACCGAGCTACCCGAGCACGCCACCCTCGTGCGCACCCTCCTCGGCCTGCCGACGCCCGTCGAGGTCGAGGCGAGCGACGACGAGACCGTCGAGATCGTCGAGGCGGCCCCGCAGCCCGGACCCGAGCTCGTCGACGGCGGCTTCGGCGAGGACGGCCAGCCGCTGACGCACGCCGCCCGCGCCAAGGTCGTCATCAAGCAGGCCAAGCGCGGCCTGCGCGTCGTCCGCCTGCTCTCCGGCGACCCGTTCCTCTACGCCTCGGGGCCCGAGGAGGCGCAGGCCTGCGCCAAGGCCGGCATCGGCTTCGAGATCGTGCCCGGCGTCTCGTCGGTCGGCGCGGTCCCGGCGTACGCCGGCATCCCGCTGACCACCAAGGACCACCGCGAGGTCGCCGTCGTGACCTGCGGCGACAACGCCGCCACCCGCGTCGACTGGAGCCAGTACGCCGACGGCCGCACCCTGGTGCTGCTCTCGGCCGTCGGCCAGATCGGTGAGATCGCCAAGGCGCTCGTCACCGCCGGCCGCTCCGGCGAGACGCCCGTCGCGATGACCCGCGTCGGCACCACCACCGAGCAGCAGACGGTCACCTCGACCCTCGACCACATCGCCGCCGACGCCCGGGCCGCCCGGATGACCCCGCCCGCGATCGTCGTCGTCGGCGAGGTCGTCGACCTGCGTCAGTCGCTGTCGTGGTTCGAGACCAAGCCGCTCTTCGGCTGGCGCGTGCTGGTGCCCCGCACCAAGGACCAGGCGGCGTCGCTGTCGCTCGGCCTGCGCGGCCACGGTGCCGTGCCCGAGGAGGTGCCGACCATCTCGGTCGAGCCGCCGCGCAACCCGCTGCAGATGGACAAGGCCGTCCGCGGCCTCGTCGAGGGCCGCTACGAGTGGATCGCGTTCACCTCGGTCAACGCGGTCAAGGCCGTGCGCGAGAAGTTCGAGGAGTACGGCCTCGACGCCCGCGCCTTCTCCGGGCTCAAGATCGCCGCCGTCGGCGACAAGACCGCCGCCGCCATCGCCGCCTGGGGCCTGCGGGCCGACCTGGTGCCGTCGGGTGAGCAGTCCGCCGCCGGCCTGCTCGAGGACTGGCCCGAGTACGACGAGGTCCTCGACCCCATCAACCGGGTCTTCCTGCCGCGCGCCGACATCGCCACCGAGACCCTCGTCGCCGGCCTGGTCGACCTCGGCTGGGAGTGCGACGACGTCACCGCCTACCGCACCGTGCGGGCCACCCCGCCGCCGGCGCCGGTGCGCGACGCGATCAAGTCGGGCCGCTTCGACGCGGTCGTCTTCACCTCGTCCTCGACCGTGCGCAACCTCGTCGGCATCGCCGGCAAGCCGCACCCCTCGACGATCATCGCCGTGATCGGGCCGGCCACCGCCAAGACCGCGGAGGAGCACGGCCTGCGCGTCGACGTCCTCGCCTCGGCGCCCGACATCGACGTGCTCGTCGACGCCCTGGCCGACTTCGGTGCCACCCGCCGCGCCTCGCTGGTCGAGGCGGGCGAGCCGGTCACCAAGCCGTCGGACCGCAAGCCGCCGGCCCGCCGATCCTCGCGGGCGAAGGCCTGAGCCGTCCGGTCGCGCACTTACTGACTGTCGTGACCACTGGCTGACGGCTGTAGCCGTCAGGTAGTGAGCACGACAGTCAGTAAGTGCGGGGTGTAATAAGTGCGGGGTGCTCCGACACGGTCGCAGCGAAGGAGGACGATGAGGGCATGAACGACATCACCCCACCCGTCGTCCGTCCGCGCCGGCTGCGGACGACGCCCGCCCTGCGCCGGATGGTCTCCGAGACCTCGTTGGAGGCCCGCCAGCTCGTGTGGCCGGTGTTCGTCGGCGAGGGCCTCACCGAGCCGCGGCCGATCTCGTCGATGCCGGGCGTCGTCCAGCACACGCGCGACACCCTGCGGCGCGCCGCCGCCGAGGCGGCCGGGCTAGGGCTGGGCGGGATCATGATCTACGGCATCCCCGAGCACAAGGACGCCGTCGGCTCGGGCGCGGTCGACCCCGACGGCATCCTCAACCGCGCGATCGCCGACGTGGTCGCCGAGGTCGGCGACGCGCTGCCCGTCATGGGCGACCTGTGCCTCGACGAGTTCACCGACCACGGTCACTGCGGCGTGCTGAGTGCCGACGGCCGGGTCGACAACGACGCCACCCTCGCGGTGTACGCCGAGATGGCGCGCGCCATGGCCGCCGCCGGGGTCGACCTGGTCGGCCCGAGCGGCATGATGGACGGCCAGGTACGGGTCGTCCGCGAGGCCCTCGACGGGGCCGGGCACACCGACGTGGCGGTGCTGGCCTACTCCGCGAAGTACGCCTCCGCCTTCTACGGGCCGTTCCGCGAGGCCGTCGACTCCTCGCTCGTCGGCGACCGCCGGACCTACCAGCAGGACTCCGGCAACGCCCGTGAGGGCGTCCGGGAAGCGCTGCTCGACGTCGCCGAGGGCGCGGACATCGTCATGGTCAAGCCGGCCCTGGCCTACCTCGACGTGCTGCGCCGGGTGCGTGACGCGGTCGACGTCCCCGTGGCGGCGTACAACATCTCGGGGGAGTACGCCATGGTCGAGGCCGCCGCCGCCCGCGGCTGGATCGACCGCGACGCCGCCATCCTCGAGACGCTGCTCTCGATCCGCCGCGCCGGTGCCGACGTCGTGCTGACCTACTGGGCGGCCGAGGTCGCCCCCCGGCTCTAGGCCGGCCGCTACGTCCCACGTCGGTCGAGGTGCGAGGCACGCCAGCGCCGAGCCTCGAGACCTGCCCCCACGCCGGTCGAGGTGTGAGGCGCGCTAGCGCCGAGCCTCGAGACCGCCGCAGGGTTCTGCAGTCTCCAGCCGCGTCTTGTCGTCGGGCGGTGAGCTGGCGACCTTCTTGGGTCGACGTTCGGTCGCCAGGTCACCGCCCGGCGTTGGCGGCGGTGACCGGCGTACGACGTGACCAGGGGGTCAGCCCTTGGTCATGTAGTCCTTGACGCACTTGTCGAACGGGTCGTCGTTGCGCAGCGGGTTGTCGATCTTGCCGTCGAGGGTGCACTGGAGGATCGCCTGGGCGCGGGTGAGGACCTCGTCGACCGGGTCGATGCCGGTCGGCGGGAGGGTGGGCACGTCGATGGACGGGAGGGGGAGCGACGGGACGCTGGTCGGGGTGTTCGTCGGGCCCTCGCTGGGCTCGTTGGTCGGCTGGTCGTCGGGGTCGTCGGTCGGGTCGTTCGACGGGGGCTGGGTGCCGCCGCCACCGCCGCCCGAGGAGGAGCCGGTGCCGCCGCCCGAGCTGGTGCTGCCACCGCCGTTGTTGCCGCTGCCGCCAGGGGTCTTGGGCGGGATGTAGGTGGGGTCGGGCTCGAGGTAGCCGGCGGCCCGGGTGTCGTTGGGCACGGAGGTGAAGTCGCCGTCGAGGTAGGCGTCCATGATCGACAGGACGAGGTCGACGTAGGCCTTCGAGTGGTTGTAGCGGAAGACCGAGGCGCGCTGGCCCGGCAGCGTGGCGAGGTCGTCGGTGCCGGAGCAGAGGTAGACGGCGGTGGCCAGGGCGGCATCGTCGATGTCCTGGGGGTTGCGTACGCCGTCGTTGTCGGCGTCGACGCCCACGACCGACCAGGTCGAGGGGATGAACTGCATCGGCCCGACCGCGCGGTCGTAGGCCTTGTCCTTGTCGTACTGCCCGGCGTCGGTGTCGCGGATGAGCGAGGTCTTGGCCTTGCCGTTGAGGGCGGGACCATAGATGCCGGGCTTGGCGACGCCGCTCGCATTGAGCGCGTTGCCGTCGTAGCGGCCGTGGTCGGACTCGACGCGACCGATGGCGGCGACCAGCTGCCACTTCAGGTGGCAGGAGGCGTCGGCGGCGTTGATGACGGTCTCGGCGCGCTGGTAGGCGGCCAGGGCCGCGGAGGGGATGCCGTTGGTGGAGGACGTCGCCACGATCTGCTTGGCGTCGCCGCGGACCCCCGGTCCACCGACGGACCCGGTGAGGTCGTCGCTGCTGGAGACCGAGGCCGGGGCCTCGATGGCCTGGGTCGGCACGCTCGTGCCGTCGGGCAGGGTGGCGCCGTCGGTCCGGTCCGCGGCGGCCGACACTCCGGGCAGGGGGGAGGCGGTGTTGGTCAGGCTGGCGGTCCACGCCGCCGAGAGCAGCGCCAGGGGCACGATGGCCACGGCCCTCTGGACCCGGCTGAATCGCGAGGTGGACATGTCTACTCCTGAGTGCTGCTCGGCGGACTTCGGACCCCATGGCGCCCTGCGAACCCAACGAATGATGTCACTGGTGGTTACGGTCGTCACACGTCGATGTGACCGGGCCCACTGCTACCCGCGGTCGTGCGAAGTCAAACCCCCGCACCGGCGGGCCCGCCTCACCTGTGCGTGGGTAGCCGGACCAGGTGCCGGGCCCACCGGGGTGAGCACCCAGGTCGTCGGTTCGACCAGGTCTCGGCGACAATGAGGGAGTGACCGTCCGCCCCTCCGACCAGCCCGCCTCGCAGGCCCTGTTCGAGCGAGCCCGGTCGGTGATCCCCGGTGGGGTGTCCTCGCCCGTCCGCGCGTTCAACGCCGTCGGCGGCACACCTCGCTTCATCCGCTCCGCCTCCGGGGCGTGGCTCACCGACGCCGACGGCAACGAGCTGGTCGACCTGGTCGGCTCCTGGGGCCCGATGCTCCTGGGTCACGCCCACCCCGAGGTCCAGGCCGCCGTGCAGGCCGCGGTCGCCCGCGGCACGTCGTACGGCGCCCCCACCGAGCCCGAGCTGGCCCTGGGCGAGGAGATCGTGGCGCGTACGCCGGTCGAGCGGGTCCGGTTCGTCTCCTCGGGCACCGAGGCGACCATGTCGGCGCTGCGCCTGGCCCGTGGGTTCACCGGCCGCGAGGTCGTCGTGAAGTTCGCCGGGTGCTACCACGGCCACGTCGACGCGCTGCTCGCCTCGGCGGGCTCGGGCCTGGCCACGTTCGCGGTGCCCGGCACCCCCGGCGTCCCCGCCAGCTCGACGGCGCTGACCCTCGTCCTGCCCTACAACGACCGGGCCGCGGTCACCGCCGCCTTCGCCGAGCACGGCGACCGCATCGCCTGCCTGTTCACCGAGGCCGCCCCCGGCAACATGGGCGTGGTGCCGCCCGAGCCGGGCTTCAACGCCTTCCTGGCCGAGACCTGCCGGGCCCACGGCGCGCTCTTCGTGAGCGACGAGGTGATGACCGGCTTCCGGGCCAGCCGCCAGGGCTACTGGGGCATCGACGGCGCCGTCGAGGGCTGGGTGCCCGACCTGATGACCTTCGGCAAGGTGATGGGCGGGGGCTTCCCGGCCGCGGCGTTCGGCGGTCGCGCCGACGTGATGTCGATGCTTGCGCCCGAGGGGCCCGTCTACCAAGCGGGCACGCTCTCCGGCAACCCGGTCGCCACCACCGCCGGCCTGGCCACGCTGCAACGGGCGACCGACGAGGTCTACGCCCACCTCGACGCCGTCGGCACCACGCTCAAGGACGCCGTCACCACCGCGCTGACCGCCGCCGGGGTGACCCACACGATCCAGTCCGCCGGCACGATGTTCTCGGTGTTCCTGTGCGACGGGCCGGTCCGCGACTTCGCGGCGGCCTCGCGCACCGACTCGGCCGCCTACGCCGCCTTCTTCCACGCGATGCTCGACGCGGGCGTCTACCTCCCGCCGTCGGCGTACGAGGCGTGGTTCGTCTCCGCGGCACACGACGACCGTGCGGTCCAGGTGATCCTCGACGCCCTCCCGGGCGCGGCGACCGCCGCCGCCCGAGCCCAGACGCAGGAGCCGTGATGAGCACCCCCGACACGATCGTCCACCTGGTCCGCCACGGTGAGGTGCACAACCCCGAGGGCGTCCTCTACGGCCGCCGCCCGGGGTTCCACCTGTCCGCGCTTGGCACGACGATGGCCGAGCGGGTCGCCGAGACGCTCCGCGACCGCGACATCGTGCACCTGGTGTCCTCGCCGCTCGAGCGCGCCCAGGAGACGGCCGCGCCGCTGGCGAGGGCCCGCGGCCTCGAGCCGGTCCTGGACCCCCGCGTCATCGAGTCCTGGAGCAAGTTCGAGGGTCTCGGCTTCGGGTCCGGCTCCAACGGCCTCAAGAACCCCGCTCAGTGGCGCCACCTGTGGAACCCCTTCCGGCCCTCGTGGGGCGAGCCCTACGTCGAGATCGTCCAGCGGATGACCGCGGCCGTGGCCGAGGCCCGCGAGCGCGCCGAGGGCCACGAGGCGGTGATCGTCTCCCACCAGCTGCCCGTGTGGATCACCCGCGCCCACGTCGAGAAGCGCTCCTACCTCCACGACCCGCGCCACCGCCAGTGCACGCTGTGCTCGGTGACCTCGCTGCACTTCGTCGGTGACAAGGTCACCCAGGTCGCCTACAGCGAGCCGGCCGGTGACCTGATCCCGGTCGGCGACAAGAACGCGCCGTTCTCGGCCGGCGGTGCGCCGGAGGAGAAGAAGCCCACGTGATGACCCGCCGTCTCGTCCTGCTCGCGCTGCTCGGCCCGTTCCTGCTGGCCGGGTGCAGCGGCCTGAAGGGGACCGACGACGACGTCATCACGGGCGACGGCAGGGTCGTGCAGATCGACCCCTCCGACCGCGAGGGGGCGGTCGAGATCTCGGGCTCGACGCTCGAGGGCGACCCGATCGACCTGGCCGACTTCCGTGGTCAGGTCGTCGTGCTCAACGTGTGGGGCTCGTGGTGTGCCCCCTGCATCACCGAGGCGCCCCGGTTGCAGGAGGCCTCGGAGAACATCGACGCCGAGTTCGTCGGGCTCAGCTTCAAGGAGACCGACCTCGAGAACGGGCGCATCTTCGAGCGCACCCACGGCATCACCTACCCGACCATCGCCGACGAGGGCGACAAGATCCTGGCGCTCGGACGCTACGCACCGACCGCGCCGCCGACGACCTACGTGCTCGACCGCAAGGGTCGCGTCGCCGCCCTGGTGACCGGCGAGGTCAAGAGCATCGCCACGCTCGAGGACCTCGTCGACGAGGTCGGGGCCGAGGACCCTCCCCCCGCGAGCTCCCCGAGCCCTGCGAACGTGCCCACCGATGGGTGACTTCTTCGGGCAGCAGGCCGCCAGCGGGTCGCTGGCCCTGGCCCTGCCGCTGGCCGCCGTCGCGGGACTGGTGTCGTTCTTCAGCCCCTGCGTGATCCCGCTGCTCCCGGGCTACCTCTCCTACGCCACCGGACTGACCGGCGCCGACCTCGCCGCCGGTGAGGCCTCGCGCCGCCGCGGACGGATGCTGCTCGGCTCGGTGCTGTTCGTGCTCGGCTTCACGGTGGTCTTCGTGCTCATCGGTACCACGGTCGGCGGCATCGGCCCCTCGGTGCGCGGCTGGAGCGACCAGATCACCTTCGTGATGGGGTTCGTGCTGATCCTGCTCGGTCTCGTCTTCGCGGGCGTCGTGCCGTGGCTGCAGCGCGACTGGCGCATCCACAAGATCCCGGCGGTCGGCCTCGGCGCCGCCCCGCTGATCGGCGCGCTCTTCGCCCTGGGCTGGGCGCCCTGCATCGGCCCGACCTACAGCGTCATCATCGGCCTCACCTACACCGACGCGACGGCTGCGCGCGGGGCCGTGCTGTCGGGCGCCTACGCGCTCGGGCTCGGCGTGCCGTTCATCGTGGCCGGCCTGTTCTACGCCCGCTCCCTGCGGGCCCTGTCGTTCGTACGCCGCCACCAGCAGGTCGTGATGCGCGTCGGCGGCGCGATGCTCGTCGTCGTCGGGCTGCTGCTGGTCACCGGCTACTGGGACTACGTGGTGCAGTGGGTGCAGGTGCGCCTCGTCGGCGGGTTCACGGTGGCGGTGTGACCGACCTCGACCAGCGCCCGGCGACCGAGCCCGGCGACCGCCGCGCCGGCGAGCTCAGCCCCCGCGAGCTCGCCCGCTGGGGCTGGCGCCAGCTGACGTCGATGCGCACCGCGCTGATCCTGCTGCTCGTGCTCGCCCTGGCCGCCGTGCCCGGGTCGGTGATCCCGCAGGAGGGCGTCGACGCCCTGAAGGTCACGCAGTGGAAGGTCGCCCACCCCGGCCTCACGCCCGTCTACGAGCGGCTGAGCCTGTTCTCGGTCTACGACTCGGCATGGTTCTCGGCGATCTACCTGCTGCTGATGATCTCGCTCGTGGGCTGCATCATCCCGCGCACCTTCGTCTACGTCCGCGCGATCCGGGCCAAGCCGCCCCTCGCCCCGCGCAACCTGTCCCGCCTGCCCGACCACACGTCGTACACGACCGACCTGAGCCCGGCCGAGGTGCTCGCCCGCGCCGAGCGCGTGCTCGGCTCGCGCCGCTACCGGCTGCGGCTGGGGCAGGACGACGCCGTCAGCGCCGAGAAGGGCTACCTGCGCGAGGTCGGCAACCTGCTGTTCCACCTGTCGGTCATCGTCGTGCTCGTCGGGTTCGCTGTGGGGTCCGTCCTCGGCTACCAGGGCGGCGTGATCGTGCTGGCCGGCGACCCGGGCCAGAACCTCAAGGGCGGCACGTTCGCCAACGTCGGCGGGGCCTACGACGACTTCAACCCCGGCAGCGGGTTCGGGGCCGACGACTTCGACCCCTTCTCGTTCACCGTCGACGACTTCGGCATCACCTGGCTGACCAAGGGCTCCGGCGCCGGCACCGCCCGCGAGTTCAAGGCGGGGCTGACCTATCGCGAGGGCATCGGCGGCGAGAAGAAGACCTACGACCTGCGGGTCAACCACCCGCTCAGCATCGGCGACACCGACGTCTTCCTGATCGGTCACGGCTACGCGCCGATCATCACCGTCAAGGACGGCGCCGGCAACGTCGCCTACCGCGGCCCCACGATCTTCCTCCCGCAGGACCCCTCGTTCCTGTCCTTCGGCGTGGTCAAGGCGCCGGGAGCCACGAAGGCCGACGGCGAGCCCGGCGAGATCGGCCTCGAGGGCCTGCTCTACCCGACCTTCGCCCTCGCCGACAGCGACAACCCCGACATCCCCAACCCCGTCACCGTCTTCCCCGCCCTGGGCAACCCGTTGATCTCGATGAACGTGTGGACCGGTGACCTCGGGCTCGACGACGGCGTCCCGCAGTCGGTCTACTCGCTCGACACCACCAAGGCGACCCCGGTCGAGAAGGCCGACGGCAAGCAGCTGCGCCTCGACATCGCCATCGGCGAGACCAAGACGCTCCCCGACGGCCTGGGGACGGTCAGCTTCGACGGCGTCCAGCCCTGGGTGCGCGTCCAGATCAGCCAGTCGCCCGGCAAGCGGGTCGCGCTCGCCGGGGTCGTGCTCGCGCTCATCGGCCTGTGCGGATCGCTGTTCCTGCGGCCGCGACGGGTGTGGGTGCGAGTGCGCCGGCTCCCCGGCGGCCCCGACGGCGGTCCCGACGGCGGTCCCGACGGCGGGCCCGACGACGGCCCCGACCACGGCAGGGGTGAGGACGGCTTCCCGGGGGGTGCCACCATGGTGGAGGTGGCGCTGCTCGACCGCTCGGGTGGAGCCGACCTGGCCGACGTCCTCGACGTGATCGTGGCCGAGCTCCAAGCCGATTCCCTGCACCGCACCCCCGAACGCCCCGAACGCCCAGGCCGTCCAGGCCCGAAGGAGTCCCGATGACCAACACCGGATGGGAGTCGCTCAGCAACCAGGCGATCGGCGCGGCCGGCGTCGTCTACTTCCTGGCCCTGCTCGTGTTCCTCGCCGAGTGGGCCGCCGTACGCCAGGTCGTGTCCGCGTCGGTGGCCGCCGAGGCCGACCGCTCCGGCGGTGTGGCCCTGGCCGTGCGCGAGGGTGACGACGACGCCGCCGAGGCGCGCGAGCGTCGTACGGCGTTCCTCGGCCGGCTCGGGCTGCTGCTGACCGGCATCGCCGTCGCGGCCCACTTCGTCGCCCTGCTGGGCCGGGGCATGGCCGCCAGCCCCAACCGGGTGCCGTGGGGCAACATGTACGAGTTCACCGTCTCGGGCACCTTCGTGGTGGCCGTGATCTGGCTGGTCCTCGTGCGCCGCTTCGCCCTGGCCTGGATGGCGCCGCTGGTGCTCGGCTTCGTCGTGTCGGTGCTGATGGTCGCGGTGATCTGGCTGCACTCCGCCGTCGCGCCGCTCACCGAGGCGCTCGACTCCTACTGGCTGGTGATCCACGTCGTCTCGGCGGTGATCGCGACCGGCGCCTTCACGATCGGCGGCCTGCTGTCGATCGTCTACCTCGTCAAGCTGCGCCGCGGCGGCGACGCGGCCGCCGCCCCGGGCTCCCGGGTGCCGTCCCTGGCGGTCCTGGACCGCACGGCCTACCGGGTGCACGCCTTCGCCTTCCCGGTGTGGACCTTCGCGGTCCTCATCACCGGCCCGATCTGGGCGCACGAGGCCTGGTCTCGCTACTGGAACTGGGACCCCAAGGAGGTCTGGGCGTTCATCACCTGGGTCGTCTACGCCGCCTACCTGCACGCCCGCGCCACGGCCGGCTGGAAGGGCCGCAACGCCGCCATCCTGGCCGTCGTCGGCATGGCGACCCTGTGGTTCAACTTCATCGGCATCAACTACTTCTCGACCAGCTCGCAGCACTCCTACGCCGCGGGCGAGTCGACCGTGCAGGTCGTCCGGCTCGACGAGTAGCGAGGGCGACGGGCGGGGCCGGTCGCCGGTCGAGCCGACGTGTCGCTCACCAGGTCTCGACGCCGGTTCGCGCCCGCGCGAGCGCGGTCGGCGACCCGGACGCTCGACCACCATCAGGACCGGACTGATGCAGTCCGTCCTCGTTCCTCGGACGGACAGATCAGTCCGGGTCCTCGGGGTTCAACCGCTTGCGGTCGAGGTCGCGCAGGAAGTCCTCGTCGTCGTCGGGGGCGATCGACGGCGGCGGCGTGGGGCGCTGGGGGCGCGCCGGGCGCTCGGGCATCATCCCGCGCTCCTGGAAGACGCGCACGAGGAGATAGATCGCCACTCCGAAGAGGACGAGCACGAACAGGAACCTCAGCACCCCTCCAATGTAGAGCCCACCTGGTCACGTCGTGGCCGTCTCGGGTCGCCGGGGGCGGCGGCTACCCTGTCCCGGTGAAGGACTTCGTCATCTACACCGCGCTGCGGCTCGGGTTGTTCCTGCTGACCTGGGGTGCCGTCACCGGTGCGTGGCTGCTGATCACCGACAGGGCCGCGCTGGGACTGACGTTCCTGATCGCCTTCGTGCTCAGCGGCATCGGCTCCTACTTCGTGCTCTCCGGGCCCCGCGAGCGGCTCGCGCGCCACGTCGAGGAGCGCGCCGGGCGCGCGACGGCGGCGTTCGAGGAGCGGCGTGCCCGCGAGGACGCCGACGACCAGTCCTGACTCGACCCGACCGGCCTGAACCGGCCTACGGTCGGTTCTTGCGGCGCTCGAGCTGGCGCTTGATCCGGCTCTCCGGCTGACCCAGCACCCTCGACAGGATCTGGACGCGGAACTGGTAGGCGGCGATCACGGCGCCGATGATCACGAGCAGCACGAGGAACTTCATGCCGTGACCGTACGCCGTGAGCCAGGCTGCCGGCTCAGGCCAGGACGAGCGCGCCGGCGACCAGCGCCGCCCAGGCCAGCTCGGCGATGCCGGTGGTCTGCAGCACCGGGATCAGCCCCGGCCCGGTCGCCCCGCCCTGCACGATGGCGACGCCGCGCCCGCCCAGCACCAGGAAGCCGAGGCCGACCAGCGCCCACCACGTGGTGAGCGCCGCGACCACGACGACCGCCACCGCGGCGGCGACGACGAGGGCGGCGTACAGCAGGCGCGTGCGCCGCTCGCCGAGGCGTACGGCGAGGGTCAGCTTGCCGGCCTCGCGGTCGGTGGGGATGTCGCGCAGGTTGTTGACCACGAGGATCGCGCAGGCCAGGGCACCGATCCCGACACCGGCGGCGAGGGCGGCCGACGACCACCGCTCGGTCTGCACGTAGGTGGTGCCGACGACCGCGACCAGGCCGAAGAACACGAAGACCATGACCTCGCCCAGGCCGAGGTAGCCGTAGGGCTTGGCGCCGCCGGTGTAGTACCACGCGGCCAGCACGCTGACGAGGCCGACGGCGAGCAGCCACCACGCCGTCGTGGCGGCCAGGGCGAGGCCGGCGACCCCGGCGACGCCGAAGGCCAGGAACGCGGCACGCTTGACCGCACCCGCCGGCGCGGCGCCCGAGCCGACCAGGCGCATCGGGCCGACCCGCACGTCGTCGGTGCCGCGGATGCCGTCGGAGTAGTCGTTGGCGTAGTTGACCGCGACCTGCAGCGCCAGGCTCACCACCAGGGCCAGCAGCGCCTTCCACCAGACCGCGTCGCCGGCCGTGCCGTCGTACGCCGCCACGCCGGTGCCGGCCAGGACCGGCGCCACCGCCGCCGGCAGGGTCCGCGGACGTGCTCCCTGGACCCACTGCGCTGCTGTCGCCACGAGGGGTGATTCAACCAGCCGCGTCGCCCCCCACGCGCGTCGAGCCGCGGGGACGGCGTCACCCCACGGTCGTCGAGCCGCGGGGACGGAGTCACCCCACGCTCGTCGAGCCGCGGGGACGGAGTCACCCCACGGTCGTCGAGCCGCGGGGGCGGAGTCACCCCACGGTCGTCGAGCCGCGGGGACGGAGTCACCCCACGGTCGTCGAGCCGCGGGGGCGGAGTCACCCCACGGTCGTCGAGCCGCGGGGACGGAGTCACCCCACGGTCGTCGAGCCGCGGGGACGGAGTCACCGCGAGTCGAGACGCCCGCAGCCGAGAGGTCGACTCGACCTGTCGGCCCCTGGATCTCGACGCGCCCGGCGGGCCAGCGCGCCCCGGACGGCTCGATCACCGTCGGCGGCCCGTAGCCTCGGGCCGTGGACCTGCACGCGTGGCTCGAGGCGCCGGGGGAGCCCGACCCGCTCGTGGTCGAGACGTCCGGGTCGTCGGGTGCGCCCAAGCGGGTGCGCCTCTCGCGGCGGGCGGTGCTGGCCTCGGTCGAGGCCACCGAGCGCCGGCTGGGCGGGACGGGGTTGTGGGTGCTCAAGCTGCCCCCGTCGTACGTCGCCGGCGTGCAGGTCGTGGCGCGCTCGCTGGTCGCGGGCCACGAGCCCTGGACCGGCGACGGCTGGCCGGCCGGCGACGGCTGGTTCACCAGCCTGGTGCCCACCCAGCTGCACCGCATGCTCGACTCGCCCGGCGACGTCGCCGCCCTGCGCCGGGCCCACACGGTGCTGCTCGGGGGCGGTCCGATCGACCCGGGGCTGCGCGCGCGGGCGGGCGAGGCCGGCGTCCGGGTCGTGGCGACCTACGGCATGGCCGAGACCGCGGGGGGCTGCGTCTACGACGGCGTGCCCCTCGACGGCGTGGCCGTCACGGTCGGGGTCGACGGACGCATCCGGATCGGCGGGCCGACGTTGTTCGACGGCTACGAGGGCGAGCCCGAGCTGACCGCGCAGAGCCTGGTCGACGGGTGGTTCCTCACCGCCGACGCGGGCCGGATCGACGACGACGGGCGGCTGCAGGTGCTGGGCCGCCTCGACGACGTGGTGGTCAGCGGGGGCGTCAACGTGCCCGGCCCGGCGGTCGCCGCACGGCTGCGCCAGCACCCGTTGGTCGCGGCGGCCGAGGTCGTCGGCGTACCGGACGAGGAGTGGGGCAACCGGCTGGTCGCCTTCGTGTCCCGACAGGCTCGACAGCCGGACGTCACCGAGGCCGAGCTCCGCGACTGGGTCGCCGCCGCCCACCCGCGGTCGTGGGCGCCGCGCCAGGTCGTCGTGGTCGACGAGATCCCGCTGCTGCCCAACGGCAAGCCCGACCTCGTCTCGCTGAGGGCGAGGGCCACCGGATGAGGGTGCTGGCGATCCCGATGCGCACGCGCTTCCGCGGCATCACCACCCGCGAGGTGGTCCTCGTCGAGGGCACCGCCGGGTGGGGGGAGTGGAGCCCCTTCGTCGAGTACGACGCCGCCGAGGCCGCACCCTGGCTGGCGTGCGCCCGTGAGGCCGCGGCCGGCGACTGGCCCGCCTCGCTGCGCGCGAGCGTCCCCGTCAACGTGACCGTCCCGGCGGTCGGGCCCGAGCAGGCGCACGCGATCGTGCTCGCCGGTGGCTGCCGGACCGCCAAGGTCAAGGTCGCCGAGCCCGGCCAGACGCTCGCCGAGGACCAGGCGCGGCTCGAGGCCGTGCGCGACGCGCTCGGCGCCGACGGTGCGATCCGTGTCGACGCCAACGGCGGCTGGTCGGTCGACGAGGCGGTGCGGGCGATCGCGCTGCTCGAGCGCGCCGCGGGCGGCCTGGAGTACGCCGAGCAGCCCGTCGCCTCCGTCGAGGACCTCGCCCTGGTCCGCCGCCGGGTCGGCGTACGGATCGCCGCCGACGAGTCGATCCGTCGCGCCGCCGACCCCTACCGGGTGCGCGACCTGGAGGCGGCCGACGTCGCCGTGCTCAAGGTGCAGCCGCTGGGCGGGGTGCGCGCGTGCCTGCGGATCGCCGAGGACATCGGCCTGCCGGTGGTCGTCTCCAGCGCCCTCGAGACGTCGGTCGGCATCGCCGCCGGCCTCGCCCTGGCCGCGGCCCTGCCCGCGCTGCCCTACGCCTGCGGCCTGGCGACCGTGCAGCTGCTCACCGACGACGTCGCGGTCGCCCCGCTGCTGCCGGTCGACGGGGCGCTGCCGGTCGGCGCGCCCGTCGTCGACCCGGCCGCGCTCGACCGGCTGGCGGCGGCCCCCGACCGGGTGGCGTGGTGGCAACGTCGACTGGAGGAGGTGGGGCGATGAGTGCGACCGAGCTCGCGCGCGACGTGCTGCAACAGCTGATCGACGCCGGCGTCACCGACGTCGTCGTGGCGCCAGGCAGCCGCAACGCGCCGCTGTCCTTCGCGGCCTATGACGCAGCGCAGGCGGGCGTGCTCGTCCTGCACACCCGCACCGACGAGCGGTCCGCCGGCTTCCTGGCCGTCGGGCTGGCCCGCAGCCACCGGCGTACGGCGGTGATCTGCACCTCCGGCACCGCCGTCGCCAACCTGCACCCCGCCGCCCTCGAGGCCGCGCACTGCGCCCTGCCGGTCGCGTTCGTGACCGCCGACCGTCCGGGCCGGCTGCGCGGCACCGACGCCAACCAGACCACCGACCAGGTCGGGATCTTCGGGTCGTTGTTGCCGACCCACGACCTCTCGCGGCCCACCCCGCTCGACCTCGGTGACGACCTCGACCGACCGGTGCACCTCAACGTGCAGCTCGACGACCCGCTGCTGCCGACCGACACCTGGCGGCCGGAGGCGTCCTCGGGGTGGTCGATGTCGTGGCCCGACGAGGCCCTCGTCGTGCTGCCGCTCGGGCCCCGCACCGTCGTGGTCGCCGGCGACGACGCCGGCCCCGCCGCCCGCCGGCTCGCCGAGGGCGCCGGGTGGCCGCTGCTGGCCGAGCCGTCGTCGGGCGCGCGCACCGGCGACCACGCGTTGCGCTGCTACCGCCTGCTCCTCGACGGCGACCTCGGCGCGCGCATCCAGCGGGTCGTCGTGCTCGGCCGCCCGACCCTGTCGCGGCCGGTCAGCCGGCTCCTGGCGCGTGCCGACGTCGAGGTCTGCTCGGTGCCGGCGCGCGGCGCGTGGAACCAGCGGTCCTACCCCGTCGCCCACGAGGCGCCCGGCTACACCGCGGAGCGCGACGACCCCGCGTGGCTCGAGGAGTGGCGCGCTGCCGACCGCTCCGTCTCGCGACAGCTCGACGCGCTGCTCGCCGCCGAGCCCGCGCTGACGCCGTACGACGTCGCGGGCGCGGTCTCACGGGCCATCGCCCCCGGCATGCAGCTGGTCGTGGGTGCCTCGAGCCCGGTGCGCGACCTCGACCTGATGGCGCGGCCCACGCCGGTCGGAGAACGACGCAAGGTCGTCGCCAACCGCGGCCTGGCCGGCATCGACGGCACGGTCTCGACCGCGATCGGGGCCGCGCTCGGGCGGGTCGCGGGGGGACACGAGGGCGCGACCGTCGCGCTGATGGGCGACGTGACGTTCCTCCACGACAGCAACGGGCTGGTCCTGGGGCCCCGCGAGGCCCGGCCCGACCTGATGATCGTGGTCGTCAACGACGACGGCGGGTCGATCTTCTCGATGCTCGAGCAGGGCGCCCCCGAGCACGCCGACCGCTTCGAGACCCTGTTCGGCACCCCGCACGGGGTCGACCTCGCCGCGCTGTGCGCCGCGACCCGCACGCCCCACCTGGCGGTCGACTCGCTGCCCCAGCTCGAGCAGGCCCTGGCCGCCCCCAACGGCGGTATCGAGGTCGTCGAGGCCCGGGTCCGCCGTGACGACCGCCGCGCGCTCGACGCCCGGATCCGGACCCTGCGACCCGACCCGTCCTGACCCGCCTACGATCTCGGCCATGGAGCTCCACGACACCCTCTACTCCCTCGGTCAGCAGTGGGGTCGCGGCGTCCTCGACGACCCCGACCGCCTGCGCGGCCTGCTCGCCCCCACCGGGGCGTCCCCGGACGAGGTCGAGCTCGTCGTCGACGCGGTGCGCCGGGGCGCCCACCGGGGGCTGGTCCAGGCGCTCGACGCGGGCACCGACCCCGCACGCGCGATCGAGGCGACCGGTGACCGGCTGGGTCAGGAGCGTGGCACCGATCCGGCCGCCGCGCGCTGGGTGGTCGCGGTGCTCGGGTTCGCCCTGGGCCGGGTCGGCGAGCACGACGTACGCCGCCAGCGCGGCCCGGGCCAGGCGCCGTACCAGGCGCCCGGCCAGGCACCCGGACAGGCACCGTACGGACAGGCGCCCTTCGGACAGCCGACGTACCCGCCGCCGGCGCAGCCCTACCAGCAGGCGCAGCCGGGCCAGCCGGCCTACGCGGCCGGCTACCCCCAGCAGGGCTACGGGCAGCAGCCCGGCTGGTCGCCCACGCCGCCGAAGACGTCCCGGCTCCCGATCCTGCTCGGGGTCGGCGGCACGGTCCTGGCGATCGTGGTGGCCGTCGTCCTCGCGCTGGTGCTGACCAACGGCGACGACACCGACAGCGCCGACCAGCGGTCCGACGGCTCCACCTCGGCCGACGCGAGCACCGACCCGACGTCCGACCCCACCACCGACCCCAGCAGCGACCCCAGCAGCGACCCCGTGCCCACCCAGGACCCGACGTCCGAGACCGTCGATCCCGCACCGGACGGGAAGGTCTCCGACGAGGCCGCCGCCGGCTACACGAGCGCGCTGCTGACGTTCTCCACCGCGTTCGGCGACGGCGGCAAGGACCTGCAGGCCGCGTCCACCAGCGACAACCCCGCGAGGGCCCGGGCCGCCGCGCGCAAGATGCGGTCCGCCGTGAAGGACCTCGACGTGGCCGTCCGCGGCCTCGACCTCGCTCCCGTGCAGACCGAGGTCGACGCGTTCCTCGTCGAGAGCTCCCGGATCCTGCGCGCCTACGACAAGATCGACCGGACCGCCAAGACGACCCTCGACGTCAACGCCGGGGTCGCCGGTCTGCCGATCACCGACTACACCAACGCGTTCCAGGCGGTCGCCGACGCGATCGACAAGAGCCGCAACGGCGGCTGACCCGCCGCAGTGGGGGCGGGGTAGGACAGACTGGTCGCGTGGAGGTCGCGCTGCTGCTGGTCGTGCTCGCCGTCAGTGTCCTGGTCGTCACGGCCCTGGCCGACCGCGTGGACATCCCGGCACCCCTGGTCCTGATCGTCGCGGGTGCGGGGGCGTCCTACCTCCCGTTCACGCCGCAGATCAACCTCGAGGCCGACGTCGTGCTGCTGGGGCTGCTGCCCCCGCTGCTCTACGCCACCGCGATCCAGACGTCGCTGGTCGACTTCAACGCCAACCGGCGGCCGATCCTGCTGCTGTCGGTGGGCCTGGTCATCTTCACCGCGGCCGGGATCGCGCTGCTGGTGCACACCCTGGTGCCCGACATCGGGTGGGCGACGTCGTTCGCGATCGGCGCCGTGGTCGCCCCGCCCGACGCGGTGGCCGCCACCGCGGTCGGCCGACGGATCGGGCTGCCCCGCCGGATCACCACGATCCTCGAGGGCGAGTCGCTGCTCAACGACGCGACCGCGCTGGTCGCCCTCCGCACCGCCATCGCGGCGGGCGGGCTGGCCGCCGACCACCACGGCGACGTGACCGCGCTGAGCGTCGCGTTCGACTTCGTGCGCGCCGCCGGTGGCGGCGTCCTGATCGGCCTGGCCATCTACCTCCTCGTCGCCCGGGTGCGTCGCCACCTCGAGGACTCCCTGATGGACACCGCGATCTCGCTCGTCGTCCCGTTCGCGGCGTACGTCGCCGCCGAGGAGGTCCACGCCTCCGGCGTCATCGCCGTCGTGGTCGCCGGACTCCTGCTGGGTCACAAGGCGCCGATCCTGCAGACCGCGCAGAGCCGCATCGCCGACCGGATGAACTGGCGCACCATCGCCTTCGTCCTCGAGAACGCCGTGTTCCTGCTCATCGGGCTGCAGGCCGAGATCCTGTTCGGCGACGTCGGCAAGAGCACCCTGTCGGGCGGCCGGATCGCCCTGGTCTGCGGCCTGTGCCTGGTCGCCGTCATCGCCCTGCGCCTGATCTGGGTCTTCCCGGCGCGCTACCTGCTCGTGCGGCCCGGCCCCGACCCCGACACCGGTACGCCGTCGCCCCCGTCGTACACGTTCCTGCTGGGCTGGGCCGGCATGCGCGGTGTCGTGACGCTCGCGGCGGCTTTCGTCATCCCCGAGGGGACCGAGCACCGCGAGGTGCTGCTGCTGATCGCGTTCACCGTCGTGGCCGGGACCCTCATCATCCAGGGCCTGTCGCTGCCGGTGCTGGCCCGCCGCCTCGACGTGCCGTCACCCGACCCGATGGACGACGCGCTGGCGCGGGCGACGCTGCTGCAGCAGGCGTCCAAGGCCGGGTTCGGCTACCTCAGGAAGACCGACGTCGACGACGTGCACGGTGTCGTCTCGCTGATCAAGCAGCGCACCGAGCAGCGCAACTTCGCCGCCTGGGAGCGGCTCGGCACCACCGCCGACGAGGAGACCCCGAGCGAGGTCTACGGCCGGATCCGGCTGGCGATGATCGAGGCCGAGCGCGCCCGGGTCCTCGAGATCCGCTCCCAGGGGACCACGCCCTCGGTCGTGGTCGCCGAGGTCCTCGCGATGCTCGACGTCGAGGAGTCGATGCTCGACCGGGCCACCCAGGAGCGCGCCGACCTGCGCACCTCCTCCGTACGCCGTCCGGGCGAGGAGTGCGAGCACCTCGAGGCCCACCCGGTCGTGGAGACCCGCACCGACGGCACCTGCCCGGACTGCGTCGCCGCCGGTCACCGCTGGGTCGCCCTGCGCCAGTGCCTCCAGTGCGGCTACGTCGGCTGCTGCGACTCCTCACCCGACCGGCACGCCACGGCCCACTTCCACGAGACGACCCACCCGGTGATGCAGTCCGCCGAGCCCGGCGAGGACTGGCGCTGGTGCTACGTCCACCACCTGACCGCCTGACCGGCCCGCGGTAGTCCCGCCGGTGGGACTACCGGGCCAGCGTCTGCTCGAGGGTGCGGGGCGCGTGCCCGGCCAGCCGGCGTACGTCGTCGGTCACGGTCGCGCAGGACCCGTCGGCGATCGCGACGTAGGTGCTGACCCAGGCGTCGAGCTGGTACTGCTCGGCGTCGGGGTAGGCCGCGCGTCGCGAGGCGTAGGCCTCCTCGAGGGTCTCGGGCTCGTAGCGCAGCCGGCGCCCGGTGGCAGCCCCGGCGCGCTCGGCGACCTCGGCGAGGGTGAGCGCCTCGGGACCCGTCAGCGTGTAGGTCGCGCCGACGTGCGCGGCCGGGTCGCTCAGCACCGCGACCGCCACGTCGGCGACGTCGGCCCGGGCGACCCCGGCCACCGCGCCCGAGCCGGCCGGCCCGCGCAGGGCGCCGTCGTCGCCGGCGAAGAACGGCAGCACGTCGAGGTAGAAGTTGTCGCGCAGCACCGTGAACGCCATACCGCTCTCGGCCAGTGCCACCTCGGTGTCGTGGTGGTCGCGTCCCAGCGTGAACGTCGCGTCGGGCGCGGCACCGGCGAACGACGTGTAGACGACGTGCCGCGCCCCGGCCCGGGCTGCGGCCGAGATGAGGCTCCGGTGCTCCTGACGGCGGTGGTCGGACTCGGCGGCCGAGACCATGAACAGCACCTCCACCCCCTCGAGCGCGGCCGTGGCGGCGGTCTCGTCGGCGTAGGTCGCGGTGAAGACGTCGAGGCCGAGGTCGGGTGCCCGCGACGGGTCGCGGACCACCAGACGAGGACGCAGGTCGGCCAGGGCCGCGGCGACGAGTCCGCCGAGGGCGCCGGTCGAGCCGGTGATCGCAAGCACGACCCCAGCCTCTCACCCGGGCCGGCACATGCGTAGGTGCAGCCCCTCCTCGTGCTCCTCGGTCGCGCCGTCGAGCTCGAACCCCTGCCGGCGGTAGAAGCCGACCGCGCGGTCGTTGCCCTCGAGCACCCACAGGTACGCCGCCGCGTCGCCGATCGAGGCGGCCAGCAGCGCACGCCCCACGCCGGTGCCCCACACGGACGCCCGGGCGTAGATCGCCCGCAGCTCGAGCCCGGCCGGCGGGTCGAGGTCGCGGGGCGGCCCAGCGGTGGCGAAGCCGACCAGACGTCCGTCGTGCTCGACGACCCACGTGGGCGTCGTCGGGTCGGCCAGGTGGGCGCGCCGCCGCGCGAGCGCCGCGGGCCGGTCGGCGAAGACCCGGTCGATCATCGGGGGGTCGATCAGGCCGGCGTACGCCTCACGCCAGCAGGCCTCGTGCAGGTCGACGAGCAGCTCGGCCTCGGCGGGCCCCGCCAGGCGTGCAACGGTCACCTCCCCACACTACGTAGGTTGGGTCCATGAGGCTCACCAAGTTCGGGCACGCGTGCGTGCGCATCGAGCACGCCGGCGTGCGGATCGTCCTGGACCCCGGCTCGTTCACCGAGCGCGAGGCCGTCGACGGCGCCGACGTCGTGCTGATCACCCACCAGCACGCCGACCACTACGACGCCGATCACCTGCGCGCCACGTCGGCGCAGATCCACACCATCGCGGCGGTGGCCGACGTGATCGCTGCGGAGGCGCCCGACCTCGCCGACCGGCTGCACGTCGTGGCACCCGGCGACGTCCTCGACGTCGGCCTGCCGGTGCGGGTCGTCGGCGAGAAGCACGCCGTCATCCACCGGGACTACCCGCTCCTCGACAACTCCGGCTACCTGCTCGACGTCGGCGGCACCACGGTCTATCACCCGGGCGACTCCCTGACCGTCCCCGGCGAGCCGGTCGACCTGCTGCTCGCCCCGGTCTCGGCGCCCTGGCTCAAGATCGGCGAGGCCGTCGACTTCGTCCGCGAGGTCGGCGCCCCGCGCACCCTCGCCATCCACGACCGGGTCTACAGCGAGGTCGCGCTCGGCATGGTCGACACCCACATGACCAACCTGGCGCTGCGCGACGCGATGAGCTTCACCCGCCTCGCCGACGGCGCCGATCTCGACTGAGGTCGTCGATGTCGGTGCACGGTCAGTAACATCCCGGCCTGCAGGCGCGGCCGGTCGTCTCCCGACGACTCAGCTGCCCAGGGCGTCGCGCACCGGGACGAGCTTGGCGCTCGACTCGGCCAGCTCCGACTCGGGGTCGGAGTCGCCGACGACGCCGCAGCCGGCGAACAGGCGCACCGTCGGCCCGGACACCACGGCGGAGCGCAGGCCGATGCCCCACTCGCCGTCGCCGGTCGCGTCCATCCAGCCGACGGGTCCGGCGTAGCGGCCCCGGGGCATGCCCTCGATCTCGGCGATCAGGTCCACCGCGACCGAGGTCGGATGGCCGCCGACCGCGGCCGAGGGGTGCAGGGCGGCGGCGAGGGCGAGCGACGAGACGGTTCCGGCGTCGTGCACGACCCCGGTGACGTCGGTGGCCAGGTGCATCACGTTGGGCAGGTGCAGCACGAACGGCGCCTCGGGGACGTTCATCGACGAGCAGTGCGGCTCGAACCGGTCCACGACCGAGCGTACGGCGTACTCGTGCTCCTCGAGGTCCTTCGAGGAGCGCGCCAGGGTGGCGGCGAGCATCAGGTCGCGGGCGTCGTCGCCCGTGCGTCGGATGGTGCCGGCGAGCACCCGCGACGTCACCAGCCCGCGCTCGCGGCGGACCAGGAGCTCGGGGGTGGCCCCGAAGAAGCCGTCGACGTGGAACGTCCAGCAGGTCGGGTACGACGCCGCGAGCCGTCGCAGCGGCCACCGCACGTCGACGTCGGCGTCGGCGGTCGCCACGAGGTCGCGGGCGAGCACGACCTTCTCGAGGTCGCCGGCGTTGATGCGGCGGACGGCGTCGGCGACGACCGACATCCACTCGTCGCCGTTGCGGTGACCGTCGGAGTAGGTCAGCCCGACCGGGGCGGGCGGCGGGTCGGTCGGCTCGGGGTGGTCGGCGGCAGGGGCGAGCCCGCCGCCGGAGATCGTGGTGATCCAGGCGGTGTCGCCGCGGCGCCCGACGACGACCTCGGGCACGACGAGGCTGGAGTCGCCGGGGTCATCGGCGAAGGCGAGCGTGCCGAAGCAGACCAGGCCGCAGCCCGGCTCGCCCACGTCGTCGCGCACGACCGCCCGCGCCGTCGTCTCCGACCACCAGGCGTCGGCGTCGGCGAAGCGGTGCGCGCCCGTCGTACGGACCCCGGCGGCGGAGCCCCACCCGACCAGGCCCTCGCCGCGGCGCAGCCACGCCACCGGCTCGGTCGCGGGCAGCAGGTCGACGAGCGTCGCGAGGCGGTCGACGTCGAGGGCGGTGGTGCGCACGACCAGCGAGGCGGCGGGCCGGTCCGTCGGGGCACCCTGAGTCACCTGCCGAGGGTAGCGAGCGCACCGGACGAGGCGGTCCTTCGGTCGGCTGCGATGATCGAGGTCATGCGTGACAACCCACGGACCACCGTCATCAGCGCCGTCGCCGGCGTCGTCCTCCTGGCCGGGGTGTTCGCCTTCACGGTGCTCGTGCCCAAGCTGGGCGACGACGACGCCGAGGCGACCTACGTCGGGTCGGCCGAACCCGCGAGCGGTCCGGTCGCGACAGCCGACGGCCCGGTGACGCTCCCCGACAAGATCGGCGACCAGCTCGTCGCCGTCGACCTCGGCACGCTGCCGGCCGACCTCGCCCAGCGCTTCGGCGACCTCGGTGCGCTCAAGAAGCAGGAGGCCGCGATCACCGACGGCCTCGACGACGTCTTCGACGCCCAGGGTGCCTTCCGGGTGTACGCCGCCGCGGACGGCTCCGCGATCGCCCAGGTCACGGCGCTCGACAAGGCCCCGGGCCTGTTCGCGCCCGACGCCCTGCCCGTCGCGCCGTCGGCCATCGGGGTCACCCGCGCGGCGTCCGAGCTCGTCAAGGTCGACGACGCGGTGTGCTCGGTCAGCTGGCCCGCGGAGGTGCCGAAGGGAACCGCGGTCGACCCGAAGGTCCAGCCGCAGGGCGTGCGGTGCCAGATGGGCGTCGGCGAGCGCACCTACGAGCTCACCTCGCAGGGCCTGACGGTCAAGGAGTCCGTGGCCAACCTGGAGGCCCTGGCCTCCGCCTGACCGCGCTCGCGTCGACCAGGGGTCAGGACCGGTAGACGATGACCTTGTCGCCGACCTTGACCTGGTCGAACAGCCCGGCGATCGCGTCGCGGTCGCGGACGTTGACGCAGCCGTGGGAGGCGCCGGCGTAGCCGCGGGCGGCGAAGTCGGGCGAGTAGTGCACGGCCTGCCCGCGCGAGAAGAACATCGCGAAGGGCATCGGGGTGTTGTAGATCGACGACACGTGGTCGCGACTCTTGCGCTCGACCTGGAACGCGCCCTCGCGGGTCGGCAGCTCGTCGGAGCCGAAGCGGACGTCGACCGTCAGCTCCACCTGACCGTCGATCACCCAGCGCAGGGTGCGTGAGGTCTTGTCGACACACAGGACGCGGCCGGTCTTGCACCGGGCGTCGAGCGCGCCGGGCACGTTGCCGCCTACCTTGTTGGCCAGCTCGTCGGCCGTGGGCTCGGTGGTCATCGCCACGAGGCGGGACATCGTGCGCTTGTCGACCTCACCGGTCACCGGGATCTCCCGCTTGGCCTGGAAGCCCTCGACCGCGGCGCGCGTCACGTCGCCGTAGGTGCCGGTGACGTCCTGGTTGAACCAGTCGATCTGACGCAGCCGGGCCTGCAGCACCTTGACCTCGTCGCCCTGGTCGCCGGGGGAGAGCAGGGCCGGTCCGGGCTTCAGCTCGGGCTCCGGGGCCGGGGCCTTGGTCGGCGGCGCGGTGGTCGGCGCGGTGGTCGGGGTGGCGGAGGGAGGCTCGGTGGTGGGGGCCTCGGACGTGGGGGCCTCGGACGTCGGCACGCTGGTCGGCTCGGACGTCGGGTCGGACGTCGGGTCGGACGTCGGCTCCGACGTGGGCGCAGACCCGGTCGTCGGGTCGGCGGCACCGGAGGTCTCCCGGGCGGCGGCGGAGGGCTGGTCGCTCGACCCACGCTGGGACCAGGCGACGCCGAAGGCGGCGAGGACGAGGACCCCCACGACGAGGACGAGGAGGAAGCGGCGGACGGCGGTCATGTGAGTTCCTGTGGGCTAGGGGAGACGGAGTGTCTGCAGGGCCTGTGGAGAAGTGTGCTGGCTCCTACCCCTGGGAGACGCGAGGCAGGGCCGTTTGGTTGCAGCCCTCGGCGGTCGCGCTTGTCGCGACCCCTACCCTCGACCCCGTGGCCCGCGCTGATCTCGACAAGCACCCGACCGACGTACGACGGATGTTCGACGGGGTGGCCAAGCGCTACGACCTGACCAACGACGTCCTCTCGCTGGGCCAGGACCGACGGTGGCGCCGCGAGGTGATCGACGCCGTCGACCCGCAGCACGGCGAGCGCGTGCTCGACCTGGCCGCCGGCACCGGCACCTCGAGCGAGCCGTTCGCCGAGCGCGGTGCGCGCGTCGTCCCGTGCGACTTCTCGCTCGGCATGCTCGAGGTGGGCAAGAGGGCCCGCCCCCACCTGCCGTTCACGGCCGGGGACGGCACCCGCCTCCCGTTCTCCGACGCGACGTTCGACGCGGTCACGATCTCGTTCGGGCTGCGCAACATCGTCGACCCGCTCGCCGGCCTGCGCGAGCTGCGCCGCGTCACCCGGCCCGGGGGTCGGCTGGTCGTCTGCGAGTTCAGCCACCCGACGTGGGCGCCGTTCCGCACCGTCTACGTCGAGTACCTCATGAAGGCCCTGCCGCCGGTCGCGCGCGCCGTGTCGTCCGCGCCCGATGCCTACGTCTACCTCGCCGAGTCGATCCGGGCCTGGCCCGACCAGCAGGGCCTGGCCGACCTCATCGCCGAGGCGGGCTGGCGCGGCGCCGAGTGGAAGAACCTCTCCGGCGGCATCGTCGCGCTGCACCGCGGTACCGCCTGACCTTTCGCCCACGTCGGTCGAGGTGCGAAGGCCGCCAGGCCTGGGCCTCGAGACCCTCGCAGCCCCACTCCTGTCGTACGACGCAGCGTGGGGTCCCGGGATCGGCTGCGGTGGTTTCGACTCGCCTGTCGCGACCTCGTTCCTCGGTCGCGAAGCTCGCTCAACCTGCGCCTGAGACGCCGTGCGCTCGTGCCTCGCGCTCGGCTTCAGGCTTGCTGAGACCGAGCCACCAGCTTGTGCCCCAACGCCCCCGCCGAGTTGGCGTCGAGCAGGTTGGTCTGCGACTCGACCAGCCGGACGAGCGCGGAGTCGGCGCGCAGCAGCTCCGAGGACTGCATCAGGATCGTGCCCGCGCCGGTAAAGTCGTACTGGCGCTCCTCGCCCGACTCGCGCCCGAACATGCCCTGGATGCCGGCCATGAACGACTGCGCCATCCAGTTGTGGTCGTAGTGGACCGACGGGGACGGGCAGTCGGCCCAGCCGAGCAGCGCGTCGGGGTCGGCTCGGAACGGCGGCTCGACGAAGATCACCGGGCCCACCGAGGAGGCCAGGAACTTGCCCGTGCCGATGAGCGTCAGGAACCCCGGCACGATCGACTGCTTGAGCTCGAGGCCGGTCTCGAAGGCCAGCAGGTTCTTGGCCTTGATGGTCAGGTTGCCGACCTCGAGGTCGTAGGAGTTGATGTCGTTGCCCCGGTCGCCGATGACCAGCTTGCCCCGGCCCGAGGCGACGACCCAGTCCTGGGTGTAGAGCGGCGAGGAGAAGCGCGACGCCACCCACGCGGCGCGCGAGGCGAACGCCGCGACGCCGGCGAAGTCGACGTTGCCGTAGTAGGCGATCATCGCGCCCGCGGCGGTGAACCACTCGCCGTCGAGGTCGATGCAGAACGAGTAGCTGTTGACGTTGTCGTTGGACGGCAGGGACTGGGCGTCGTAGACGGTGGAGCCGCCGGGAACGTTGATCATCAGAACTTCTCCTCCGAGGCCTGGACGTAGACCCGGCCGTGGCCGGTGCAGTGGAGCTGGGTCGCCTCGCCGGAGCCCCGACCGACGACGTCGCGGACGCCGCCGCTGACCTTGAAGCCGATCTGCAGTGCGCCGACGTGGCCGACGTAGGCCTGCGGGTCGACGCCGACCATGCCGCTGCCGTCGAGGGGGATCTCGAACGTGCCGCCGTGCGAGAGCAGCGCGACCGAGCCGGTGCCGCTCACCTTGGTGGTGAACAGGCCCTGGCCCGACACGGCGCCGCGCACGGCCTGGCGGATGCCGCCGGAGCCGATCATCTCGACCGAGGTCGAGAGGTTGGCGTGGTGTGCGAGCAGCCGGTCGGCCTCGACCGTGAGGGTCTCGTTGTGGAGCTGCACGAGGGTCACGTAGAGGCCGCGGAAGCCGTAGAGGGCGTTGCCCTGGCCCTCCGCGACCATCATCGCGACGCTCTCGCCCTGCATGGCGCGCCCGACCATGCCCCCGACGCCGCCGGCGCCGCTGATCGGACGGAACGTGATGCCGCCGGAGTAGCCCAGCATCGCGCCGCGCCGGGCGATCACCTCGCCCCCGGGCGCGACGTCGGTGCGGATCACCTTCTTGTTGACCTGCTCGAAGCTCATCGTCGGATCACCTCTCCGCGGGCTGGATGTAGACGGTGCCCTGGCCCTCGAACCGCAGGCTGAACGGCTCGCCGCCGCCCTCGCCGACCAGGCTGCGCCAGGTGACGCCGGAGACCAGCGACATCTGCAGCTGGCCGGTGCTGGCGACGTAGGCGTCGGGATCGACGACCAGCGGCATCCCCGGGGCGACGGCCAGCGGGATCATCGGGCCGTCGGACATGATCGCGCACTGCCCCGAGCCGGTGACCGACGTCGTCGCCAGGCCCTGGCCCGACGTCATGCCGCGCAGGCCGGCGAACTGCACGTCGAGCTTGAGGCCGTCGGTCACCGCGAGGATGTGCTCGGACTCGACCGTGAGCTTGTCGTTGTCGAGCTGGACCACCGTGACGTCGAGGGCGTCCTGGGCGAGGTAGACCCGGCCCTGGCCCTGGCACTCCATCAGGGTGATGCTCTCGCCCGCCACCCGCTGGCGCACGGCGGCGCGGAAGCCTCCACCGCCGCCCATCCCGGCGTGCTTGAAGGTGACGTTGCCGGTGTAGGCGACCATCGCGCCCTGGGCGGCGCGCACGCTGTCGCCGGTGAGGTCGGCGTGCAGCACCTTCTTGTCGGCGGTGAGGGTCGCCATCGGGCCTCCCGTGCTCGTCGTACGTCGTCGGACGCTTCGGACTGTGTCGAGGCGCACCATAACCACACCACGGCACGGGTAACCCCCGGTCCGGGCGACGGCGTGGTGACATCGCCGTGACGACGTCAATTAGACAACGTCCGAGTGGCCTAAATCCGCAGGTCAGGAGCCGATTTCGGCGTCCTACCCGGGTGTGACGCGGGCCGTGCGGAGTGGCAGTATGAGCCACGCGCGCCTCGTGATTCGATTCACAAAGTCACATGGATCACACCGCGGACCCGGGCGCCGACACTCGAAGGGAACAGCCGGATGGACCTCTACACCCCCGTCCTCGTGCTGGCGGCACTTGCGGCCATCTTCGCGATCGGATCGATCGCCACGAGCGCGTTCGTGATCGGCCCACGCCGCTACAACCGGGCCAAGCTCGACTCCTACGAGTGCGGCATCGAGCCCACGCCGCAGCCGGTCGGCGGCGGCCGGTTCCCGGTGAAGTACTACATCATCGCGATGCTCTTCATCGTCTTCGACATCGAGATCATCTTCCTCTACCCGTGGGCCGTGAACTTCGACGCGATGGCCGTCTTCGGGCTCGTCGAGATGGTCCTCTTCGTCGCCACCGTCTTCGTCGCCTACGCCTACGTATGGCGCCGCGGCGGGCTCGACTGGGACTGACGTCCCACCACCACACGTCGAGCACACGCCGAGCACACGCCGAGCACAAACCGCGCAGGACACCAGGGAGTCTGAGCAATGGGTATCGAGGAGAAGCTGCCGAGCGGCGTGCTGCTCAGCACCGTCGAGGGTCTCGCCGGCTACATGCGCAAGGCGAGCTTCTGGCCGGCCACCTTCGGCCTGGCCTGCTGCGCCATCGAGATGATGACCAGCGGTGGTCCCAAGTACGACCTGGCCCGCTTCGGCATGGAGGTCTTCCGGGCCAGCCCGCGCCAGGCCGACCTGATGATCGTGGCCGGCCGCGTGAGCCAGAAGATGGCTCCGGTCCTGCGCCAGATCTACGACCAGATGCCCGAGCCCAAGTGGGTGCTCGCGATGGGCGTGTGCGCCAGCAGCGGCGGCATGTTCAACAACTACGCCATCGTCCAGGGCGTCGACCACGTCGTGCCGGTCGACATGTACCTCCCCGGCTGCCCGCCCCGGCCCGAGATGCTCATCGACGCCATCCTCAAGCTCCACGACCAGGTCCAGGCCACCAAGATGGGTGCCAACCGCCAGGCCGAGATCGTCGAGCTCGAGACCTCCGCCCTCCGGGCGCTGCCCACCTCGCAGATGAAGGGCCTGCTCCGCTGATGGCTGACGAGGACAAGACCACCGGCCCCGACCAGTCCGGTCCCGAGGACGACAAGACCCCCGCCACCACCGCCGAGGAGGTGCGCGCTGTCGGTGCGCGCACCGGCATGTTCGGCGTGCGCGGCAGCGGCGACACCAGTGGCTACGGCGGTCTGGTCGCCCCGATCGTCTATCCCGGAGCCGCCCAGCGGCCCTTCGGTGGCTGGTACGACGAGGTCGCCGACGCGCTCGAGACCGTCACCTCGTTGGGTCGCGTCGTGGTCCACCGCGGCGAGATCACCTTCCACGTGCGCCGCGAGGACCTCCTGGCCACCGCCCGCCACCTGCGCGACGACCCGCGGCTGCGCTTCGAGCTGCTCAGCGGGGTCAGCGGGGTCCACTACCCCGACGACGCCGGCGCCGAGCTGCACGTCGTCCACCACCTGCTCTCGATGACCCACAACCGCCGGATCCGGCTCGAGGTCAGCGTCCCCGACAGCGACCCACACCTGCCGTCGGTCGTCGAGATCTACCCGACCGCCGACTGGCACGAGCGCGAGACCTGGGACATGTTCGGCATCGTCTTCGACGGTCACCCCGCCCTCACCCGGATCCTCATGCCCGACGACTGGCCGGGCCACCCGCAGCGCAAGGACTACCCCCTCGGCGGCATCCCCGTCGAGTACAAGGGCGGCACCATCCCGCCGCCCGACCAGCGGAGGTCGTACAACTGATGAGTACCACCGACAACAGCCAGCACGACGTCTACGCGGGTGCCGACGAGACCGCCGAGGGCAAGGTCTTCACCGTCACCGGTCGCGACTGGGACGAGATCGTCGAGGGCCTGTCCGGGGTCGAGGGCGTCGAGGAGCGCGTCGTCGTCAACATGGGTCCGCAGCACCCGTCGACGCACGGCGTGCTCCGCCTGATCCTCGAGATCGAGGGCGAGACGGTCACCGAGGCCCGCTGCGGCATCGGCTACCTGCACACCGGCATCGAGAAGAACATGGAGTTCCGCTCCTGGGTGCAGGGCACCACGTTCGTCACCCGGATGGACTACCTGTCGCCGTTCTTCAACGAGGCGACCTACTGCCTGGGCGTCGAGCGCCTGCTCGACATCGAGGACCAGATCCCCGAGAAGGCCAACGTCATGCGGGTGCTCCTCATGGAGCTCAACCGCATCTCCTCCCACCTCGTCTGCATCGCCACCGGGGGCATGGAGATCGGTGCTCTCACCGTGATGACCATCGGGTTCCGCGAGCGTGAGCTGGTGCTCGACCTGTTCGAGCTGATCACCGGTCTGCGCATGAACCACGCGTTCATCCGCCCCGGCGGCGTGGCCCAGGACCTCCCGCCGGGTGCCCTCGACGAGATCCGCGGCTTCGTGGCGCTGATGAAGAAGCGTCTGCCCGAGTACGCCGCCCTGTGCAACGCCAACCCGATCTTCAAGGCCCGCCTCGAGGGCGTCGGCCACCTCGAGCTCGACGGGTGCCTGGCCCTCGGCCTGACGGGTCCGCCGCTGCGGGCGACCGGTTACCCGTGGGACCTGCGCAAGTCCGAGCCCTACAGCGGCTACGAGACCTACGACTTCGACGTCCAGACGTGGGACACGTGCGATGCCTACGGCCGCTTCCGGGTCCGGCTCAACGAGATGTGGGAGTCCCTCAAGCTCATCGAGCAGGCGGCCGAGCGGCTCGCCGGCCTCGAGGGTGCCCCAGTGATGGTCGCCGACAAGAAGATCGCCTGGCCCAGCCAGCTCGCGATCGGCAGCGACGGCATGGGCAACAGCCTCGACCACATCCGCCACATCATGGGCGAGTCGATGGAAGCCCTCATCCACCACTTCAAGCTGGTCACCGAGGGCTTCCGGGTCCCGCCCGGCCAGGCCTACGTGCCGATCGAGTCGCCGCGTGGCGAGCTCGGCGCCCACGTGGTCTCCGACGGGGGCACCCGCCCGTTCCGCACCCACTTCCGCGACCCGTCCTTCACCAACCTGCAGGCCACCAGCGTGATGAGCGAGGGCGGCCAGGTCGCCGACGTCATCGTCGCCATCGCCTCGATCGACCCCGTGATGGGAGGCGTCGACCGATGAGCCTCAGCACCGAGACCCGCGCCGAGCTGGTCGAGATCGCCGGCCGCTACCCGCAGAAGCGTTCCGGCCTGCTGCCCATGCTCCACCTCGTGCAGGCCTCCGAGGGGCGCATCACGCCCGAGGGGATCGAGGCCTGCGCCGAGATCCTGGAGATCTCCGCCGCCGACGTCAGCGGCGTCGCGACGTTCTACACGATGTACAAGCGTCGCCCCGTGGGCGACTACCACGTCGGGGTCTGCACCAACACGCTGTGCGCGGTGATGGGCGGCGACGAGATCTTCGCGACGCTCAAGGACCACCTCGACGTCGGCAACGACGAGACCACCGACGACGGCAAGATCACGCTCGAGCACGTCGAGTGCAACGCGGCCTGCGACTACGCCCCGGTGATGATGGTCAACTGGGAGTTCATGGACAACCAGACCCCGCAGTCGGCGGTCCAGCTGGTCGACGACCTGCGCGCCGGCGCCGAGGTCCACTCCACCCGCGGTCCGCGACTGTGCACCTGGCGCGAGGCCGAGCGCGTGCTCGCCGGGTTCCCCGACGGCCTGGCAGGCGAGGGCCCCTCGGCCGGTCCGGCGTCCCTGGTCGGGCTCGGCATCGCCCGCGAGCGCGGCTGGACCGCCCCCGAGGCGGAGTCCGAGCGTCCCCTCGCGGCCGGCGACGGCGGCGACGGCGACCCGGCCCCCGCCGTACCGACCGAGAAGTCGGAGCAGCGGCAGGCGGTCGCCGAGTCCGGTGACTCCACCGCCAAGCAGGCGGCGGCCGAGGAGCAGAGCCCGACCAGCGAGACCGCAGCCGAGAAGACCGAGGCGGACTGATGACTGCACGTCGAGACGCTCGCTTCGCTCGCTCCTCAGTGACCGTTGGAAGGACACTTCGTGACTGACACCCTGACCCCGGTCCTGACCGACGACTGGGACGCCGAGCGCTCTTGGACGCTGGAGACCTACGAGTCGCGCGGCGGCTACGGGGCGCTGACGAAGGCGCTGACGATGCCGCCGGCCGACATCATCACCGCCGTCAAGGACTCCGGCCTGCGCGGCCGGGGCGGCGCCGGGTTCCCGACCGGCATGAAGTGGTCCTTCATCCCGCAGGACAACCCCAAGCCCAAGTACCTCGTGGTCAACGCCGACGAGTCCGAGCCGGGCACCTGCAAGGACATCCCGCTCATGATGGCCACGCCGCACACGCTGGTCGAGGGCGTCATCATCAGCTCGTTCGCGATCCGGGCCAACCACGCCTTCATCTACATCCGCGGCGAGGTCCTCCACGTCATCCGCCGGGTCCAGGCCGCGGTCGCCGAGGCCTACGCCGCCGGCCACCTCGGCAAGAACATCCACGGCTCCGGCTACGACCTCGACGTGGTCGTCCACGCCGGCGCCGGCGCCTACATCTGCGGCGAGGAGACCGCGCTCCTCGAGGGCCTCGAGGGCCGCCGCGGCCAACCCCGCCTGCGCCCGCCGTTCCCGGCCGTCGCTGGTCTCTACGCGAGCCCCACGGTGATCAACAACGTCGAGTCGATCGCGTCGGTGCCGAGCATCATCGCCAACGGCGCCTCGTGGTTCGCGTCGATGGGCACCGAGAAGTCCAAGGGCTTCGGCATCTTCTCGCTCTCGGGTCACGTCACGACCCCGGGCCAGTACGAAGCCCCGCTCGGCATCACGCTGCGCGAGCTCATCGACCTGGCCGGCGGCATCCGCCACGGCCACGAGCTGAAGTTCTGGACCCCCGGCGGGTCCAGCACCCCGCTGCTGACCGCTGAGCACCTCGACGTGCCCCTCGACTTCGAGGGCGTCGCCGGCGTCGGCTCGATGCTCGGTACCCGCGCCATCCAGCTCTTCGACGAGACCACCTGCGTCGTGCGTGCCGTGCTGCGCTGGACCGAGTTCTACAAGCACGAGTCCTGCGGCAAGTGCACCCCGTGCCGCGAGGGCACCTGGTGGCTGGTGCAGACCCTCGCCTCGCTCGAGCGTGGGCAGGGCACTGAGGCCGACCTCGACCTGCTCCTCGACCAGTGCGACAACATCCTGGGACGCTCGTTCTGCGCCCTCGGCGACGGCGCCACGAGCCCGATCTCGAGCTCGATCGGCTACTTCCGCGACGAGTACCTCGCCCACCTCACCCACGGCGGCTGCCCGTTCGACGCCACGGCCTCCACGGCCTGGGCCGGAGCCCTGACCGGAGCCGCATCATGACGACCACCCCCACGTCGGTCGAGGTGCGAGGAGCCCTGGCGACGAGCCTCGAGACCCCCGCAGCCGGAGGACCATCATGACCACCACCCCCGAGAAGCAGACCGAGCTCGTCTCGGTCACCATCGACGGCATCCAGGTCGACGTCCCCAAGGACACCCTGGTCATCCGCGCGGCCGAGCAGGTCGGCGTCCAGATCCCGCGGTTCTGCGACCACCCGCTGCTGGCCCCGGTCGGCGCCTGCCGCCAGTGCCTGGTCGACGTCCCCGACGCCGGCAACGGCCGCGGCTTCCCCAAGCCGCAGGCCGCGTGCACCCTCCCCGTCGCGCCGGGCATGGTCGTCAGCACCCAGGTCACCAGCGAGACCGCCGACAAGGCGCAGCAGGGGGTGATGGAGTTCCTGCTCATCAACCACCCGCTCGACTGCCCGGTCTGCGACAAGGGCGGCGAGTGCCCGCTGCAGAACCAGGCGATGAGCAACGGCCGCGGCGAGTCCCGCTTCGTCGGGTCGGGCGCCGGTGGCGTCAAGCGGACCTTCCCCAAGCCGATCAACCTCAGTCCCCAGGTCCTGCTCGACCGCGAGCGCTGCATCGTGTGCCAGCGCTGCACCCGCTTCGCCGAGGAGATCCCCGGCGACCCGTTCATCGCCCTCGTCGAGCGCGGGGCGATGCAGCAGATCGGCATCGCGGAGAACGCGCCGTTCCTGTCCTACTTCTCCGGCAACACGATCCAGATCTGCCCGGTCGGGGCGCTGACCTCGGAGTCCTACCGCTTCCGCTCGCGGCCCTTCGACCTCGTCTCCACGCCCTCGGTCGCCGAGCACGACGCCTGCGGCTCGGCGATCCGCGTCGACCACCGCCGCGGCAAGGTGATGCGTCGCCTCGCGGGCAACGACCCCGAGGTCAACGAGGAGTGGATCACCGACAAGGACCGGTTCGCCTTCACCTACGCCACCGAGCCCGACCGGCTCCTCTACCCCCAGGTCCGTGACGACGACGGCTCGCTGCGCCCCGCGTCCTGGCCGGAGGCCTTCGCCGTCGCTGCGCGCGGGCTGCACGCCGCGACCCGGGCCGGCGGGGTCGGCGTCCTGACCGGAGGACGGCTGACCGGCGAGGACGCCTTCGCCTACAGCAAGTTCGCCCGCGTCTCGCTCGGCACCAACGACATCGACTTCCGCGCCCGGCCCCACTCGGCCGAGGAGGCCGAGTTCCTGGCCGCCCACGTCGTCGCGACCGGCCCCGAGGGCGGGTCGGTGACGTACGCCGACCTCGAGAGCGCCGCCACCGTCGTCCTGGCCGGCTTCGAGCCCGAGGACGAGGCGGGCACGATCTTCCTGCGGCTGCGCAAGGCCGCGCTCCACCACGGCACCCGCGTGCTCGCGATCGCCCCCTTCACCACCCGCGGACTGACCAAGATGAACGGCACCCTGGTGCCGACCGCGCCCGGCGACGAGCCGGCCGCCCTGTCGTCGCTGCTCGGCCACGCCGATCACGGCATCGGCAAGGACGCCGTGCTCCTGGTGGGCGAGCGCCTCGCGACCGTCCCCGGCGCCCTGAGCGCGGCCGCCGACCTGGCCGCCAAGAGCGGTGCCCGGCTGGCCTGGATCCCGCGACGGGCCGGAGACCGTGGTGCCCTCGAGACCGGTTGCCTCCCGGGCCTGCTGCCCGGTGGCCGACCGGTCGCCGACGCCGCAGCCCGCGTCGACGCCGCCACCACCTGGGGCACCGACAGCCTGCCCGAGGCCCCGGGACGCGACGGCGACGGCATCGTCGCCGCGCTGCTGGCCGGTGACCTCGGCGGTCTCGTGATCGGCGGGGTCGACCCCGCCGACACTGCCGACCCCGCCGCCACCACCGCCGCCATCGCCGCCGCGTCGTTCGTCGTGGCCCTCGACCTGCGGGCCAGCGACGTCACCCGGGCCGCCGACGTCGTGTTCCCCGTCGCGCCGGTGACCGACAAGGCCGGGTCGTTCGTCAACTGGGAGGGTCGGGTGCGCGGCTTCGACCGGGTCCTGGCCAACCCGGCCTCGCTGCCCGACCTGCGCGTGCTGTCCGGCATCGCCGACGAGCTCGCCGCCCTCGGTCAGGGCGCCCCGCTCGGGTTCCGCACCGTCGAGGAGGTCTGGGGCCAGATGGAGGACCTCGGTCCGTGGGACGGCCAGCGCGCCACCCTCACCCCGGTCGCCCCGCTCGACGACACGGCCGCCGCCCGCCACGAGGGTCTGCTGCTCTCGACATGGAAGCAGCTGCTCGACAACGGCACCATGCTCGTCGGCGACAAGCACCTGGCCGCCACCGCGCGCCCCGCCGTGGCCCGGGTCAGCCGGGCCGTCCACGACGCCTGCGGTCCGACCGTCACCGTCACCGGTGATCGCGGCTCGGTCACCCTGCCGTCCGAGGTCGCCCCCGACCTGGTCGACGGCGTCGTCTGGCTCCCCGCCTCGTCGACCGGCCGCGGCGTCCTGTCCGACGTCGCCTCACCCGGCTCGCGCGTCACCGTCACCGGAGGCAACTCGTGATCTCGACAGACTCGATCAGCGGGCTCGGCTCGGTCCACGCCGCAGTCGTCGACGAGGGCCTGCAGGCCTTCGGTCGCGACACCTGGTGGGTGGTCGGGCTCAAGGTGCTGCTGATCTTCCTGATCCTCGTGCTGCTGACGCTGTTCAACATCTGGTGGGAACGCCGCGTGGTCGCCCGCATGCAGCACCGCATCGGTCCCAACGTCAACGGGCCGTTCGGACTGCTCCAGTCGCTCGCCGACGGTGCCAAGCTCATGTTCAAGGAGGACATCCTCCCCAAGGCTGCCGACAAGGTCGTCTTCATCCTCGCCCCGATCCTCGCGGTGATCCCGGCCTTCGTGACCTTCAGCGTGATCCCCTTCGGCCCCGAGGTGAACTTCTTCGGCCAGCGCACCCCGCTCCAGCTCACCGACATGCCGATGGCGGTGCTGTTCGTGATGGCGATCGCGTCCATCGGCATCTACGGCATCGTGCTCGGCGGCTGGTCGAGCGGATCGACCTACTCCCTGCTCGGCGGGCTCCGTTCCAGCGCGCAGATGATCTCCTACGAGGTCGCGATGGGCCTGTCGCTCGTCTCGGTCTTCCTGTACGCCGGCTCGATGTCGACCTCCGAGATCGTCGCGGCGCAGGACGACCTGTGGTTCGGCCTGATCCTCATCCCGTCGTTCGTCATCTACACGATCTCGATGGTGGGCGAGACCAACCGCGCGCCCTTCGACCTGCCCGAGGCCGAGGGTGAGCTCGTCGGCGGGTTCCACACCGAGTACTCCTCGATCAAGTTCGCGCTGTTCTTCCTCGCCGAGTACGTCAACATGGCCACCGTGTCGGCGCTGGCCACGACCCTGTTCCTCGGTGGCTGGCACGCGCCGTTCTGGATCGACGAGTTCTGGGCCGGCGCCAACCAGGGCTACTGGCCGGTGCTCTGGTTCTTCGGCAAGGTCCTGTTCTTCATCTTCGGCTTCATCTGGCTGCGCGGTTCGCTGCCGCGGATGCGCTACGACCAGTTCATGGCGCTCGGCTGGAAGATCCTCATCCCGATCTCGCTCGTGTGGACCCTCGCGGTCGCGACGCTCCGCGTCGCGCGCACCGAGGGCTGGCTCGAGGGCGACAACGTCCCCGTCGTGATCGGGGTCGCGGCGGTCCTCGTCCTGGCGCTGTTCTTCTTCGGCGGCAGCGACAAGGCGGCCGCCGCCGCAGACGTCGATGCCGCTGCTCGACCCGGTGGGTTCCCGACACCGCCAATGCCCGCCGGAGGTGCGGTCCGCGGGGCCGCTGCTCCGCTCGTGTTCGACAGTCCCGCCCGGGTCTCCACGGTGGCGGGGGAGGAGGCCTGATGGCCGACAACGACAAGGACGGCAAGTCCTTCAAGGAGCAGTTCATCGATCCCGTCGCCGGGTTCGGTGTCACGTTCCGCACCATGTTCCGCAAGGTGGTCACCGAGCAGTACCCCTTCGAGAAGCTCCCGACGGCGCCGCGCTTCCACGGCCGCCACCAGCTCAACCGCTGGCCCGACGGGCTCGAGAAGTGCATCGGGTGCGAGCTGTGCGCCTGGGCCTGCCCGGCCGACGCGATCTACGTCGAGGGTGCGTCCAACGACGACGCCAACGGCGAGCGGTTCAGCCCCGGTGAGCGCTACGGCCGCGTCTACCAGATCAACTACCTGCGCTGCATCCTGTGTGGGCTGTGCATCGAGGCGTGCCCGACGCGGGCGCTCACGATGACCAACGAGTACGAGCTGGCCGACAACAACCGCCAGGACCTGATCTACGAGAAGTCCGACCTGCTCGCCCCGCTGCTGCCCGGCATGGAGCAGCCGCCGCACGCGATGCGCGACGGCTTCGACGAGGGTGACTACTACCGGGGCGGGCTGTCGACCGGTCCCGCGGGAGGGGCGAAGTGATCGCGTTCTGGACGCTGGCCCCGATCATGGTGGTCGCCGCCCTCGGCATCCTCGTGGTGCGCAAGGCCGTCCACGCCGCGCTGCTGCTGGCGGTCGTGATGATCAGCCTCGCCATCCTCTACGCCGACCTCGACGCGCCCTTCCTCTTCGCGGTGCAGATCATCGTCTACACCGGCGCCATCTTGATGCTGTTCCTCTTCGTGCTGATGCTCGTCGGGGTCGACGCGTCCGACTCGGTCGTCGAGACGATCCGGGGCCAGCGCGTGCTGGCCACCGTCGGCGGGCTGCTGCTCGGGCTGATCCTGGTGGTCGGGCTGTCGCAGCTGACGCTCGGCACCGCGACCGGCCTCGACTCGGCCAACGAGGGCGGCAACATCCCCGCCCTGGCCAACATCGTGTTCTCCCGCTACGTGTTCGCCTTCGAGGCCACCAGCGCGCTGCTGATCACCGCGGCGGTGGGGGCCATGGTGCTGGCGCACCGCGAGCGGCTCACGCCCAAGCCGGGTCAGGCCGACCTCGCCGCCAAGCGGGTACGCGACTTCGGCGACAAGGGTGCCCACCTCGGGCCCCTGCCGGCGCCCGGTGTCTACGCCCGTCACAACGCCGTCGACACCCCCGCCCTGCTGCCCGACGGCACCGCCGCGGAGTCCTCGGTCTCCCGGGTGCTCGCCGCGCGCGGCACGGTCCGGTCGGCGCCCGCGCTGGCCGACGACATCGAGGACCTCAAGCGTCAGCTCGGCGTCGACACCGAGGGTCGCCCCGGCACCACCGGCAAGTCCGGCGCCGCCGCCTCGACCACCGAAGACGTGGAGCAGCCCCCCAGCACGAAGGGCACGGGTGCCTGACATGACCGAGTACGTCGTCCTCTCGTCCATCCTGTTCACCATCGGTGCCGTCGGCGTGCTCGTGCGCCGCAACGCCATCGTGGTCTTCATGTGCGTCGAGCTGATGCTCAACGCCTCCAACCTGGCGCTGGTGGCCTTCGCCAAGCAGCACGGCAACCTCGAGGGGCAGGTGGCGGCGTTCTTCGTGATGGTCGTCGCGGCCGCCGAGGTCGTCGTCGGCCTCGCCATCATCATGACCATCTTCCGGTCCCGTCGCTCGGCCTCGGTCGACGACGCGAGCCTGCTGAAGTTCTGAAAGGTCAGGCTTACTCAGATGTACGTCTTGGAAGCGGCGGTCGACATCCCGCTCGTGCACCCCGAGAGCGCTGACGGCGTCCTCTCGCTGGTGTGGCTGGTCATCGCCCTGCCGCTGCTCGGCGCCGCCGTGCTGCTGCTCGGCGGCCGCTACACCGACAAGTGGGGCCACTGGCTCGGCACCGCGCTGCCGATCGGGTCGTTCGTCGTCAGCCTGCTGATGTTCCTCGACCTGATGGGCCGCGACGAGGAGGAGCGCCAGTACACCCAGCACCTCTACGACTGGATCCACGTCGGCGGCCTCAAGGTCGGCATGGACCTGCTCTACGACCCGTTGTCGGCCCTGTTCCTGCTGCTGATCACCGGCGTCGGCTCACTGATCCACGTCTACTCCATCGGCTACATGGCCCACGACCCGAGGCGTCGCCGGTTCTTCGGCTACCTCAACCTCTTCGTCGCCGCGATGCTGATGCTGATCCTCAGCGAGAACTACCTCGGGTTGTTCCTCGGGTGGGAGGGCGTCGGCCTGGCGTCGTACCTGCTCATCGGCTTCTGGCAGCACAAGCACTCCGCGGCCCAGGCCGCCAAGAAGGCGTTCGTGATCAACCGAGTCGGTGACATGGGCATGGCCTCGGCGATCTTCCTGGCCTTCACCCTCTTCGGCACGACCAGCTTCACCCAGATCAGCGAGCTGGCCGGCGGCGCGTCGGAGACCGCGATGACCTGGCTCGGGATCCTGCTGCTCATCGGTGCCTGCGGCAAGTCCGCCCAGGTCCCGCTGCAGGCATGGCTGCTCGACGCGATGGAAGGCCCGACGCCCGTGTCGGCCCTCATCCACGCCGCCACCATGGTCACCGCCGGCGTCTACCTGGTCGTCCGCTCCAACTTCGTCTTCGACCGGGCACCCGACGCGCAGACCGCCGTCGTGGTGGTCGCGGTGGTCAGCATCCTGTGGGGTGCGGTGATCGGGTGCGCCAAGGACGACATCAAGAAGGCGCTGGCCGGGTCCACGATGAGCCAGATCGGCTACATGATGCTCGGCGCCGGGCTCGGCCCCGCCGGCTACGCGTTCGCCATCTTCCACCTGCTGACCCACGGGTTCTTCAAGGCCAACATGTTCCTGGGTGCCGGCTCGGTGATGCACGCCATGGACGACGATGTCGACATGCGTCACTACGGGGTGCTCCGCAAGGCCCTGCCGGTCACCTTCCTCACCTTCGCGATGGGCTACCTCGCGATCATCGGCTTCCCGGGCTTCTCCGGCTTCTGGTCCAAGGACAAGATCATCGAGGTCGCCCTGGCCGACAACCTGGTCATCGGCATCGCCGCGCTGCTGGGTGCCGGTGTCACCGGCTTCTACATGACCCGGCTGATGCTGATGACGTTCTTCTCCCAGAAGCGCTGGCCCAAGGACGTCCACCCGCACGAGTCGCCGGCGCTGATGACCATCCCGCTGATCGTGCTCGCCGCGCTCTCCGTGCTCGGCGGCCTGCTCCTGCTCAACGACTGGATCGTCGACTGGCTCTCCCCGGTCGTCGGCGAGGAGGTCGAGCACCACCTGCCGATCCCTGCGCTGGCGATCACCGGCCTGGCCGTGCTCGTCGTGGCGGTCGGCGTCGCCGCCGCCTTCGTGCTGTTCCAGCGCCAGAAGGTGCCGGTCCTCGCGCCCACCGACGTCTCGTTCGTGACGCGGGCGGCCCGGGCCGAGCTCTACGGCAACGAGATCAACGAGGGCCTGGTGGTCCAGCCGGGCCGCCGCCTGGTCGCCGGACTCTTCGTCTTCGACCGCTCCGGTGCCGACGGCCTGTTCATGGGCGGCGGCTCCGGGGTCAAGGCCCTGGGCGGGGTGCTCCGCAAGGTGCAGACCGGCTACGTGCGTTCCTATGCCCTGTCCGTCCTGATCGGCGTCGTCCTCGTCGCCGCGGCCATGTTGGCGGTGCAGCTCTAAAATGTTGACCACACTGATCCTCGTCCCCCTCGTCGGGGCCGTCCTCATCGCGTTTCTGCCGGCGGCCTCCGCCCGGTCGATCGCCCTCGGCGTCGCAGCCGGCACTCTCGGCCTCGGCGTCGCCACCGCCGTCCTCTTCGACGTCGGCAAGGGCATGCAGCTCACCGAGCAGGTCAGCTGGATCGAGTCGTTCGGCGTGCACTACGCGCTCGGCGTCGACGGCCTGGGCCTGCTGATGGTGCTGCTGACCGTGGTCATCACGCCCGTCGTGATGCTCGCCGGCTGGCACGAGGGCGACGAGTCACCGCGTTCCTACTACGCGTGGATGCTGGCCCTCGAGGCCCTCTCGCTGGCGGTCTTCTGCGCCACCGACGTCTTCCTCTTCTACGTCGTCTTCGAGGCGACGCTGATCCCGGCGTACTTCCTGATCGGAGGGTTCGGCAAGGAGGGCCGCGGCGCCGCCGCGATGAAGTTCCTGATGTTCCAGCTCGCCGGCGGGCTCGTGCTGCTGGCCTCGGTGATCGGGCTCTACGTCGTCTCGGCCCAGCAGGGCGCGCCGTCCTACCTCCTGAGCGACCTCGAGAAGCTCGACATCTCCACCGAGGCCGGACGCTGGCTGTTCCTCGGGTTCTTCATCGCCTTCGCGATCAAGGCCCCGTTGTTCCCGGTGCACACGTGGCTGGCCGACACGACCGAGAAGGCGACGCCCGGGGTGAGCGTCATGCTCGTCTGCGTGCTCGACAAGATCGGCACCTTCGGCATGCTCCGCTTCTGCCTCGGCATCTTCCCCGAGGCCTCGCAGTGGGCGACCCCGGTCGTGGTCACGCTGGCCGTCATCTCGATCATCTACGGAGCCCTCGTCGCCATCGCCCAGGACGACGTCCTGCGCCTGATCGGTCTCACCTCGCTGAGCCACTTCGGGTTCATCACCCTCGGCATCTTCGTGTTCAGCACCCAGGGCTCCTCGGGTGCGATCCTCTACATGGTCAACCACGGCATCGGCACGGCCGCGCTCTTCCTCGTGGCCGGCTACCTGATCCGCCGCCGCGGCACCACGCTGATCAGCCAGATGGGCGGCCTCGAGAAGGCCACCCCGATCCTCGCCGGGATGACCCTGATCGCCGGCCTCGCGACTCTCGGCCTGCCGGGCCTCAGCCCGTTCGTCTCCGAGTTCCTGGTGCTGCTGGCCGCGTTCGACTACGCCTGGTGGGTCGGCATCGCCGCCGTCACCGGCATCGTCCTGGCCGCGATCTACGTGCTGTGGATGTACCAGCGGATCTTCACGGGTCCCGGCCACGAGCCGGTCGTGACCGGCGATGCCCATGGTCATGGCGCCCCGTCGGGCGCGGGGACGAAGACCAAGACCGCCACGAGGACCGAGGTCGAGGTCGAGGTGATCCCCGACGCCACGCCCCGCGAGATCCTCGCGGTGGCCCCGCTCCTGGTGGCCCTGGTGGTCTTCGGGTTCTTCCCCCAGCCCCTGCTCGACATCAGCAACCCCTACGCCGAGAACCTGCTGCGCAACCAGGTGGGCGTCCAGGACGACCCACCCCAGGTCGGCGACGTCGAACACTCGTACGCGTCCGGAGAGGGCCACTGACATGGACTACATCAAGCCCACCCTCGAGTACGCCGAGCTCTCCCCGCTCTTCATCGTCTTCGGTGTCGCCATCGTCGGCGTCGTGGTCGAGGCGTTCGTCGCCCGTCAGCGTCGCCACGTCGTCCAGGTCGCCCTGGCCTCGGCCGGTGTCGTCGGGGCCCTGGTGGCCACCGTGATCGTCGGGATCAACCTCGACGAGGTCGGCGGCGGAGCCGGTCGCGGCTTCGTCGGCGCCGAGGGCTCGATCGTCGTCGACGGTCCGGCCGTCTACCTCTGGGGCCTGGTGCTGGTCGCCGCCCTCGCCGGGGTCGCCCTCTTCTCCGAGCGTCGGCTCGAGGCCGGCGTGCCCGCCTTCGCCGGCCAGGCTGCCGCCCTCCCGGGCAGCGAGGGGGAGCGCGAGGCCTCCACCGCCGGTCTGGCCCACTCCGAGGTCTACCCGCTCGTGATGTTCGCCGTCGGCGGGATGATGCTCTTCCCGGCCTCCGGTGACCTGCTCACGATGTTCGTCGCGCTCGAGGTCCTCTCGCTGCCGCTCTACCTGCTCTGCGGCCTGGCCCGTCGCCGGCGCCTGCTCAGCCAGGAGGCCGCGCTCAAGTACTTCCTGCTCGGCGCCTTCTCCTCGGGCTTCTTCCTCTACGGCGTCGCCCTCGTCTACGGCTACGCCGGCTCCATGGACCTCGGCGCCATCCACGACAGCGTCGTCGCCGGCACCGGCAACCGCGTGCTCCTGCTGCTCGGCATCGCGATGCTGTCGGTCGGGCTGCTGTTCAAGGTCGGCGCCGTGCCGTTCCAGGCCTGGACCCCCGACGTCTACCAGGGTGCCCCGACCGCGGTGACCGCGTTCATGTCGGCGGCCACCAAGATCGCGGCCTTCGGCGCGCTCCTGCGGCTCTACTACGTGGCCTTCGGCGCCAACCGCTGGGACTGGCAGCCGATGCTCTGGGTCGTCGCCATCCTCACGATGCTCCTCGGTGCGGTGCTCGCCTGCGTGCAGAGCGACGTCAAGCGGATGCTGGCCTACTCCGCGATCGCCCACACCGGCTTCCTGCTGACCGGCGTCCTGGGCGTCCGGGCCGCCACCGACCTCACCGACGACCAGGTCACCTCCCTGCAGGCCGTCCTGTTCTACCTCACCACCTACGGCATCGCGAGCGTCGGTGCCTTCGCGGTCGTGACCCTGGTCCGCGACACCAACGGCGAGGCCCCGTCCTTCAGCCGGTGGACCGGACTCGGCAAGCGCTCGCCGGTCGTGGCCGGTGTCTTCGCGTTCTTCCTGCTGTCGATGGCCGGCATCCCGCTCACCGCCGGCTTCATCGGCAAGTGGGCCGTCTTCACCGTCGCGATGTCGGCCGGGGCCTGGCCCGTCGTGCTGGTCGCGATCGCGGCGAGCATCATCTCGGTCTACTTCTACATCCGCTACATCAGGCTGATGTTCTTCACCGACCCGGCGCCCGACCAGGTCGTCGCCACCGTGGGCACCCCGTCGCTGTTCACGAGCGTCACGATCGGGCTCTGCGCGCTCGTCACCCTCGTGCTCGGCATCGTGCCCGGCCCTGTGCTCGAGCTCTGCGCCCAGGTGGGAGACTTCGTCAGGTGACGAGCGAGCTGGCCCTGCCGATCGACGACGAGGTCCTCGCCGACCGGCTGAGCCAGCGGATGGCCGAGGTCGAGAAGGCCCTGCACGACCACGCGGCCAGCCCGTCGCCGTACGTCACGGAGGCGGCACGCCACCTCTTCGCCGCCGGCGGCAAGCGCTTCCGTCCGCTGCTCGTGCTGCTCGCTGCCGAGGCCGGAGCCGACCCCGGCTCCGCCGACGTGCTGACGGCCGCCTGCGTCGTCGAGATCACCCACGTGGGCTCGCTCTACCACGACGACGTGATGGACGAGGCCTCCCTGCGCCGCGGTGCAGACTCGGCCAACTCACGGTGGGACAACCACGTCGCGATCCTCACCGGCGACTGGCTGTTCGCGAAGTCCTCCGAGCTCACCGCCCAGCTCGGTGCCGACGCCGTCACGATCCAGGCCGCCACCTTCACCCGCCTCGTCGAGGGCCAGATCCTCGAGGGTGTCGAGCCCGACGGCGACCCCCTCCAGCACTACCTGGACGTCGTCGCCGGCAAGACCGGGTCCCTGATCGCCACCTCGGCCCGCTACGGCGCCCGCTTCAGCGGCACGACCCCCGAGGTCGAGGAGGCGCTGACGGCCTACGGCGAGATCGTCGGCTCGGCCTTCCAGCTCTCCGACGACATCCTCGACATCGCCTCCGACTCCGACGAGTCCGGCAAGACGCCCGGCACCGACCTGCGCGAAGGCGTCCCGACCCTTCCGGTCCTCATGGCCCTGGCCTCGACCGACCCGGCCGACGCCCGGCTGCGGGAGCTGCTGCGCGCCGACCTGACCGATGACGCCCTCCACGCCGAGGCCCTCGGCCTCCTGCGTCAGCACCCCGCCCTCGAGCAGGCCCGCGCGTACGTGATCGCCCGCGCCCAGGAGGCCAAGGCCCTGCTCGCGATCCTCCCCGAGGGTCCGGTCCGTACGGCGCTCGAGGACTTCGCCGACGTGGTGGCCGTGCGTTCCTCCTGATCTCTTGGGGGTGCGTGGCCCGGTCGGGTTGTTGGCTGCGGTTGGTGTGCGCGCCTGCGGCGGGCTTTCGGGGTTGCGCTACGCGGCCTGGGTCCGTGGGGTGGGTCGGGTGGTCGGTGCCCGGGGGCTCCCGGGACCGGTGTGCGGGGGCCCTAGCCGCTGCCCCGTCGCCTTCGCGGCGGCTGGGGTGTGGGGGTGGCTTGGGTGACGCGGGCGCCGTGCCGGTGCGGATTCCCCGCGCACCGGCGCCCGTGCGCCCCCGGGCCCCTCCCACCCGACCCACCAGGTCCCGAAGCGCCGGTGACTTCCCCCAGGGGGGAGGTGGGATGCCCGAGGTGACCCCGTGATCTCCACCCCTGGGGGCAGCACCCGTGGGAACCGACTGGGTGGGGTGGGGTCCGTAGGCGCGGCGGAAGCGTGCCCCGGCCAGGATCAGGCGCGGCGTGGCGCGCGCCAGCACAACTGGGCCACAGATCGGAAGTAGTGCGCGACACGGCGTCGCCACTGGCGGGGTGCGGTTCCGCCCCGCCGCAGGACCCCCCCCCCCCCCCCCCCCCCCCCCCCCGGGCGGCCCCCCCCCCCCCCCCCCCGCCCGGCGAACCCCCCCCCGGGCGCCCCCCACCCCCCCCCACCCACGGACCCCGTGGTGCGAAACCCCGAAAGCCCGCCGCAGGCGGAAACGCGCCGCAGGCGCGCACGACAACCCCAACCACGGACCTCAGGCAGCAGCAGTCGCCGCCGCCGCGAGGGCGAGCTGGCGGTGGCGGTGGCGCAGGGCCTCCACCGTGAAGACCACCAGCGCGGCCCAGACCAGGGCGAAGCCGATCCAGCGGCCGGCGGTCATGGTCTCGTCGAAGATCACAAGGCCGAGGGCGAACTGGATCGTCGGGGCGAGGTACTGCAGGAGGCCGAGGGAGACCATCGAGACGCGGGTGGCTGCGGCGCCGAAACAGATGAGGGGGACCGCGGTGACCAGGCCGGTGCTCGCGAGCAGGAGGACGTGGCCGGTCCCCTCGGAGGTGTACTGCGCCTGGCCCTGGATGCCGATGACCGCGAGGTAGACCAGGGCGAGCGGGGCGATGACCGCGGTCTCGAAGGCCAGGCTCTCGACGGCGCCGACGTCGGCGGACTTCTTGGCCAGGCCGTAGGTGCCGAACGAGAAGGCCAGGACCAGCGCGATCCAGGGCGGGCGGCCGTAGTCGATCGTGAGCACGCCGACGGCCGCCACACCGACGCCGAGGGCGCCCCACTGCAGGGGGCGCAGCCGCTCGCGCAGCAGCAGGACGCCCATCAGGACGGTCACGAGGGGGTTGATGAAGTAGCCGAGGGAGGTCTCGACGACCCGGCCGCTGTTGACGCCGTAGATGTACGTCGTCCAGTTGGTCGTGATGGTCACCGCGGCCACCAGCAGCAGGAGTCGGACCCTGCGGTCGGCGACGATTGCCCGGACCTCCGCGCCCCGGCGCAGGACGGCGACCAGGACGGCCAGCGTGATCGAGGACCAGACGACCCGGTGGGCCAGGATCTCCAGCGCCCCGCTCGGCTCGAGGAGGGGCCAGTAGAGCGGGAACGCCCCCCATAGCGCGTAGGCCATGACTCCGAGCGCCAGCCCGCGTCGCTCCTCGGTCACGCCGTGACTCTAGAGTCAGGGTCGCCGAAGTCGGCATGGCCCCTCGGGGTTTGGTCGCCGGTGGCCTGGGCAGGAGTCCCGGGTCTCGTAACCCAGCTTGGAGGAGTTCCCCTATGCGTTCCCCCCGCATGCTCGTGGCCGTCGTCGCCGTCGCGCTGACCGCCACGATCGCGACGACCCCGTCGCGCGCCGGTGCCGAGGTCGACACGCGGCCCGCCGCCGTCGCCCAGAAGGCCGACACGTCCGAGCGCGCCACGACGAGCATCACGGCCAAGGTCGTCAAGATCCGTCCGGCCGCCAACAAGCCCGCCAACCTCTACCTCACCGGCAAGGTCTACGGCGCCAAGGGTGACGGCAAGGTCTCGATCCAGGTCGCCACGGCCTGCGACAAGGCCAAGGGCACCTGCAACTTCCGCTACTACCGCACGACGCGTCTCAACAGCGCCAACAACTACAAGGGCCAGATCTCGGCTCCTCCGACGCGGCGCAGCTACCTGTGGCGGGCCCGCATCGGGACGGCCACCAGCGACATCTGGCAGACCTGCACCAAGACGTCCGCCCAGACCTGCCAGATCCCCTACAAGTGACCTGAGCAGCACCTGACACGAAGGGCCCCCGCCATCGGCGGGGGCCCTTCGGCGTGTCAGCGGAGTCGTGTCAGCAGGTCAGACGACGGTCCAGGTGTCGCCGCCGTTGACCAGGGCGCCGAGGCGGTCGGCGGGGTCGCCGGCCGCGGCCGCGGTGGCCGAGCCGATCTGGGCGCGGGACTGGTCGTCGTACGTCGGGCGGGCGACCTGGCGGAAGATGCCGATCGGCGTCTGGTTGAGGTAGCCCATCTCGGTGAGCCGGCTGATCGCGAACGCGGTGGAGGGGTCGGGCTGGTGGGCGTCGTGGACCAGGATCGCGTCGTCGCCGACGTCGGCGACGGTCACGATCTTGACGCCGCCGGTCTCGGTGTCGCGCACGAGTCCCTTCGAGCCCCGTCCATCGACGAGGCCACCGAAGCGGATCGGCTCGCCGTGCACGAGCGGGATGATCGCGTCGTGCTTGGTGTCGTTGTCCTTGATCGCGTCGAAGGCGCCGTCGTTGAAGATCGGGCAGTTCTGGTAGATCTCGACCAGGGACGTGCCGCGGTGGGCGGCGGCGGCCGAGAGCACCGAGGTGAGGTGCTTGCGGTCGGAGTCAATGGTGCGGGCCACGAAGCTGGCCTCGGCGCCCAGGGCCAGGGAGACCGGGTTGAAGGGGTGGTCGACCGAGCCCATGGGGGTCGACTTGGTGACCTTGCCGGCCTCGCTGGTGGGGGAGTACTGGCCCTTGGTGAGGCCGTAGATCCGGTTGTTGAACAGCAGGATCGTCATGTTGACGTTGCGGCGCAGGGCGTGGATGAGGTGGTTGCCGCCGATGGACAGGGCGTCGCCGTCGCCGGTGACGACCCACACGCTCAGGTCCTCGCGGGCGGTGGCCAGACCGGTCGCGATCGAGGGGGCACGGCCGTGGATCGAGTGCATGCCGTAGGTGTCGAGGTAGTAGGGGAAGCGTGAGGAGCACCCGATGCCGGAGATGAAGACGATGTTCTCCCGGCGCAGGCCGAGGTCGGGCAAGAAGCCCTGCACGGCCTTGAGAACGGCGTAGTCGCCGCAGCCAGGGCACCAGCGGACCTCCTGGTCGGAGGTGTAGTCCTTGCCGGTCTCGGTGACGCCCTCGTCCCGGGTGGGGACGAGCTCGACGCCGGTGCGCAGGTCGGGCATGGGCAGGTCGGTCGCGGTCATGGCTCAGACCTCCTGAGTGGTCGTGGGAGTGGTCAGGTCGACGGCGATGCCCTCGGCCTCGGCGACCAGGTTGCCGATGGCCTCGGCGAGCTCGGCCGCCTTGAGGGGCAGGCCGCGGACGTGGTTGTAGCCGATGGCGTCGACGAGGTACTTGCCGCGCAGCAGCAACGAGAGCTGGCCGAGGTTCATCTCGGGCACCAGCACCTTGTCGTAACGCCGGAGGATGTCGCCGAGGTCCTTCGGGAACGGGTTGAGGTGGCGCAGGTGAACCTGCGCGACGTCGTACCCGGCCTTGCGGACGCGGCGGCACCCGGCACCGATCGGGCCGTACGTCGAGCCCCAGCCGATGACCAGCACCTTCGCCTTGCCCTGTCCGGGGGGACCGGACGGGTCGTCGACGACGAGCGGGGGCAGAGAGTCGGCGATCCGGTCGATCTTGGCCTGGCGGGTGCGGACCATCAGGTCGTGGTTGGCCGGGTCGTAGGAGATGTTGCCGTGTCCGTCGCCCTTCTCGAGCCCACCGATGCGGTGCTCGAGCCCGGCGGTGCCGGGGATCGCCCACGGTCGGGCGAGGGTCTCCTCGTCGCGCAGGTAGGGCCAGAACTCCTCGGTGTCGGGGGCCTGGGTGCCGTCCTTGCCGACCTTGCCCGCCACGGTCTTGTTGGGGCCGGTGGCGAAGGCGGGGTCGATCACGGGGAGGTCGGCGACGTCGGGCACCTGCCAGGGCTCCGAGCCGTTGGCGAGGTAGCCGTCGGAGAGCAGCATGACCGGGGTGCGGTAGGTGACCGCGATCCGGATGGCCTCGACCGCAGCCGCGAAGCAGTCACCGGGGGACTGCGGGGCGATGATCGGCACGGGGGCCTCGCCGTTGCGGCCGTACATGGCCTGGAGCAGGTCGGACTGCTCGGTCTTGGTGGGCAGCCCGGTGGACGGCCCGCCACGCTGGACGTTGACCACGACCAGGGGCAGCTCGGTCATCACGGCCAGGCCGATGGACTCGCCCTTGAGGGCCACGCCGGGACCCGAGGTGGTCGTGACGCCCAGCGCCCCGCCGAAGGAGGCGCCGATGGCCATGCCGATGCCGGCGATCTCGTCCTCGGCCTGCAGGGTCGTGACGCCGAAGGCCTTGTGCTTCGACAGCTCGTGGAGGATGTCGGAGGCCGGGGTGATCGGGTAGGACCCGAGCAGGATCGGCAGCCCGGACTGCACCCCGCCGGCGATCAGGCCGTAGGACAGGGCCAGGTTGCCGGTGATGTTGCGGTAGGTGCCCGGGGCCATCGTGGCCGGCTTGATCTCGTACTGGACCGCGAACGTCTCGGTGGTCTCGCCGTAGTTCCAGCCGGTCTTGAACGCCGTCAGGTTGGCGTCGCGGATGTCGGGGACCTTGGCGAACCGCTTGGACAAGAACGCCTCGGTGCCCTCGGTCGGGCGTCCGTACATCCAGGACAGCAGGCCCAGGGCGAACATGTTCTTGGCCCGGGCGGCGTCCTTGCGGGACAGGCCGAACTCCTTGACGGCCTCGACGGTCATGCCGGTGAGGTCGACGGTGTGCACCTGGAACTCACCCAGGGGGTCGTTGACCTCGCCGACGGTCTCGAGGGGGTTGGCGTTGTAGCCGGCCTTCTCGAGGTTGCGCTTGGTGAAGTCGTGGGTGTCCACGATGATCGCCGCGCCCTTGGGCAGGTCGCCGATGTTGGCCTTGAGGGCCGCGGGGTTCATCGCGACCAGCACGTCGGGGGCATCGCCGGCGGTGAGGATGTCGTGGTCGGCGAAGTGCACCTGGAACGACGACACCCCGGGGATCGTGCCCTGAGGGGCGCGGATCTCGGCCGGGAAGTTGGGCAGCGTGACGAGGTCGTTGCCGAAGACGGCCGACTCCTGGGTGAACCGGTCACCGGTCAGCTGCATGCCGTCCCCGGAGTCCCCCGCGAACCGGATGACCACCCGGTCGAGCTGCTTGACCTGCTTGGACATGTCCCACCTTCGTCGTGTCGGGACGAGAGTCGTCCCGAGTGCGTCGGCCGCGCCGATGACCCGCATCGTACGGCGGCCGGGGCCAAAACTAGAACACGTTCCAGACACGTGTCCGGCTGTGGCCCACCGTGGTTCCAGGGTAGTCCGCGATGCGGGCGGAGCCAGGGCATCCTGCCTGTCGGAAGGTGACCCTCGCCACGGCAGCCCTCTCGCCGTCTCATCCGGTGCGGACCGTTGTGGATGGTCTTCAATATCTATTAGTCTGCTGCAGATACGCCACGAAGCCTGGCGGGTGACCACGACGAGAGCAGACGAGATGAAGACGACGTTCAAGGCAGCAGCGGTCCTGGCCACGGGGGTGCTCGCGCTCACCGGCTGCACCTCCTCGCAGGGCAGCGACAGCGCGGACACCATCAACATCGTCGGCTTCGCGGTGCCCGAGGCGGCCAACAAGGCCATCGGTGCCGAGTTCGCCAAGACCGACGCCGGCAAGGGCGTCACCTTCTCGGGTTCCTACGGCGCCTCCGGCGAGCAGAGCCGCAAGGTCCTCGCCACCAAGGGCAAGGACGTCGACTACGTCCACTTCTCCCTCGAGTCCGACGTGACGCGCCTGGTGGACGGCGGGCTCGTCGACGAGGACTGGAATGCCGGCCCGACCAAGGGCATCGTCTCCAGCTCGGTCGCGGTGATCGTGGTCGAGAAGGGCAACCCGCTCGGCATCAAGGACTGGTCCGACCTGACCCGCGACGACGTCGACGTCGTCACCGCCGACCCGGCGAGCTCCGGCGCGGCGCGCTGGAACGTGATGGCGCTCTACGCCGACGCCAAGGAGCGTGGGCTGAGCGAGGACCAGGCCGACCAGTTCCTGACCGACGTCTTCGGCAACGTCACTTCCTGGGCGGCCAGCGGCCGCGAGGCGACCGAGGCGTTCAAGAAGGGCGTCGGCAACGTGCTGATCACCTACGAGAACGAGGCGATCCTCGCGCGGCAGGAGGGCGACGAGCTCGACTACGTCATCCCGCCCAACACGTTCCTCATCGAGAACCCCGGTGCGGTGCTCAAGGACGCCAACCCCAAGACGCAGGACTTCCTCGACTTCGTGCTCAGCGACGCGGGTCAGACCGAGTTCGTCAAGAAGGGCTTCCGCCCGGTCGGCGACCTCGACGTCTCCGGCATCACCGTCGACCAGACCGAGACGCCCGACGACCCGTTCCCCGCGCCGACCGGCAAGCTGACGACCATCGACGAGCTCGGTGGCTGGAAGGCCGTGACCGCCGAGTGGTTCGGCAAGGACGGCAAGAAGCTCCGCTTCGACAACCTGTACGCCGCGGCCACCGGTTCATGACCGGGGCCGCCACCGCGGCGAAGCCCATCGGGCGCACGACCTCCGGCAGGAAGGGCGGCTCCGGCGGGGTCTTCGCCCTGACGCCGACGACCGGCCTCGGCCTCGGAGTGGCGCTGGTCTGGTTCAGCATCCTGGTGATGCTGCCGCTGGCGGCCGTGGTCGGAGCGAGCCTCGCGGGCGGCTTCGGCGACTTCGTCGACACCCTGACCGACCGGCAGACCTTCGCAGCCCTGCGCCTCACGGTGATCGAGGCGCTCCTGGTCACGATCGTCAACGCCGTCCTGGGCACCGTGGTGGCGTGGGTGCTGGTGCGCGACCAGTTCCGGGGCAAGCGCGTCCTCGACGTCGTCATCGACATCCCGTTCGCGCTGCCGACCATCGTGGCCGGCCTGGTCCTGCTCAGCCTCTACGGGCCCCAGAGCCCCGTCGGTATCAACATCGTCAACACACGACAGGGCATCTTCATGGCGCTGCTCTTCGTGACCCTGCCGTTCGTGGTGCGCACCGTGCAGCCCGTGCTCATCGAGCTCGACGCCGATGTGGAGGAGGCTGCCGCCTCGCTCGGGGCGTCGCGGGCCACCACGTTCCGCCGGGTGATCCTCCCCAGCCTGGTCCCGGCCATCGCGGCCGGCTCCTCGCTGGGCTTCGCCCGGGCCATCAGCGAGTTCGGGTCGCTGGTCCTGATCTCGGGCAACACGCCGTTCAAGACCGAGGTCGCCTCGCTGAAGATCTTCAAGTTCCTCGAGGGCGACAACCAGGCCGGCGCGGCGGCGGTGGCCGTGCTGCTGCTCCTCGTGGCGGTCCTGGCGATCGTGGCGCTCGACCTCATCTCGCGACGGGCGGCACGCCGTGGCTGACACCCGGCAGGTGCGCCAGAGCAGAGGACCGGTCACCTACGCGCTGCGGATCTTCGTGATCGTCTACCTCTTCGTGCTCGTGGCCTGGCCGGTCAGCGAGGTCGTCAAGCGCACCTTCGCGCCGATCGAGAAGGGCGCGTCCGGCGGGGTGGGCGCCTTCCTCGAGCGGCTGCAGGACCCCACGGTGACCTACGCGTTCAGCCTGACCGCCACCTGTGCCATCTGGGCGGTCGTCATCAACACCGTCTTCGGCGTCGGGATCTCGCTGCTGCTGGTGCGCTACCGCTTCCCCGGCCGTCGTGTCCTGTCGGTCCTCGTCGACCTGCCGATGTCGGTGTCCCCGGTGGTCGTCGGCCTGGCCCTCGTCCTGGCCTACAGCTCGGGCGACGGCTGGTTCGGTGGCGCCCTCGAGTCGGCCGGCATCTTCATCATCGGCTCCACGCCTGGGCTCATCATGGCCACGGCGTTCGTCAGCCTGCCGCTGGTCATCCGCGAGGTCGTGCCCACCCTCGAGGAGATCGGCACCGACGCCGAGCTCGCGGCCAGCAGCCTCGGGGCCAGCGGGTGGCAGACCTTCCGCCGGATCACCCTGCCGAGCATCAAGTGGGCCGTCGTCTACGGCGTCGTCCTCAGCCTGGCCCGCTGCCTCGGCGAGTACGGCGCCGTCTCGGTCGTGAGCCCGGGCGCGCCGCTGCGCGGGGAGACCGCCACCATCCTGATCCAGAAGCGCTACACCGGCTACGAGGAATCGGTCGCCTACGCCGCAGCATTCGTGCTCGTGCTGATCTCGGTGCTCGCCCTCGTCGTGGTGTCCCTGATTCGCAAGCCGGAGGACCCCAAGTGAGCATCGACATCCGCGGCGTCAACAAGACCTACGGCGACTTCGTCGCCCTGGAGGACATCGACGTCAGCATCCCCACCGGCCAGCTGACCGCGCTGCTCGGGCCCAGCGGCGGCGGCAAGTCGACCCTGCTGCGCATCATCGCCGGCCTCGAGACCGCCGACAGCGGCTCGGTCGTCATCGAGGGCAAGGACGCCACCACGCTGCCTCCGCAGAAGCGCAACGTCGGGTTCGTCTTCCAGCACTACGCCGTCTTCAAGCACATGACGGTGGCCAAGAACGTCGCGTTCGGCCTCGAGATCCGCAAGCGCCCGAAGGCCCAGGTCGCGGCGAAGGTCGACGAGCTGCTCAACCTCGTGCACCTCTCGCAGTTCGCGCACCGGCTGCCCTCGCAGCTCTCCGGGGGCCAGCGGCAGCGGCTCGCCCTGGCGCGCGCCCTCGCCGTCGAGCCCACGGTGCTGCTGCTCGACGAGCCGTTCGGCGCCCTGGACGCCAAGGTCCGCAAGGAGCTGCGCGACTGGCTGCGGCGCCTGCACGACGAGGTCCGCGTGACGACGGTCTTCGTGACGCACGACCAGGAGGAGGCCATGGAGGTCTCCGACGAGATCGTGGTGATCAACGAGGGTCGGGTCGAGCAGATCGGCACCCCCGACCAGCTGTACGACGAGCCGGCCAACCCCTTCGTCATGGGCTTCCTGGGTGACGTGACCAGCCTCGACGGGCTGACGCTGCGACCGCACGACATCGAGGTGTCCCTCGACCCGCTGCTGGTCAAGGGCGCCGTGTCCGGCACCGTCACCCGGCACCTGCGGGTCGGCTTCGAGGTGCGCCTGACCGTCACCACCGACGACGGCGCCGAGGTGCTCGTGGTGCTCACCCGCACCCACGCCCGGGCCCTCGATCTCGCCGAGGGCGTCCGGGTGTGGCTCTCACCGGCGGTCGGCGCCGCCACCGTGCCGCTGCTGCAGCTGTGACCCGGTGGCCGGCGCCGGACGCCGGACGACTCAGCGGTAGTTGGTGAACTGCACCGCGAACTCGTAGTCCTGTCCCTTGACCAGGGCCTGCACGGCCTGCAGGTCGTCGCGCTTCTTGGACGAGACGCGCAGCTCGTCGCCCTGGATCTGCGCCTTGACGCCCTTGGGGCCCTCGTCGCGGATGAGCTTGCTGATCTTCTTGGCGTCCTCGCTGCTGATGCCCTCCTTGAGGACGATGCCGATCTTCGACTGCTGGCCCGAGGCGCGGGGCTCGGAGGCGTCGAGGATCTTCAGGCTCTGCTGACGCTTGATGAGCTTGTCCTTGAAGACGTCGAGGACGGCGGTGGCCCGGTCGTCGGCGGAGGCGCTGATCTCGATCGCCTCGGTGCCCTGCCACTCGATGGTGGCGCCGGTGCCCTTGAAGTCGAAGCGGGTGGAGATCTCGCGGGCGGTCTGCCCGAGGGCGTTGTCGACCTCCTGGCGGTCGATCTTGCTGACGATGTCGAACGACGAGTCGGCCATGGTGGGGTCCTGCTCCTCTGCCGGTGGGCTGGTGGATGACGTGGATGGTGGGGGTCGACCGGGACCGGCGGAGCGATTGAGCCAACCCGGCCCGGCTGCGCTATTGTCGTCCCTCGTTGCAGGCCGATCGACTCGGCCCGCACACACCCTGGCAGGTTGCCCGAGCGGCCAAAGGGAGCTGACTGTAAATCAGCCGGCACAGCCTACGTAGGTTCGAATCCTGCACCTGCCACTCGAGGGCCCGGACGTGACGACGTCCGGGCCCTCGATCATTTTGCGGCTGCGGTCGCCGCGGGGGCGCTTGCTCGTCGTACCAATCCGTTCGCCGACCAGCTCCGGATAGCGCTGTACGTGGTCCGGGTGGGCCACGTCACATCGACGAAGGGTCTCCCTCCATGCTCCGTGTTCCCCGCGTCCTCGCCGGTCGTCGACCGAGCGCCCCTCTCCTGATCTCGACCGCGGCGCTCGTCGTCGCACTCGGCGGCACCTCCTACGCCGCCGCGACGATCGGCAACGCCGACATCAAGAACAGCGCGGTCAGCTCGCTGAAGATCAAGAACGGCACCATCGAGCGCGCCGACCTCGCCGCCAGCGCCCGGATCCCCGGACCGAAGGGTCCCGCCGGCACCCAGGGCCCGGCCGGCGCCGACGGCGCGGACGGCAAGGACGGCGCGGACGGCAAGGACGGCGCGGACGGCACCGGCCGCTGGCTCCTGGTCGACCGCAACGGCGAGATCGTCGCCCAGTCGGGCGGCTTCACCGTGCGCACGGCGTACGACGTCGTCAACAACTCGGGCGCTGCCGTGCCCGCCGGTGCTCTCGGCAACGTCTACATCGACGCCAACGAGCCCCTGTCCAACAACGGCGTGACGGTCTCGATCGCCCTGCAGAACCAGTACGACCAGAACAACGACACCGTCCTGAACGGCCGCGCGGCCGGCGCCGACAGCAACCCGGAGTTCTCCGGCGAGATCACGGCGACCGTCTGCGGCATCACCGGCGTCGTCGGGTGCGCACCCACGGGGGCCAACACCCGCAACACCTTCGTGGTCAGCCCCCGCAACAGCGACGGCTCCCTCACGGTGACCGGTGACGGGACCGCGGCCAACCCCAACACGCACAAGCGGTTCTACGTGGCGATCACCGGCGACTCCAGCGACTACGTCGCCCCGACCCCGGCGGTCCCGGCGGTGCCGCTGCCCTGACCCGCCAGGCCAGGCCGATGACGGCGGGTGTCGGATCCGTGGGGGTCCGGCACCCGCCGCCGTCGTACGTCGGCCCGAGCGGAATCCCCGCGCGCCGCGGCGTGTTGTCCCTGCGATGACCACCCTGCCTGCGCTGTCCGTGCTCGACCTCGTGCCCGTGCGCTCCGACCAGTCCAGCGGCGACGCTGTCCGTGCCACGATCTCGCTGGCTCGGACGGCCGACGACCTCGACTACGAGCGCTTCTGGATGGCCGAGCACCACAACATGCCGGCGGTGGCCTCGACCAACCCGCCGGTGCTGATCGCGATGGTCGCCGGTGCGACCTCCCGCATCCGCGTCGGCAGCGGCGGCGTGATGCTCCCCAACCATGCGCCCCTGGTGGTTGCCGAGCAGTTCGCGCTCCTCGAGGCCGCGCACCCGGGCCGGATCGACCTCGGCATCGGCCGCGCCCCGGGCACCGACGGGGTGACCAGCTGGGCGCTGCGCCACGGCGCGGGCGGGGTCAGCGAGGACAACGTCACCCACTTCCCGGAGTACGTCGACAACGTCATCGCCATGATGGACGCCGAGGGCGTGGGGGTGCGCGTGCAGGGACGGACCCACGTGCTCAACGCGACCCCGCACGCGACGAGCGTGCCGACGATCTGGCTGCTCGGCAGCAGTGACTACTCCGCCCGGCTCGCGGCCCAGAAGGGGCTGCCCTACGTCTTCGCGCACCACTTCTCCGGCTCCGGCACCGCCGAGGCCCTGGAGCTCTACCGCTCGACCTTCAGGCCGTCGCCCGAGCTGGCGGAGCCCCGCACGTTCCTGACCGTCAACGCCTCGGTCGCCGAGAGCGCCGAGGAGGCCTACCGGCTCGCGCTGCCGCAGCTGCTCACGATGCTCGCGCTGCGCTCGGGGCGCCCGCTCGCGGCGCAGGTCCTCGTCGAGGAGGCCGAGAAGCGCGAGCTGGGGGCCGACGAGCAGTCCCTGGTCGACGCGATGGCGCAGCGCTGGGTCATCGGTGACCCCGCTGGCGCGCGGGAGGACCTGCTCACCCTCGCCGCGACGTACGGCGTCGACGAGGTGATGGTCAACCCGGTCGCCGGCGCCCACGTGGGCACCGAACCGGGGTCGGCCCCGGCCCGCGAGGAGACGCTGCGCCTGCTCGTGTCCTGACCCTGAGCGGGGCGGGAGACGTCGTCTGCAGGGATTGGTCTTTCGAAGCCGCTGGACCCTAAACTGGTGTGTCGGCCCAACATGGGTCTGTTTCGTGACGCCTCGCGGCTGCTCGAGCCAGTGGTGACCACTCAGCCAGAGATTGGCGCGGTGGTCAGCGCGTGCTCGGGAAGAGGGGTCCGGAACGGCCGGATGAGGTCCATGGCTCCGCCGGAGTCGAGGTTCCCGGGTCGACGGTAGACAACGAAGCGATCAGATGGTGAGGACATGCCGAAGAAAGAAGGCGTGATCGAAATGGAGGGCTCCATCACGGAGGCCCTCCCGAACGCGATGTTCCGGGTCGAGCTCAGCAACGGCCACAAGGTCCTCGCGCACATCAGCGGCAAGATGCGTCAGCACTACATCCGGATCCTCCCCGAGGACCGGGTGGTGGTGGAGCTCTCGCCGTACGACCTCACCCGTGGTCGCATCGTCTACCGCTACAAGTAGCCAACCAGCCAGTCCGACCAGAAAGGCCTGACATGAAGGTCAAGCCGAGCGTGGGCAAGATCTGTGACAAGTGCAAGGTGATCCGTCGCCACGGCCGCGTCATGGTGATCTGCGAAAACCCCCGCCACAAGCAGCGCCAGGGCTGATCCACACCGGATTACCCGCACCACACAACTGAACACACCTCACCCAACGCGATCGCTAGGCGGGTCCCACCCGCTGAAGCACCTCCGGAGCAGACGGCCGGAGCCGGGGCTCGACCAGCTCGAGCAACCACCTGGACGCATCGCGTACGAAACCGCTGCAGAACCGAAAGGCCATTTCATGGCACGCCTCGTCGGCGTCGACCTCCCGCGCGACAAGCGCGTCGAGATCGCGCTCACCTACATCTACGGCATCGGCCGTACCCGTTCCCAGCAGCTCCTCGAGCTCACCGGTGTCGACCCCAACATGCGGGTGCACCAGCTGGGCGACGACGAGCTGGTCAGGCTCCGCGACGAGATCGAGCGCCTGGAGTTCAAGATCGAGGGTGACCTCCGTCGCGAAGTCCAGGCCGACATCCGCCGCAAGATCGAGATCGGCAGCTACCAGGGTCGCCGCCACCGCATGGGCCTCCCGGTCCGCGGTCAGCGCACCAAGACCAACGCTCGTACCCGCAAGGGTCCCAAGCGCACGGTCGCCGGCAAGAAGAAGGCCAAGTGACGCGTCTCCCCTCGGGGACCACGCCACTGCCTTCCACCACTGACCAGCTCGCTCAATGAAGACCAGGAGATAACCGATGCCTCCCAAGGCTCGCGCGGCCGGCGCCAAGAAGGTCCGCCGCAAGGAGAAGAAGAACATTGCTCAGGGCGAAGCCCACATCAAGAGCACGTTCAACAACACGATCGTGACGATCACCGACCCCACCGGGGCGGTCATCTCGTGGGCGTCCGCCGGCACCGTCGGCTTCAAGGGCTCCCGCAAGTCCACGCCGTACGCCGCCCAGATGGCCGCCGAGGCCGCCGGTCGTCGTGCGATGGAGCACGGCATGAAGAAGATCGACGTCTTCGTCAAGGGCCCCGGCTCCGGGCGTGAGACCGCGATCCGCTCGCTGGGTGCGATCGGCCTCGAGGTCGGCACCATCCAGGACGTGACCCCCGCCCCCCACAACGGCTGCCGCCCGCCCAAGCGCCGGCGCGTCTGACCCGAGACAGAACAGGAGACTGACCCATGGCCCGTTACACCGGACCCATGACCCGGAAGTCGCGCCGTCTCGGTGTCGACCTCGTCGGTGGTGACGCTGCTTTCGAGAAGCGTCCCTACCCGCCCGGACAGCACGGCCGCGCCCGCATCAAGGAGAGCGAGTACCGCACTCAGCTGCAGGAGAAGCAGAAGGCCCGCTTCACCTACGGCGTGATGGAGCGCCAGTTCTTCAACTACTACGTCGAGGCTGCTCGCCGCACCGGCAAGACCGGTGAGAACCTCCTGCAGCTGCTGGAGTGCCGCCTCGACAACGTGGTCTACCGCGCCGGCTTCGCCCGGTCGCGTCGCCACGCCCGCCAGCTCGTCGTCCACGGACACTTCCTGGTCAACGGCCACAAGGTCGACATCCCGTCGTTCCAGGTGACCCAGTACGACATCATCGACGTGCGCGAGAAGTCGCTGCAGATGACGCCGTTCATCGTCCAGCGCGAGACGTTCGGCGAGCGGGTCGTCCCGGCCTGGCTGCAGGTGCTGCCCGAGCGGATGCGCATCCTCGTGCACTCGGTCCCGGTGCGCGCCCAGATCGACATGCCGATCACCGAGCAGCTGATCGTGGAGTACTACTCCAAGAAGTGAACCCGTCGGTCCGGTGCGGGCGTCGTCGCGACGCCCCCACCGGGCCGTCACCTTCCGTCATCACCGGCAAATTGCAATCTGGGCCCTCATATAGCGGTCGGCCCGGGAAGGAAACAAACAAGTGCTCATCGCACAGCGTCCCACCCTGTCGGAAGAGACCGTCGGCGACTTCCGGAGCCGGTTCGTCATCGAGCCCCTCGAGCCCGGCTTCGGCTACACGCTCGGCAACTCGCTGCGTCGTACCCTGCTGTCCTCGATCCCCGGTGCCTCGGTCACGAGCATCAAGGTCGACACCGTCCTCCACGAGTTCTCGACCATCGAGGGCGTCAAGGAAGACGTCACCGAGATCATCCTCAACCTCAAGGGCCTCGTCGTCTCCTCCGAGCACGACGAGCCCGTCACCATGTACCTGCGCAAGTCCGGTGCCGGTGACGTCACGGCCGCCGACATCGCGCCCCCGGCCGGTGTCGAGGTCCACAACCCCGACCTCAAGATCGCCACGCTGTCCGACAAGGGCAAGCTCGAGATGGAGCTGGTCGTCGAGCGCGGCCGCGGCTACGTCTCGGCCGTCCAGAACAAGGGCAACGACAACGAGATCGGCCGGATGCCGGTCGACTCGATCTACAGCCCCGTGCTGAAGGTGACCTACAAGGTCGAGGCGACCCGTGTCGAGCAGCGCACCGACTTCGACAAGCTCGTCATCGACGTCGAGACCAAGCCGTCGATCCTGCCCCGCGACGCCATCGCGTCGGCCGGAAAGACCCTGGTCGAGCTCTTCGGCCTGGCCCGTGAGCTCAACGTCGAGGCCGAGGGCATCGACATCGGCCCCTCGCCCGTCGACGAGCAGCTCGCCGCCGATCTCGCCCTCCCGGTCGAGGACCTGCAGCTGACGGTCCGGTCCTACAACTGCCTCAAGCGCGAGGGCATCCACACCGTGGGTGAGCTCATCTCGCGCTCCGAGCAGGACCTGCTCGACATCCGCAACTTCGGTGCGAAGTCGATCGACGAGGTCAAGGCCAAGCTGGTCGAGATGGGTCTGTCCCTCAAGGACAGCGCCCCCGGCTTCGACCCGCAGGCCGCCCTGGCCGCCTACGGCGACGACGACGACGACGCGTTCGTCGAGGACGAGCAGTACTGATCGATTTGTACGTCGGACTGATCGGCGGCTGACGGCCGCCGCACGGCCCAGGTGGTGTCCAACCTGGCTCGGCGGCGGCGAGGGCCGCCGATCAGCCGCCGTACTGGCGGTCCGCTCGATCCTCGGTCGAGCTGGCCGTCGCCCTGCGGTTCAGATCCTCCGGTCGCGAACCGCCCAGCACCCTCACTCATGCACCACCACCTCTAGCCCGGGTACCTCGTACGGCCCGGGAGGATCGAGAAGCACGATGCCCGCTCCCAAGAAGGGTGCCCGCCTCGGCGGCAGCCCGGCGCACCAGCGCCTCATCCTGGCCAACCTGGCCAGCCAGCTCTTCGAGCACCGTCGGATCACCACCACCGAGGCCAAGGCGCGCACGCTGCGTCCGCACGCCGAGAAGCTGATCACCAAGGCGGTCAAGGCGCACAAGGGCGACAACCCGCTCCACCAGCGTCGCGAGGTCCTCAAGACCATCCGCGACAAGGGCGTCGTCCACGAGCTGTTCACCGAGATCGCCCCGGCGTTCGCCGAGCGTCCCGGTGGCTACACCCGCATCACCAAGATCGGTCCCCGCAAGGGCGACAACGCGCCGATGGCCGTGATCGAGCTCGTCACCGAGGCCTACGAGCCGAAGGCGTCGACCAAGAAGGCCGCGCCCGCCGCTGCCGCCCCGGCCCCCGTGACCGAGGACGAGGTCGTCGAGACCGAGCAGTCCGAGGTCACCGACGCCCCGACCGAGCTCACGCAGGAGGCGTCGCCCGAGGAGAGCGTCGTCGCCGAGCAGGAGCCGACCGAGGACGAGTCGGCCGAGGACGCGCCCAAGGCCTGAGCCCGACCGCGCACCCTCGAGGGCCCCGTCACCGTGAGGTGGCGGGGCCCTCGTGCGTCTCGGTGGCGTCGTCGAGGCGCCGCAGCAGCTCGGCGGCCGAGACGGTCCGGGGCCGGCCGCGGCGGCGTACGAGGTCGTTGAGGGTGCGGCGAACGAGCTCGTTGGCCGGTGTTGGTACGCCATGGAGCCGGCCGAGCAGCACGATCTCGCCGTTGAGGTGGTCGGTCTCGACGTCGCCGGTGCGGCGGCTGACGCTCTGCCAGCTCGACGAGCCGACCGCGTCGCGGTCGACGAGCGGCCGCAGCAGCTCGCCCCGGCGGTCCTGGTCGTCAGCCGCGCTGGTCACCGCGATCCGGGCCTCGGCCAGCACCCGCTCGCCCTCCAGGCGCAACCGGTCGACCAAGGTGGCGGCGTCCTCTCCCGGGACGCAGGCGGCGTCGACGGCGTTGCCGAGGTTCATCAGGAGCTTGCGGTGCTTCCAGGCCATGATGTCGGCGCGCGGCTCGCTGGCCATGCCCGCCGCGCGCAGGTCCGCTGCCACGGCGTGGTCCACGTCGTCCAGACCGTCGGGGTAGCGCCCGATGTCGAGGAGTGCGGGGGTGCCGGCCGAGTGGATCGTGACCAGTCCCGGCTCGAGGTGGCTCGCCGGCATCATCACCGTGATCGCGTGCACGTGCTCCACGTGACGCAGCAGGGTCCGCTCGTTGGAGACGCCGTTCTGCAGCGACACCAGCGGCACCTCGGGCGGCAGGTGGGGGAGCAGGTCGGCGAGCGCGGCCGCGGTCTGCTGCGACTTGACCGCCAGCAGGACCACGGTGTCATCGGTCCAGTCGACCTCGGAGGGAGCGCCCACCGCCGGGACGGGCCAGGTCCGCTCGGGCTCGCGTCCGACCCGCAGCCGCAGGCCGTCGGCCCGCAGGGCCGCCAGGTGGGAGCCGCGGGCGACCAGGGTGATGGGGAGACCGGCGCGGTGCAGCAGACCGCCCACACCGCCGCCGACGGCTCCGGCCCCCAGGACGACGTACCTCATCGCAGGATCACGAATCCGTGTCTACCAGCCCGGGTCCGTAGACTGGACCCATGACCACCGATGTCGGCATGCCCGCGGTCCTGCGCCCCGAGGAGGCCGAGCGGGCAGTGCTGCTCGCCGCCCCCCGTGGCTACTGCGCGGGCGTCGACCGCGCCGTCATCACCGTCGAGAAGGCCCTCGACCTCTACGGTGCCCCCGTCTACGTGCGCAAGCAGATCGTGCACAACAAGCACGTCGTGGCCGACCTCGAGTCGCGGGGCGCGATCTTCGTCGAGGAGATCGCCGAGGTCCCCACCGGGGCGACCGTCGTCTTCTCCGCCCACGGGGTCTCGCCCGAGGTGCACCGCCAGTCGGCCGAGCGCGACCTCAAGACGATCGACGCGACCTGCCCGCTGGTCACCAAGGTCCACCACGAGGCCAAGCGGTTCGCCGCCGACGACTACGACATCCTGCTGATCGGCCACGAGGGTCACGAGGAGGTCGAGGGCACCGCCGGTGAGGCTCCCGACCACGTCCAGCTCGTGCAGAGCCCGGCCGACGTGCCCGGCATCGTCGTGCGCGACCCGGCCCGCGTCGCGTGGCTGTCGCAGACGACCCTGTCGGTCGACGAGACCCTCGAGACCGTCGCCGCCATCCGCGAGCGCTTCCCGCTGCTGCTCGACCCGCCGAGCGACGACATCTGCTACGCCACCCAGAACCGCCAGCTCGCCGTCAAGGAGATCTCGCCGGGCGCCGACCTGGTGATCGTGGTCGGGTCGGCCAACTCGTCCAACTCGGTGCGCCTGGTCGAGGTCGCGCTCGAGGCCGGGGCGCTGGCCTCCTACCGGGTCGACGACGTCTCCGAGGTCGACGAGGCCTGGCTCGACGGCGTACGCACGGTGTCGGTGACGTCCGGCGCGTCGGTGCCCGAGTCCCTCGTCGAGGGAGTGCTGGAGTTCCTGGCCGAGCGCGGCTACCCCGACGCTCGCGCCGTGCACACCGCCGAGGAGTCGCTCGTCTTCTCGCTGCCCCAGGAGCTGCGCCGCGACCTCAAGGCCGCCGGGCGTCTCTAGTGGTGCGGGTCCGACGTTCTTGATGGCTTGGCGTGCTCAGGGTGCGTGCCTTCGCGGTGGCGGCGGTCCGACGGCATACCTGGTCGTCTTCCGAGGATCGTCGCTGCCGCGAAGTGCGTGGCCTCAGTGCGCGAAGCGGCCAAGAACTTCGGCCCCGTGCCACTAGCTAGGCCTCGGTCGGCTGAGTGGCTGGCTCCGTCGCCGGCCACACGACATAGCGGTACGCCGCGAAGTTGGCGACGAACGAGACCCCGATCGACAGCACCTTGACGACGAGGATCTGGTCGACCACCTGGAGGAACAGGTGGATGAACACGGGCTGCAGCGCCCACATCACCGTGCCGGTCGTGGCCAGGAACAGCAGTGCGTGCCGCAGGGTCAGCCGTCCTGCCTTGAACGTGACCAGCCCGTTGACGACGAAGCTGAAGGTCATCCCGGCGCTGGTCGAGACGAAGTTGGCCGCCACGATCCCGAGGTGGTCGTGCAGCAGCAGGAACAGGCCGAGGTCGAGGAGCGTGTTGACGACGCCGACGGCCCCGAACCGCAGCAGGGTCGGGGACAGCAGGGTCGTCAGCCGAGCCTTCAGCGGGCACCGTCGCGGCGGCCCCGGGCCGTGAGGGCCAACGAGTAGAGGGGGCGGTCCTGGGCCTCGACGTAGACGCGGCCGAGATAGGTGCCGATGACGCCCATCATGATCAGCTGCAGCCCGCTGAGCAGGAACATGCCGACGCCGAGGAACGCCCAGCCGGGCACGGACTCCTCGGGTCGCAGCAGGCGTACGCCGAGCACGTAGAGCGCCAGCAGGACCGAGAACGCCGAGATGGCGAACCCGAGCCGGGAGATCCAGCGCAGCGGCGCGGTCGAGAACCCCACGATGCCACTGGTCGCGAACCGGATCATCTTGCGCAGCGGGTAGCCCGTCTCGCCGGCGTAGCGCTCGTCGCGGTCGAAGAGCAGGGCCTCCTGGCGGAACCCGACGTGGGCGACGATCCCGCGCAGGAACCTGTCGGCCTCGCGGTAGCGCGAGACCTCGGCGACCACCTTGCGGTCGATGAGCCGGAAGTCGCCGACGTTGCGGGGGATCTCGGTGTCGGCCATCCGGTCGAGCAGCCAGTAGAAGCCGAACGCGGTGGCCCGCTTGAACCGGGAGTCACGTCGACTGCGGCGCTGGGCGAAGACGACGTCGACACCGCCCTCCCACATCTCGATCATCTCGAGGCTGACGTGCGGGGGGTCCTGGAGATCGGTGTCCATCACGATCACGGCGTCGGCGTCGGCACACGCGTCGAGGCCCGCGGTGACGGCGAACTGGTGGCCGAAGTTGCGCGAGAAGCTCAGCACCGTGACCCGGTCGTCGTCACCGCGCAGCTTGAGCAGGTGGGCCAGCGAGTCGTCGCGGCTGCCGTCGTCGACGTAGACGAACTCGAGGTCGAGATCGGGCCGGGTGTCCGTCGCCTCGACCAGGGCGGCGTGGAAGGCGGCGATGCCGGCCTCCTCGTTGTAGACGGGCAGCACGTAGGCCACCCGTCGGCGCCCCGCGGTGCCGACCATGTCGTCGTCTCGTTGCGGTGTGATCGCCACGCTCTCCTCCTGTCCGCCGGGTTGCTCCGCCCTTCCTAGCAGCGGGCGTCCGGGGCTCCACTGTGCAGCACCTGGGTAGGTGCTGGGAAAAATCGGGTCGACGGGACCACGACGTCATCCGGTCACGCCCGGTGAGTGGGAGGATCGGGTCCATGGCCAGGTACGTCGACATCCACCCCGACAACCCGCAACCCCGGCTGGTGCGCCAGGTCGTCGACGCCCTGCACGACGACGCCCTGATCGCCTATCCGACCGACTCGGGCTACGCGCTGGGCTCACGGGTCGGCAACCGTGACGGCCGCGACCGGATCCTCAAGATCCGCGGGCTCGACGACCGGCACCACTTCACCCTGGTCTGCAAGGACTTCAGCCAGCTCGGCCAGCTCGTGCACGTCGACAACGCGGCGTTCCGGGCCATCCGATCGGCCACGCCGGGCCCGTACACCTTCATCCTCCCGGCCATGCCGGAGGTGCCCAAGCGGCTGCTGCACCCGAAGAAGAAGACCGTCGGGGTCCGGATCCCCGACCACCGGCTGGTGCAGCTCCTTCTCGAGGAGCTCGGCGAGCCGTTGCTGAGCAGCTCGCTGATCCTGCCCGGCGAGACCGAGCCGCGCACCATGGGCTGGGAGATCAAGGAGGACCTCGACCACGAGGTCGACCTGGTGGTCGAGGCGGGGGAGACCTCGGCCGAGCCCACCACCGTCGTCGACTGGTCGAGCGGGACGCCCGAGGTGCTCAGGCGGGGAGCCGGCGACCCGGACCGGTTCGAGTGAGCTCGCCGGGGTCGGCGCCGAGCTCGGCCTCGCGCAGCACCGCGATGCGCTGACGCACGGCCAGGACCCCGAGCGTCAGGACGTAGGCGGCGCCCAGGGCGAGGCTGTGGTGCGACAGTCCTGACACGACCGCCTGGAGCACCCCGTCGTGGGCCTCGGCGATCGCCTCGGCCCGCGACATCGCCAGCAGCAGGAACGTCGAGAGCATGAGCAGCGGGGGCAGCACCCCCACGTGGAAGAAGTCGGCAGGGCGTACGGCGAGCGCGAGGGCCACGCACAGGGCCACGAACCCCAGGTCGAACAACAGGCTCATCCGGCTGGTGAGCAGCAGGTCGACCGCGGCCGCGGTGAGGGCGAGCGCCACGCCGAGGGCCACGACCTCGTGGCCGGGCGCGCGGCCTTCCTCCCACAGGGTGCGGGTGCCGGGCAGGGTCACGATGTCACGGTAAGGGGAGGCGGGGGCTCACGGCCGTCGGCGCGCCGACCGGACGGGGCGCCGCCCGGCCCGCGCTGGGGTCCGCCACCGGGACCACCATCGGGACCGCCGGTGCGGTCGTCGCGGTCGACGGCCCGCAGCTCGACGGCTCGGGGCGGTGTCAGGGCGGCGGTGGCGGGACCGGTCACCCCGAGGTCGTCGAAGCGCCGCGCCTGCACCAGGACGCGGGACTCCAGCGAGCCGACGGCTCCGTTGTAGTGCCCGACGGCCGCGTTGAGCGAGCGACCCACCTGGTCGAGGTGCCCGCCGAACGTCGCCAGGCGGGCGTGCAGCTCACGGCCCAGCCGGTGGATCTCGTCGGTGCGGGCCGAGAGCGCCTCGTGGCGCCAGCCGTGGCTGACGGTGCGGAGCAGGGCGATCAGCGTCGTGGGCGTGGCGAGGACGACCTCACGGGCCGCAGCGTGCTCGAGGAGGGACGGGTCGGCGTCGAGAGCCGCGGCCAGGAACGACTCGGCGGGGACGAAGAGCACCACGAACTCGGGGGAGTCGGGCAGGGAGCGCCAGTAGGCCTTGCCGGCCAGCAGGTCGACGTGGGTGCGCAGCTGGCGGGCGTGCCGGGCGACGTGGTCGGCACGGGTCTCGTCGTCGTCGCAGCCGGTCGCGTCGAGGTAGGCGTCGAGGGGCACCTTGGAGTCGACGACGACCGAGCGCCCGCCGGCCAGGTGGACGACGAGGTCGGGGCGTCGGGCGCCGTCGTCGAGACGCACCTGCTCGGAGAAGTCGCAGTGCTCGACCATGCCGGCGAGCTCGACCGCCCTGCGCAGGTGGAGCTCGCCCCACCGCCCACGCACCTGGGGGCGGCGCAGCGCCGTGGACAGCGACTGCGTCTCGCGGCGCAGGGTCTCGGTCGAGGACCGCATGTCGAGCACCTGCTCGTGCAGCTGGCTCTGCCAGGCGACCCGGCCGTGCTCGAGGTCGCGGAGCTGGTCGTGGAGACGCTCGAGGCTCTCGCGCACGATCGCCTGCTGGTCGAGGGCCGTGCCCAGACGGTCGTCGGCCACGTCGCGCGCGGCCTCGTCGGCGGCGTCCTGGGCGCTCGCCGAGCCGCGCAGCACGCCGGCGGCATAGCCCGTCGCCGCTCCGGCCACGAGGCCGAGGAGGAGGCCGAGGACGAGCACGAGAGCGGTGGCGAGGTCCATGGCCGCCAGTGTGGACGCGACCACCGACAGTCCCTGCCCGGCGGGTCGGGTCCTAGTGGCACGGGGCCGAAGTTCTTGGACGCTTCGCGCACTGAGGCCACGCACCTCGCGGCACCGGCGATCCTCGGAAGACGACCAGATATGCCGTCGGACCGCCGCCACCGCGAAGGCACGCACCCTGAGCACGCCAAGCCATCAAGAACTTCGGACCCGCACCACTAGTCGAGGTCGAGGTCGACGACGACCGGCGCGTGGTCGGAGGCGCCCGTGCCGGCCCGTTCGTCGCGGTCCACGAAGGCTCCCGTGACGCGGGCCGCCAGCGGTGGTGACCCGAGCACGAAGTCGATGCGCATGCCGCGGTTGCGCTCGAAGCGCTGGCGGTAGTAGTCCCAGTAGGTGTAGACCTCCGGACCGGGCGTGTGGGGCCGGACCACGTCGGCGTACCCGGCCTCGACGAAGGCGGCGAACGCGGCCCGCTCGGCCGGCGTGATGTGCGTCGAGCCCGCGAAGGCGCCGATGTCGAAGACGTCGTCGTCCTGCGGGGCGATGTTCCAGTCGCCGACCAGGGCCGTGGGGGTGTCGGTCCAGGAGGTCGCGGCGTCGCGCAGCCGCGCGAGCCAGTCGAGCTTGTAGGCGTAGTGGGGGTCGTCGACCTTGCGGCCGTTGGGCACGTAGAGCGACCACACCCGTACGCCGCCGCAGGTGGCCCCGATCGCGCGAGCCTCGGCGGCCGCGGGATCGCCCCAGGTGGGCATGTCGGGGAAGCCGACCTCGACGTCGTCGAGGCCGACCCGGCTGAGGATCGCGACGCCGTTCCACTGGCTATAGCCGGCGGCGGCGACCTCGTAGCCCAGCGACTGCAG